>NZ_LXQB01000023.1 GCF_004421185.1 Methylacidiphilum sp. Yel | reverse complement strand
AGGGACCGCGACGGCTGGCAAGCCGCCGCACTCTCCTCCGAGACGAAATACTACCGTGTCATTCGATGGACGATCCGGGGCCAGGACCGCTGGTAGGTGCCGCTCGTCCAGAAGGGGACGCCGCCTGCGAAGACCCGGCAGGCGCACGATGAGGCGAACGCCTGCCTCGATATTGGCCTTCTACAGTCGCAATCATCGAGGAGACCGCAGCTTGCCTGGAGAAGTTATGCCAGGGGGTCGAGCAGCCCTGGCGCAAGCTTAGGTCCGTCCAGAGAGCGATTGGCCGTTTACGCCGGGGGACCAACCCGGACAATTTTAATGAGGACCGGACAGTGAAGAAAGGCGCTTAAGAGATGGATCGCCTCCTTGCGGTATCGGCTTCTTCGAGGAACGGCTTAAAGAAACTAAGCG
Source organism: Methylacidiphilum sp. Yel (assembly GCF_004421185.1). Classification (GTDB taxonomy): domain Bacteria; phylum Verrucomicrobiota; class Verrucomicrobiia; order Methylacidiphilales; family Methylacidiphilaceae; genus Methylacidiphilum. The sequence goes on along the minus strand of NZ_LXQB01000023.1, from coordinate 85,157 downwards.
ACTCCTTGCAGCCGAGCGCAAGAGAAGCCATGGGGAGTTGGCGAATCAGATTTTTACAACCTGGAATATCGTCAAGACCGAGAAGATCTCATATCCAAGCTACCAGAAGAATTTCGGAGGGAGCATGAAGGTCAAGGTGAGGAGGATGTTCGTCCGCATCGTTTGCCGCAAGGCTGAGAGGGCTGGTGGCAGACTCTACGAATTCCCGACACGTCCTACCATACTCTCGCAGGCATGCCTCTGCGGACGCATCGAAAAGAAGCCGCTGTCTGTGCGTGTCCACCGCTGCGACTACGGGCTGTTGCCCCTCCAAAGGGACCTCTTTTACGCCTTCCTTGCTCGCTTCGTCTCCGAAGACAGGCTCGATGCACACCAGGACAAGATGGCCTGTGGCCGGGTGCGGAACCGCTCCTGCGGCAGGCGGCCGTCGAGCTTCGGTCAACCTGCAAGCGGAGACGGCCGTCGCCGTCTCCCACGTCCTCCGGGGCGTCAGAGCGGGCCGTCTACCGAAGGGGAACGCCAGCCGACGATGAGAACGGGCACGTCGCAGTGCTTGGCTTCTCAAGAAAGCGGGAGGGGTGCAAGTATTCAGCGTGTCTCATCCCTAGCCCCCCCTGGCTTTAGCCATGGGGAGGTTCAGTTGTAGATCAGTTTTAATATTTGCATATGCTTTGGCCATAGAGGATGAGAAAAAGGAAGAGGCAAAGCTCAACTTAAATGGCCTTCATTGAAGTTTCAAAGCAGGTTTTGCTAATAATATTTGAAAAAGACAGCGGGTCCGATAGTTTTGTAAACGGAATGAACCCTTATGCAGACTGAATTGGGGGTGGAAAAACTACATCTTTCCTCCGGTAGCAGTCTTAACTGCTGCTTGGGACAAAATATCTGTGTTGCCAATCGGATGGAGAGATAGAATTTTAAAAGGCTAAGAAAAACAGGTAATTATAATGTTTTTTGGCAGATTATAACTTAAGAAAAATATTTTTTTCGCCTTATTTTCAGACATGTTAAAAAAAGAAATGCAATGGAATATAGGTAAACAAAAGATCGTTTTTCCTATGGGACGTCCTTTGATTATGGGCATAATTAATATCACTCCGGATTCTTTTTCTGATGGCGGTCGATATTTAAATCCGCAGGTGGCAGCCGACAGAGCATTTTGGATGCAGGACAGTGGGGTTGACCTTATAGATTTAGGTGCTGAATCCACTCGTCCTGGTGCAGAACCAGTCAGCGAAAAAGAAGAAATGACAAGACTGCTTCCAGTCTTACAAAGATGCAGGGCTAAACTAACGATTCCTCTTTCCATTGACACCTACAAGTCAAAGGTTTGCCAAATGGCAATAGATCATGGAGCCGATATTATCAATGATGTATCTGGGGGAGGATGGGACCCTGAAATTTTGACAGTTGTTGCAAGGAGTCCTGTGGGCTATATCCTCGTTCATTCCCGAGGTATGCCAAAGACTATGCAAAAGGAGGCGCAGTATCATGACATTGTCGAGGAAGTATTCAATGAGCTTTCGGTAAAACTCGATCGATGCTTACAAGCGGGAATAGACAAAGAAAGAATCATTTGTGATGTGGGCTTTGGATTTGCCAAAGATAAGACTCAGAATCTCATATTGTTGAGACGACTGAATCGTTTCCATGATTTAGGAAGACCGCTTATGATTGGTGTATCGAGGAAGAGTTTTTTGCAAGCTTTTGCAAAGCGGCATGGGGTTGATATCGAAATGATGAATATTATTGCCCAAACAGTTGCATTCTGGCAGGGTGTCGAAATCTGGAGAGTGCACGATGTAGTAACGGCCGTAGCAGCAAGGGAATTGCTTGAAAAAATTTGGAAGGCAGATTGCAGCCTATGAAACTCTTTGGATTTCCCCTTTCTGGTTTGTTAGAGATTTTGATTATAGCGACAGCTATTTATCAGATTTGGAAATTGTTACAAGGTACTAGAGGCTTTCAGGTATTAACAGGTCTTATTGTTGTGCTTGTAGGATTGACTCTGTTTTCTTCTGTTTTCCATTTGAGGGTATTGACAGAGCTATTGAAGCTCTTTTCTCCATCTTTTTTTGTAGCCCTGGTAGTCCTATTCCAGCCGGAGCTTCGTCAGGTTTTTGCAGAAGTGGGACGCAGAAGTGTCGTCCACATTGGAAGACAACAAAAATCTGAGGTCATTGAACATATTGTCAATGCAGCTGAGATCCTGCAAAGAGAACATATTGGTGCCTTAATAGCTATCGAGCAGGACGATGTGTATCTTCCTGCAAGGGATACGGGGACTATTCTTAATGCTCAAGTCAGTGCGGATCTTCTAGTGACGATTTTCTATCCAAGGACCCCTCTGCATGACGGGGGGGTAATTATACGAGGAGATCAGATTGTGGTTGCTGCGGCTATTTTCCCATTAAGTCAAGTTGAACAGATGGAACGGCTTCTAGGATTAAGACACAGGGCTGCTCTTGGATTGAGTGAGCAAACAGACGCAGTGGTTGTAGTCATTTCTGAAGTTACAAGCGTTATTTCCATAGCCTATAAAGGCAAAATGGAAAGGCATTTTGACCCTGATGGTTTGCGAGCGAAACTGACTCAAATACTGATTTAACACTTGAAAATTTAAATAAGTAACATTCTGCTCATCAGCCGCTTACCTTTACTGATGCCTAAGTGTGGAAGCAAGCTGCTGCTCAAAACCTAAAGCGAGCCTTCTTCCTTTTATAGGCGTAATCTAATTATGAAGAGCCCCCACTCCTAAATTCAAATGATAAATCATCGAGTCCGGCTATTTCTAACTATATTCCTAAGCTGTTCTCTGTACTGCTGCAAAAACCATTCAGCCATACTATCTTTACGCTCGGATAGGGCTAAATACACTGCATAGAAAGGAAAGGGACTAAATCATTATACGGAGAGATTATGTCTGTATCCTCTCCACTCGAAGGCATAAATATAGGCTCTAGCACACAATCCAGCTCAATAGGAAACTGCGCGCTCGAAATCGGATTAACAAAAAGCGTATGGTTACAAATCGACCAATATTTCAGCGTTCCTGGCGCCTGAACTCTTGGCAGCCGAACTTTAGCATTAAAACCGCTCCACTCCATGCGCTCCAAAGGCTCTTTTCTCAAGTTCCAAACCAAATTTACCCCACGAATATCATAAATATACCTACCATTCACAAGCCATTGTGTCTGCTCAGGCCCAAAATAATACTGCTCTTGCATCGGATATAAATAAAACCCACCCCCTACATTCGCTAGCCCCCAACCACCTGAATATTTACCCCCACCTGGATTCAGCGGGCTAGAAGTAGTTCCTGGTTGCTGAAACAAACGTGCGTGCACAGCCTGTGTCTAAGGCTACTTTGAGTCTAGCATGATTAATATAGTTAGTAATCTGAGCCGTTTCCAAAACCGACCTTGAATATCATGCAGATAGTTCTGTGTAATTGTGATGTATTCTGTTTAATTCGTTTTTTAGCTATCAATATACCATTCTGTCAAGACCTTATTCGCACTAAAAATCATGTCCTCTGGATCTGGTCTAGTCTCTACCCTGGTCTTTTCATAGCCTTCAATCTTAAAATCGAATTTCTCTAGAAAATCTTTTATTCCCTTTCTCTAACCATAGGCACCAATCCAGATGAAAGCAAAGCTTTCTGGCCCAGTCGATCACTCTGTGAAGCTATTGAAAGAACCTGCTGATCATTTGCTTGTACATTCCACTTGAATTTTCTTTTTGTTGGATGTTATTGATTTGTAAATTGAAAAATTTTCAATCCGCTAATGCGGAGGAATAAAACTTGATCGGGAGGGGGAGAATATCGAGAAAAGACCTCAGAAAGTTGGTAAAGAGCAAATGAATATCTTTTCTCATTGGAAACAAAAACTCTTTTCATTGGTTCTTGCGGTTGCTATATGGATCATTTTAAAAGAATCGATAGAACCAGGCTCCTTAGATCAACTTTTAACTGCTCTTAAGTTTTTAAAGTAAAACGATTCTCATGCATCCGTCCGTGGATTCTCTTTTTGGAACCGATGGGATACGTGGAAAAGCAAATCTTTATCCCATGACTCCACAGATTGCTTTGGCAGCAGGGGTTGCTGCCGCCAAAGTCCTGACTAGTCATTGTCAATCGAAAAACAGGCATAGGATTGTTGTTGGCAGGGATACCCGCCTTTCCAGTAGGATGCTCGAATATGCTTTCATTTCTGGAGTGTTATCTCAAGGTGTCGATGTGTATGAACTGGGTGTATTGCCTTCTCCAGCTGTAGGTAGTTTGACAAAAGTTTATGAGGCAATTGGCGGGCTCATGGTCAGTGCCTCTCACAATCCCTTTTATGATAACGGACTTAAATTTTTTAGCTTTGATGGAAGCAAACTTGACGGTGAGCTCGAAAAAGAGATCGAAAAAGAGATAAAGCAGTTTGATTGGCTAGGAACAGAGGGGCCAACAGGATCTCAATTAGGAAATATCCTTTTGTTAGAGCATACAACGAGGGATTATCAAAACCTTCTGAAGAGCTTTTTTCCTTCAGAGATGAGTTTAAAAGGGATGAGGATTGCTATTGATACGGCCAATGGGGCCTCCTTTGAGGCAGCTCCCTCTTTATTGGAATCTTATGGGGCTTCTGTGTTTCCTTTCAGCAAAGAACCCAATGGGATTAATATAAATTTTAACTGTGGGAGTATGTATCCTCAGAACATCCAACAGGCTGTTCTGATGACCGGTGCGGATTTAGGAATAGCCCTTGATGGGGATGGGGATCGGTTAGTGCTTTGCGATGAAAAGGGCCAGCTATGTGATGGGGATGACATTTTGGCCATTCTGGCTTTGGATTTTCTAAAGAAAAAGGCTTTATCGAAAAACACCGTAGTTGTGACGGTGATGAGTAATTTAGGTCTGGATGAAACCCTACAGGAAGAAGGAATCCGGGTGATACGGACTGACGTTGGCGATCGAAACGTAGCTGAAGTACTAAAAAAAGAAGAGCTTTCTCTTGGAGGTGAACAATCGGGTCATATCATTCCTTTTGCTTATTCTAAAACGGCTGATGGACTGCTTACAGCCTTAATCATCCTCGAAATAATGTCTTCGACAGGAATCAGTCTTAGCAGTTTGAAAAAGAAGCTAAAGCGTTATCCGCAAAAATTATGGAATCTTGAGATTAGCCAGAAAAAACCTCTTGATGAAATTCCTGGACTAAAAAAACTTATGGATGAGGCTCAGGCTACCTTCAATGGCAAAGGGCGAATTCTTCTTAGGTATTCTGGAACGGAGTCGAAAATTAGACTTTTGGTTGAAGCCAAAGATGAAGATCAGGTGAACGAAGTCGGCCAAAAACTTTTGACTTTCCTTCGAGAATCACTTAGTTGATACTATCAAGGAAATTTCAGAAGTGATATTCCAATTTTTGTTCTTATAGAGAATGGAATGGACTCTAAAAACTATGTTTTTTTTGCGATATAAGCCTACAATAGGCAGGAGGTTCTTGTTATTTTTTTTCTTATTTTCTATTAGCTTTTCTTCTCTGTCTCTGTGGGCAAAGCCTAATCCGGAGAAGCCTTTACCTCCTCTTGAATTCATTCAAGGTCGATTTTGGAGAAATTTCAGACTTAAAGATTATATTTTGAAAGGTTCGATACAAGCCGCCAAGGATACCTATCCAATTACCCTCATTCTCCACGACCGTTCCATGGAATATCGTTTTAAAGGCTTGCCTTTGATGATTTATGTGGAGATAAATCCGGAGGCTAGTTTTGTAGCTTATAGAAACCGCTCTAATGAGCCATGGCAGCCTATTACTGGAATAAACCGAACCAAACACATACTGAATACAGACATAAGTTACGAAGATCTGTCTTTGGATTTTATTCGATGGGATAAGATAAAGCCGCTTGGTACAGATTCGATAAAGACTCTTAGTTGTTGGGCTTTTGATGCTTATCCAGGAAGTTCTCCCTCAGCCTATTCCAAAGTAAGATACTGGATCGCTGAAGACTATTATGCTTTGATACGGGCTGAAGCTTTTAACAGTGCTAATCAACTCATCAAAAGATTAGATATCAACAGTGTACAACGAATTGGAGATGCCTACGTAATTAAAGAAATGCAAGTTGCTACGATCCCCCCAGGAAAAACTCTTTCCTCTTCAAAAACTTATATACAAATCGAAGAAGGCAAGCCCATCTCACCTAAAGACACTGAAAATCTTGATTCTGATAACTACGAAAAATATTCCCAAGCAGGGGTCGCTACGGAGATGGAATCAATCGAAAAAAAGTAGCCAACAAAGGCTCTCTTTTAAGCCGGTTAGCACCTGAAGGATTTAACTCTAAGAGAAAGCTTCTAAAAATTATCTGAGTCTCAAGGACGGATAGCTTGCGTATTTTTTAAATCTTCCGGTAGCTTTTCTGGAGGAAAGGTATCAATAGGCAATTTAAGTAATGCATAATAAGGAACACCAAAATCAAGACTTTCCGTGCTGCGGTCCACTAAGGAGCTTACGGCGCACACCACCCCTTGCTGTTCCCTAACCAGAGAAAAGATCTCTTTGACAGTACCACCAGTGGTTATCACATCTTCCACAACCACCACCCGTTCCAATGGTTTGAGTTTGAACCTGCGTAAAGTCATTCCATTATTGGATTTCTCAGCGTAAATATGTCTAAGCCCTAGTTCTTTGGCAATTTCATGGCCAATCAGTATGCCTCCTATTGCTGCTGAAACAATGGTTTGGGGATTGAAGGCTTCTATCCGTTTTGCAAGATAGGAGGCATACCTTGCGCACAAAGAAGGATTTTGAAGAAGCAAAGCGCATTGAAGAAAATGTCTAGAGTGCAGGCCACTTCTAAGTAAAAAATGTCCTTTAAGCAAAGCCCCACTTTTGATGAGATCTTCTAAAAGATCCTGGGCTTGTGGGTCGGTATTGTCGATGCCAATCATGATAAAAACTTATTAATTTAGAATAACTAAGTCACACAAAATGTATGCCAGCTTAGATCTTTTTTGAAAATTTCCTTCTCTCCTAAGGCTGACTTTTTTATGAAGAAAATGCAATCAAGAATAGGAGATCAATCGATAAGATAGCTGCTATGGTTATTCTCCTCAGCGGGAGATTCAACGGAGAGTGAAGAAGAGGTATCTTTAAAAGCGGATAGAAAAAAGGCAGCCTGTTTGTGTCGAGGCAAAAGAAAAATCAGAAAAGCTTCCTTCCAAATCCCATCAACAAAGTATGGGTCTTTGAGAAATTTCCCATCCTTGCCTAATTCTGCAAGAAGCCAAATATAGCTTTGGCCTGATTCAACAAAACCTCCAGTTTGGACCACTGCTAGAGAGATTTTCTCATGGCCATCTTGCTCCACTTGGCATACAAGATTTCCCCCGTCGTGTAATTGGCACCGTAAATCCCAATAGAGTTTATCATCCTGGCTCCAGTTAGTGCCTTTTTCTTGAATGAAAAGACAGAGAGCCTTACAAAATTCAAGCCATTTTTCTTCTCCCCAGTTTTGAGGGAAAAGAATATTTTTTGCCCTATAAATGCGCATGGACCAATCTTGGGAAATCCGTCGCAGTTCAGTGAACAGACTCATTGCTATGTAGCGAAGATTTAGTTTTTTTCGAATAATTACTGTTTTGTTTCTGTGTTTCTTCAAGCTGAGAAACTCTTTTTATAAGAGCTTCTTCTTTGATGATCCGATTCTGTTTTTCTTGTTTTAAGTCGGAAGCTATTTGTTGAAGACTTTGTGACTGGTTGGTGAGCTTTGATTCTAGGGCTTCTATCTGATTCTTTGTTTTAGAAAGTTCTTTTTCGGTGTCGGTAATGTAGGAATGAATCTGATTAAGACTCGTTTCAAGTTCCTCAATATCTTTTTGTTGTTTGCTTACTTGACTAGCCATTCGTTCTATGCGGTTGTTTATTTTCCTATCCACATCCGTGATCAAGCTATCCTGAGCGTGTATTTTTTTAAAAATTACCATGCCTCCATAGACAGCAAGAATAACGACGATCAAAAAGAAGAAAATAAATCCTGCAAAAAAAACAGTAAGTATTTTTTGTATAGATTTTTGTTCTTTGCTTTGTTTTTCGATTGTTTTTTTTAGATGATTTACTGGGGAAGAGGACAGAGGATTATTCATAGGCGTCTTTTCTTTGGGATAAGAAGAAGAATTAGTTGGGTTTTTTCTCTCCTCATTATTCTCAGATGAAGAGGAAGCAGGGGATATGAAAAGGGGAGCTTCTTTTTGTTTTGATGGCTTTTCCTCGATTGCATTGGAATCCGAAAGTCGTTGTTCGGTTTTCTTTTCTTTTTCTAAATGGGAGGTTTGGGACGCTTGGCTTTCCAATGGTAACGCTGGTTCCTTCAGGTTTTCAAGCTTGCTTTCCAAGAAGTTAAGATCAGTTAGCGGAGCAGTACTTTCCAAAAGAAATGATTGGGACTGATCCTTTTGTTTGGCTCTTTTAGAAACTTGTTTTTTAGGTCTAGCTCTTTTCCGGGAAAGATTTGGTTTTTCTTCAGGCTCAGCCATAGAAAGATGATTTTTTAAAGCAAGGGAGATCCCCCCCTCTATCCCTTTATGCCTTTTTATACGATCGGGATATTTTTTGAAATAAAAATCGGAGGAAAGTTTTTCCTTCCTCTATTCCCATGCCCACAGTTGAGAAGAAGTAGATGAGGATGGCAAATCCAATGGATAGAAGGGTTGAAACTAAAAGAGAAAGAAAGGACTGCCCTAGCTTATGTTGCAGTTGGAGGGCTACAAAAAGGGCAGAGCCACCACAACATAGGGCGCAAAGACCAATCTTAAAAAGAAAAAGTAACCAGTTTTTGAGTCGCCCAAATTCTATATATTTTCCAATCAAATAGGAGAGCTGTAGAAAATTAAGTAGGCTGACTAGTGAGGTTGTTAGGGCTAGACCCACATGTCCAAAAGAAAAGAGCTTTACAAGGATAAAGTTTGATACAAGGTTGATGCCAATGCCGATAAGCGTAACGCGAAGGGGGATCTGAGGTTTGTTTAAAGCAGAAAAACATGGGTTGATAACCTTGATCCCAGCATAACCAGTAAGGCCTATAGCATAAGCCTTTAAGGCGTAAGCTGTCTGCATCGTATCAGAGTGAAGAAATCGGCCATGTTGATAGATGAGAGCAATGATTTGATCAGAAAGAAAAATAAGTCCCATGGCCGCAGGGAGAGTTAAAAAAAAGGCAAGTCTTAGTGAAGATTCAAGCGTTTGTCCAAAGGCTTTCCGATCGTTCCGAGCGTCCTGTCTTGAGACAGACGGAAGGGTAACCGTAGCTATGGCTACTCCAAAAATGCCAATAGGCAGTTGCATCAATCTAAAGGCGCAGTTGAGCCAGGATCTAGCTCCATTAATTTCAGAAGCAAACATTCCATTGATCAGGACGTTAACCTGAATTGCTGCTCCTGCAATCATTGTAGGCCACAGAAGATTCCAGATTTCCAAAAGCTTTGGGTCCCTTGGATTGAGTTCCCAAGAATATTTGAACCCTATTTTAGGAAAAGCAAGAAATTGAATACAAAGCTGTACTAGACCTCCCATGAGCACCCCTAAGGAGATGCCATACAAGGAGGGAGGACCAAAATGGGGATGCAAGGGATCTTTTTGAGGATCAAATAGGAAAGCGAAAAGGATACCAAAGAAGATCGATGCCAGGTTAAAGGCACTGGAAGCAGAAGCCGGTAGACCAAAGATATGATAAGCATTGAGAAGACCCATCACAAGGGCTGCAAGGGATACAAAGAGAATAAAAGGAAACATGATTCGAGTAAGTTGCACAGTGAGTTCGAATTTGCCGGGGATCTTGTGAAACCCAAAGTTGGTGATTTCTACAAGTATAGGAGCCAGCAGAATGCCTAGAAAGCTAAGAAAAAGAAGAAAAATAAAGAATAGGCTAAACAGTCTATTAGCCAACACAAATGCCCTTTTATTGCCTTCGAGTTCTACGGTTTTAGAAAATACTGTTGTAAAGGCTGTGGATAAGGCGCCCTCGGCAAAGAGGTCTCGTAAAAGATTGGGAATCTGAAAAGCTGCCAAAAAGGCATCCAAAAGGGTGCCGGCACCAAAAAGAGAAGCAAAAATAAGTTCTCTGGCAAGTCCCAGAATCCTTGAAATAGCCACAGCGACACTGACCAGTCCAAAGGCTTTGCTTGACCTCTTCGGTTCTGTTATTGGTTGGACATCCATGCGATTATTCAGAAGTAAAAGACTTTCTTTGATTAGACAAAAGCTGATCGCAGGCTTCAAAAACTTTTCTGGGCTCAACGGCCTGCATGCACTTAAAGTCTATTGGACATTTTCTAAGAAAACAGGGGCTACAATCGACTTTTTCGTAGATAATACGACAATGCCCACCAATGGGGGCGGTTTTTTGGGGATCGGTCGAACCAAATATGGCGACGGTGGGGGTGTGAAGGAGGGATCCTACATGCATTGCTCCGCTGTCATTGCACAGTAACAGATGGGAGCTAAAAATTCTCTCAAAAAATAGAGCTAGGGTTGTTTTTCCTGCAAGATTTTCGGCTTCTGGGAGCTCTTTTTTAAGTTGTTCGCAAGGAACTCTGTCCTTTTCTCCCCCAAGAATTTGAATATGACAGCCGTACTTTTCCTTCAGCTGGCGGCATACCCAAGCAAAATGCGAAGAAAACCATCTTTTTGCTGGGCCATACTCAGCTCCAGGACATACACTGACGATAAGGGGACTGGAAGTTTTACGCCAGTGGTTAGGGAATTGGAGAGGAGGCAAGGAGAGGTCGGCTTTTGCCCCTAAGGCTTGAGAAAGAAACAGATAGGTTTTTGCCTGGTGCCAAGGCTCTTTGCTTTTTGGAATGATGATCCTTTTATCTAAAAAAATAGACTGGTCGGTTCTACCATACCCTATGACCGATGGGATTCCAGCCAGTTTGCATTCTAGGGCCGTTCTGATGGAACGCGTAAAAAGCACAGCCAGCTGGATATTTTTCTTTTTTCTCAACTTTCTTATGTTTTCAAAAATGTTTTTAGAATTGGTCATTTCCAAAATCTCATCGACGAAAGGACAAAGGGTCCACAAGAAGGAAAGCTTCTGAGGAGTTGCAATAAGTAAGGAAGCGGATCCAACGAGTTCTTTGAAGCCCTTGATTGCCGGCAAGCTCATCACTGCATCTCCAAGCCAGTTTGGAGAGCGAATTAACAAAGAACCGTCCAAGGTATTAAAATCCTTGAGAAGTTTTTTCACATCTTCCAGCAAGAGAAGGACTGCTGAGTTGAAAATTTTCGGCAAGCTGCTTTTTTGAATAAGATATTCGAAATTTGCGTCCAGGGGAAATGAAATCGAATAGGGTTGATTGAAAAGCTTCCTTGCCAGTAAGCATTTCAATTTCTACTCTTAGAAAAAAGAAAGGAAGAATAAAGGGACGGCAGGTGGGAATCCTCACGGCATCTTTTTCTGTTGTGATAACTGCTTTGGCATTACGCGCTTTGCTCCTTTCCATAAAACGGAGAATTTCTTGTTCAGTAAACCAATGATGGTCTGCAAAGTACTTTGAATAGACGATTTCAGCCCCCAATTTTTTAAGTCCTTTTTCAAAACTTTCAGGCTGAGCAATCCCTGAAATGGCAGCGACTTTTAAGCCTTTGAGGAATTCAAGGGGTTCTTTTTTTCGGGTTATAATCTGGAAAAGATACTTGGGTTTATGGACGCATTCAATGATGGGGGCATGCCCATTGAATTTTCGGACTTCAGATTTAAGGGAAGAAAGATCCGAACCGTCACATTTGGTAATGAAAATAAGGTCAGCTCTTTTCAAGTGATCTTTTGGTTCTCTTAGCATGCCTCGGGGCAGAAGATGCCGATTCCCAAAAGGGGCTTCTCTATCGATTAAAACGATATCGAGTCTTTCCTTCAAGGGGAGATATTGGAACCCATCATCCAGAATTAGGATATCCACCTGCATATTTCTGATGGCCCATAAGCCGCTTTTTACACGATTTTTCCCTGTAATAACAGCCACCCCTTTTAGATTTTTGGCTAGCATATATGGCTCATCCCCTGAATGCTTTGGATCGAGATAAATTTTTTGTCCGTCGGAAACTATTCTTGGAATAAACTCTTTGTCGCCTTTGAATGCTGAAATTATCCTTTGCCATAAGGGTGGAGGAATGCTTTTGTAGCCTCGGCTTAAGATGGCAACTTTTCTACCAGCTGATGCTAGTTCCTTAGCCAGTTTTTCAACGACAGGGGTTTTTCCCGTACCTCCCACTGTCAGATTCCCCACGCTGATTACCAGACAGCCGAATTCATGGGATTGAAAAAGTCTTTTCTTATAGAGCCAAACTCGAAGCCTCACAATAGGATTGTAAAGCCAGGATAGAAAAGACAGAAACCACCGAAAAATGGTGGCCCTTTTCCCATAACGGCGTTCCAGGATGACGTCAACTGCAAATTGTTCTAAATTATCCAACCAACGTGCCATAAGAAAAGACCTTTAGCCCCTTGGAATTCCATACATTACAACGGGTGGTGAAAAAGAATGCAAGAGGTTTCTTTTTAAAGAAATACTTTGTTTAGGTATCTTTTTGGATATCAACCGGTTGGTTGTCTTATCTTTTTGTCTGTGTAAGCATCATCTATCCTAAAGAAACGACACTGGTTGAGATAAGCCTCAGGAGGATAGAGGAGAGGGGATTGCCGTTGATATTTAGGAGTCATTGTATAAGTATCCGGTGAGACAGCTCCTAGCCAATTGGTAGAAATAATGGCTGCTTGCTCTTGGGGAGAGCACAAAAACAGAAGGCTTTCTTTGATCCTTTCAATGTTGGCTGCACTCCGTGGAATCGCCCAGTGAAAAATAGTGATCCATGAATATTCCTTGGGCAGGTAAATGATCATTTTTTTTTCTTTTTCATTAGTTTTAAGGAGCTCCGAAATAGTGTCGATACGAATAGGAAGGGGAGAGGTTGGCTTATTTTGAACCACCAGCTTCTCACCACCAAAACTGGAAGTTTTTCCTAAGGATGTTTTGTCAATGGATTGGATAATTAGCCCTTTTAGTAAGCTATCTTGAGGATAATCTATTGTATAGAGAGGACTGCGTAATTCTGACCAACGGGTTGGATACATTTTAGAGCCAGTTTCTTTTGGAAAGCCTATGCCAAGAAGAGTCCATCCATAGGGCCAGCAATAATGATTTGACTGGTCGTAATAATGGTATAAAAACTTGTGATCGACTCGAGGCAAAAGCTTTTTATCGATTGGTAAATGGGCTAGTAGCTTTTGTCTTTGGAGGGCATAGACCAAGCGGTCAGTGATTGCCACAAGATCAAAATTTTCTTTTTGGATTTCTTCAAAAGCACTTTTCTCATCAGTATAAAAACTTGGAGACAATTGACTTCCAAAGGCTTTTTGATAATCCAAAAGAGAGGACTCAAGAAGATGGCCTTCTGGAACAAGAAGTTGTAAGTTCATCGGTTAAAAGGCTAAAAAAATTACATCCTGGGATCTATAGGATAATTACAAACCAATTTATTATTTTGTTTTGTTGGAATGAAAGAATAGAAGAATAAAAAAAAGAGAATCTATTTAAAATCTTTTTTTCTCTGTTATTTTAAAAGATAGAAGCAATGTTTTTTTTTTCTATTTTAAATAAAATTATTTTTTTAAAAAAATATCCGTTATAGAATAGGGTTTAATATATTTTATAAATTGAACTGGTTTAATTCATGGCTTACCAGAAAAGAACAAGCGTTGGTTCTCTGTGTGATGATCCTTATAATCCTATCGGACATTGGAAGGAGACTGTACCGTTTTTATGTTGTGGCTTATTCAGTACGTGCAATTGATTTAACCAGTAACCATAAGAGGTGAAGTCTATGCGCAAACGTGATTTTACATCCATAGTTGAGGAAATTGTTGAAAAAGACTCCAGGTACTTAAAAGAAAGCTATTATTTTGTCCGAGAAGGGCTGGAGCATACATTGAAGACAATTGGAAAGCAGAAACACCAAAAGATTGAGCAGCTAAGCGGTAAGCAGATCCTTGAGGGCTTGAAAGATTATGCTTTAAAGGAATTTGGTCCAATGAGCAAATTGGTTCTAAATGAGTGGGGAGTGAAAAGTTGCAAGGATTTTGGGCAGATGATCAAAAACATGGATCTGTATGGATTGTTGGGAAAAACAGAAATGGCAGACATGAAAGATTTTCAAAAGGGCTACAGCTTTACTACAGCTTTTGTAAAACCGTTTCTCCCGACCAGATCGACTGTAGCCAAAAAAGGGAAAGAAAGAAAAAGTCAGTCTTCTTCTAAACGAAAAAAGAAAGTAGACGACTCTGACAAAACTCATAATCATTCGAAAGAATAGGACGGTTTATCTTTTTTCTTTTTAGCGTTAGCCTAACTTATGCATTCTAAAGGATTGCTATCTTCTTTTTCACTTTTCCCAAAGATTTTCAAAGAAACTCTGCCCAATGGGCTAACAGTTCTTGTAGATTCAAATTATCAAGCGGAGGTTGTTTCCTTACAGTTTTGGTGTGGGACAGGCAGTATTCATGAAGGAAAATATATTGGTTCAGGGATATCTCATTTCCTGGAGCATCTGCTTTTCAAAGGAACAACTCAAAGGGATGGGAAAAGAATTGTTTGGGATATCCAGGCGCTAGGTGGGCATCTGAACGCCTATACCTCCTACGACAGAACGGTTTATCATGTGGATCTGCCCTCTTCTTACTGGAAAGAGGCTTTGGATATCCTTTCTGATCTCGTTTTTCATGCAGCCATTCCTCCTGATAGTTTTGAGGAAGAAAAAGAGGTGATACGCCGTGAGATTGCTATGGTGGAAGATGACCCTGATAGCTGCCTTTTCCAACTGGCTTTTGAAACAGCTTTTAGTACCCATCCTTTGAAGTATCCGATCATCGGTTTGCCGGGATTATTTGATCTGATTGATAGGCAAGTTGTGCTTGATTACTATCAGAGTAGGTATGTTCCTCAGAATGTGTTCCTAGTGGTCTCTGGTGCGGTGAATCCAGAAGAGGTTTACACTAAAGCATCAGAAATGCTTTCGAAAGAACCGATGAAATTTTGCCCATTCATCGATGTAGCCGATGAACCGCCTCAACTTTCTAAAAGGTTTGCATCCAAAGAGATCGCAACGGAAATAGGCAGAATCTGTTTGCTGTTTCATGTTCCTGGATTGCATCATGATGATTCCCCGGCCTTACAGCTCTTTTCAACCTTCTTAGCGCAAACTCGTAGTTCGCTTTTACACCAAAAACTGGTCGAAAAGGAAGGAATAGCACAAGAAATTGATGCCTTTTTTCTTACAGGATCTACTATGGGAGTCTTTGGGATTGAGTCAAAATGTATCCCTGAAAATGTTGAAAAACTCAGTGAAAGGATCTTAGAAGAACTTCGTTCTTTTCCTAAAAGAGGCATTTCAGAAGAGGAATTTATTTTATCTTTAAGGCAGCAATTTTCTCATTCGATTCGAGAGCTGCGTTCTGCAAATGCCAGAGCTGAAGCCGTAGGAAACGGATGGTTACTGTTCAGAGATCCTTCCTTTAAAGAGAATTTTTTACGTAAGCTTCAAGCCCTTGAAAAAGAGAAAATTCTAGAGTTAATTCCTTGCTATTTCCGTGAGGAAAACCTGAGCCATGTCCAGCTCATACCTAAAAAGCAAAAACCGCATGTTTTTTCCCCTACTTCCAAAGAACCGACTGTCAACCATTTTGAGCTCTCAAATGGCATCCAGCTTATTTATCGTTCCAATGAGCTGCCCCTCCAATATTTTCGTGCTACTTTTGATGGAGGACCCTTGTGGGAACCTCAGGAAAAATCAGGCATTTCAAAGCTTGCAGCAGCTATCCTTCTTAAAGGAACACGCAAAAGATCAGCTGAAGAACTAGCCAAAGCTATCGAGCTTCTTGGAGGAACTTATGGAGCCGATTCGGGGAACAACACTGCTGGGATTTATCTTGAAAGCATGAGTGAGGCATGGGAAAGTTCTTTCGATCTTTTTTCTGAAATGATACATGAGCCGGCATGTCTTGAAGCTGAATTAGAAATTGAAAAGAGAAAACAGATTCATCAAATTCGGCTTCAGATGGATGATCCTGTTCATGTTCTTCAATCTCTTCTCCGAAAGGCACTTTGGCAAGGTCATCCGTATGAACGTGACCCGTTAGGAACTGAAGCTTCGATTAGGGAGATAACAGGAGAAGATATCCGAAGTTTTATTCTGTCTGTTTTTCAAACAGGTAGAATGGTTTTGGGGATTGGAGGGCCTGTTGACCCCCAAAAATGGCTAAAACGAATCGAATCTTCCTTTGTTTCTTTCCCTGCTAAAAGCATCCCCTCGAGCTTTGAATTTTCTCTCTTTCCATTGGAAAAACCCCTAAGGGTTGAACAAAGAATTCCTGGAAAAGAACAGGCGGTTGTGGGGATTTCTTTTAGAACCAAGCCGATAGCGGATCCTGATCAAATTCCTCTAGAGGTTATATCGGAAATCCTTTCCGATTTGGGATCAAGGCTCTTTATAAAGATAAGGGAAGAAAAAGGACTTGCGTATTTTGTATTTCCAACACGTTTTCTTGGATGGAAGGGAGGGGCCTTTTCTATCATCGCCGGCACCGATCCTAAGTTTAAGGAGGAAGTTGAAAAAATTATTTTTAATGTGCTTGAAGACATTTGTCAGCATGGGTTTTTAGAGGAAGAACTTCAGAGAGCCAAGGCCAAACTTTTAAGTGAAGAAAAAATTGCTTCTCAATATCCTTCCTCTTATATTGCCCGTTCTTCTATTGATGCTCTCCTTGGACTTGGTTGGGATTATGAAGAGAAGAAGATAAAGAAAATTGAACAGATCTCTCTAGAAGAGATTAATGAGACTGCTCGGAGGATATTTTCTCTAACCGATTATGTAATCGGTATTGTGTATCCTTAATTTTTGCTTATCTGTTAGCTGAAAATGGAGGATGACAATGGCTAATAGCGGATATTCTGGATATACGCCTGAAGAAATAACGCGGCATTTTTTAGCTCTTGTTATGATGAAATATCATGAAGCCCTTTTTTTGCTTGGGCTTATAAAAGCCCCCGGCCATGAACTCCAATCACCAAAATTAGAAGAAGCGGCCGAAGTGATCGATCAACTCGAAGCCTTAAAAATAAAGACCCAAGGTAACCTCTCTTTAGAAGAGCGCCAGACTTTAGATGGACTACTGACTGAGCTTAGACTCTCTTATCTAAAAACAGCTAAAGATTGGGAAAAGAAAAAAGAAGGGCCTGAAACGGAAAAGAAAATAGAAAAACCACTTGAAACGGATCCCGAAAAAAGGAGGTTTTTTAAAAGCTACGGATAAGGAAAGTTCTTAATTATGCTTAGGGAAAATGTGGAGTCAAATTTTTTTCAAGGTCTTCAGGGATCGGCAAAAGTTCATTACTTGCGAATTTCTGTCACTGATCGATGTAACGAGCGCTGTGTTTACTGTTTTCCACAAGATCTAGGGTTTTTATCCAAAAAAGAAAATATTCTTTCCTTTGAGGAAATTTATTGGACGATTTTTTATGGTGCTTTAAGACATGGGTTTAAAGATTTCAGGATTACTGGAGGAGAGCCACTGGTTAGAAAAGGCACGGTGTCTTTTATTTGGCAATTGACAAAAATTTCTGGAGTCCGTTCTGTTCGGCTTTCTACCAATGGAACCTTGCTCGGACTCTATGCCCGAAAGCTGAAAGAAGCCAATATAGCTGGGGTGAACGTTAGTCTGGATTGTCTTAATCCTGCTCTTTACAAAAAGATTACTGGTGGAGAAATTGCCCCTGTATTGGAAGGCATCGAGGAATGCCAAAAAGTGGGTATTGAATCAGTCAAGATCAATACGGTCCTTCTTCGAGGTATCAACGAAGAAGAGTTTTTGCCTTTAATCGAATGGGCTTCGGAAAAAAATCTGGTTATTCGGTTTATTGAATTAATGCCTATAAGTTACACGGGTAAGATTTCTAAAGAAAATTTTCTCTCCGTAGCGGAATTAAAAAAACGGTTAGAGAAACAGGACGACTTAGAGCCATTAGATTATAAACTAGGACAAGGGCCGGCTAAATACTTCTGGATGAAAAAACGTAATGCTATTGTGGGTTTTATTGGTGCGATCTCTGATTTCCATTTTTGTGATAACTGTAATAAGATGCGTCTAACGAGCGACGGCTTTATAAGGCCTTGTTTGGGAAATCATCTTGAGATAGACATAAAGCCTTTTTTAAGGCCCTCTGTTGATCCTTTGAAAATATATAAAGCTTTTGAATTGGCTTTGCAGAGGAAGCCTCCCGAACATTCCTTTAGAGAAAACTATAATCCTGGAAGAGTTATGACTTCTATTGGAGGTTGAAAGTTTGGTGTATGGAAAAAGAACCTAGAGTAGCAAAAGAACCTGTTGGAACGGAAACCATAAGAATATTGGCTTTTGCTCAGGCTAAAGAGCTACTTGGATTTACAGAAAAAATGCTTGTTGTGGATAGGTCGAAAACCCCCCGGGAAATTGTCCTTGAGATAGAACCCTCTTTTTTTGAAAAAATCCATGGGGCTCGTGTCGCCATTGATCAACGTTATGCTTCATGGGATCAGCCGATAGAAGAGGCAGAAGAAATGGCTATTATTCCTCCTGTCAGCGGTGGGTAACCTTATGAAAATTGAGATTGAAATGACCGATAAACCACTCCATATAGCTCCTCTGCGCTTGCCTTTGAGTGGAGAAAGCGGAGCTGTCGTAGAGTTTTGGGGATTAGTTAGAAGTAGTGAAGGGGGCCAAAAGATAGCGGCTCTTCATTATGAATCTTACATATCGATGGCTAAAGGGCTTCTTTATGAAATCGCTCAAGAACTTTTGAAAAAATACCCATGCCAACGACTAGAAGTGTTTCATAGGATTGGACCCGTTGCTGTTGGAGAGCCTTCAGTTTTTTTAAGGATCTATAGCACGCATCGCTCGGAGGCGTTTCAACTAGCGCAAGAATTCATCAATAGATTAAAATCGGATGTACCCATTTGGAAATATCCCCTCTTAGCTGAAAAAGAAGAGCCTTCTCCATAGGATAGAGCTTGGCTGCTCTGTGTTTTTCTTACTTTTTCCACTCATATAGAAGGGTGCCTGTAGCCTTCCTAACCTCTTTCCTCTTGCCAAACTCTAAAAGAAAAGCGCTCTGTCTTCTGCTTTTGTTATAAAGCCTTTAAATTTCAGCGGCTGGATCCTCCAACAGGCCCAGTTCCCTTTCTTTATCAGGAGATATACGAACTAGAGGCACGATGAAATCCAGTAATTTCTCCAGGCAGGTTTCAATCGATTCCTGTGCGGTCAAAAGATGAAGATCACAGTTGCTAGGGGGTTCATAAGGAGAATCAAGCCCCGTCATCTTGGGAATTTCTCCTTTGCTTGCTTTGAGATAAAGAAATTTAGGATCCCGGGATTTACAAATTTCAATTGGTGCATCGACATAGATCTCTTTGAAAAGGATGCCATCTTTTTCACAGATCGAGCGAGCATTTTTCCTGTCTTCCTCAAAAGGAGAAATTAGTGCGACGATGACAACAAGGCCAGATTTAGCAAGAGTTTTTGCTGTCTCAGCAGCCCGACGAATATTTTCTTTGCGATCTTGCGCATCGAAACCTAAATCCTTGCTAAGCCCCCCTCGGAGCTCATCTCCGTCGATCACATAAGCAAGAATGCCTCTATGGAAGAGTATCTGTTCGAGTCGGTTGGAAAGGGTCGTTTTGCCTGAACCCGAGAGACCGGTCATCCAAAAAACCCCACTGCGATGTCCCAGAAATTTAGCCCTTTGTGCAGCACTAATCCGTGATCTTCCTTTGATTTCATGCACCGGTTTGCTTGGCAAAGCCTTGAGGATGATTCCACCACCAGCAATTCTATTTTGGTCAGCGAATACAAACCGGCCTGTCGTCTGGACGTTTTCAAACAAATCACAGGCGATGGGTGCTGAGGTGCGAAAAATCACCTCGGCGGTCTCATTTTTCTTAACTTCCATAGGCACGGGCTGTAGGTCCTCTAAGGTTGTAGCATCAATAACCCGCTGGATTTGTAACACTCTGGCAATGCTTTGTTGAGTGGCAAGTCGGAAAGTATACGGGGCCCCAATGGCAAGCGGATGATCTCCTAGCCAGAATATTCTTGCAAAAAAATCCGTAGCGACTATGGGAGGAGAGTTTTCATGAGCGATGATTTCACCTCTTTCTACGAAAATTTCTTCTTCCAGTTGAATAGCTGTGGATTTGCCAGCAAAGACAACCTGAGGGGAACTCTCGGCAGGCCAATGGTGTATTGCCTTGACTTTGCTCTTTTTAGCCGAAGGGTAAAAAGCAATTAAATCTCCGCATTGCAACTTTCCTGATTCAATTCTACCAGCTAAAAGCCTGCGTTCATCAAACCTGAAAACATCCTGGATAGGAAAGCGAAGGGGGGAGTTCTCTGGAGAAGCTGAAATTTCTAACCCTACTAAGGCTTCAAGAAGGGGTTTGCCTTCATACCAAGATAAATGCGGGGAGCGTTTGATTATGTTTTCACCAGATTTTGCCGAAAGTGGAATGACAAAGTTACAGGGTAATTCTAACTTCTCAAGAAGTTGAATACATTCGTTGTGAAGAATTTTATATGCTTGAAGGCTATAATGAACCAGATCGAATTTATTGAGTGCCACCACTATCTGTTTTATTCCAAGGAGAGCAAGGAGCATGGCGTGCCGTTTTGTCTGTTCTCCAATACCAACAGAAGAATCGATGACAAGAACGGCACAATCAGCTTTTGTTGCTCCACTAATCATATTTTTTAAAAATTCCAAATGCCCTGGAGCATCAATAATTCTAAATCTTCGCTCTCCATAAAAGAAGGTTACTTCAGTGACATCGATGGTAATGTTTTGGGTTCTTTCTTCTAAGAGAGAATCCAAAAGAAAAGCATATTCAAACTCGATTCTGTTCTTTTGGCAATAAGCTATGGCTGCTTCTTTTTTTTCTTTAGGAACGCTATCTGTATCCCACAAAATTCTACCGATCAATGTCGATTTGCCATGATCGACATGACCAGCAAAAACAATGTTAAAGGTCTTAGTCCCTAAAGGTAAAAGGTTATTCATTGTTTTGTCTCGTAGCTCGATTGAGAATCGAATCACTTTTTAAGAATTAAAGAAAACCTTTGGCTCGGAGTTTTTGCATCGCATTAGGCTCCGCATGATCTTGGGCTCTGCCCGCTCTTTCCGAAGTCTTTGTATGATAAAGTTCTTCTATAATTTCATCAATGGTTGAGGCATGGCTTGCTACTGGATGCGTGATGGGCCAACAGCCTAAGGAACGATACCGTTTTCCATCTTTTGAAAAATAGAGGGAAGGAATAGGGATGTTTTCCCGTTTAATATAAAGCCAGATATCGAGTTCGGTCCAATCAAGAAGGGGCTGTATTCTCACATGGCCATTATTAGGAAGAGTAGCCAAAAACAGATTCCAAAATTCTGGTGGTTGGTTTTTGTATTCCCATTCCATAGACTGGTTTCTAGGGGAAAAGTATCTTTCTTTAGCCCGAACGCCGTCTTCGTCTCTTCGTATGCCCGTAATAAGACCATCCCATTTGTATTCTTCCAACGCCTGCTTGAGGGCCACCGTTTTGAGCTCGTGGGTCACTGTGACAGGATCATGCGTCTTATAGCTAATGCCGCGCTCAATGGCTTCTTGGTTAATTTTAACAATCAATTCAAAGCCGTAATATTCTTTTGCCCAAGAACGAAATTCGAGCATTTGAGGAAATTCATAAGTCGTATCAATATGGATGATAGGGAAAGGAATATGTCCACAAAAGGCTTTCTTGGCAAGCCAAAGGAGCACGTTTGAATCCTTCCCCATTGACCAGAGCATTGCTAGATTTTTAAAAGCATAGCGAGCTTCTCGAAAAATAAAAATACTTTGTGATTCTAAGTTGTCTAAATTCTGCATATTCTATAGAGTGAATATAGTTTTATTTGAATCTTTTATTTTTACAACTATTTTTTTTCAACAACCAAAATGAAAGCAATGAAAAAAGAATTGTTCGATTCACTCCAGGAATATAACCGGCTTTTGGAAAAAAAAGATGCCTTGGAGCGTATTAGTTGGGCGCTCGATTTTTTCGAAAGAAAAGTAATATTAAGCTCGAGTTTTGGAGCTCAATCGGTTGTCACACTCAAGCTTGTTCTTTCTGTCTGGCCAGAAATTCCTGTTGTAGTGATCGATACGGGCTATCTTTTCCCAGAAACTTACCGCTATATAGATAGACTAGTAGAAGAATTGAAAATTAATCTAAAAGTATATAGGCCAGCTCTTTCTCCTGCTTGGTTTGAAGCACGCTACGGAAAACTCTGGGAGCAAGGCAAAGAGGGCATAGAAAAGTATAATCAGATTATGAAAGTTGAGCCCATGATCCGTTCTTTGGAAGAACTTGAGGCCCGTTGTTGGATTTCTGGGTTGCGCAGGGAACAAGCTTCGACTAGAAGAAACATCCTTATTTTAACCTGGCATTGGGATCGGGCAAAGCTGCATCCCATAGCCGATTGGACAACGGAGAGAATCAACGAGTTTATCTATAAGAACAAACTGCCGATGCATCCACTGGCTTTCGAGGGATATGTTTCCATAGGAGATATTCATACGACAAGCAAACTTGAAGCAGGGATGCTTCCAGAGCAAACCCGATTCTTTGGCATAAAAAGAGAATGCGGTCTGCATGAAGCAAAGGAAACTTTCCAAGGGCGCTAGATAATGGGTGAGGAGGTTAACAGCTTTTTTCGATTGGGCTAGCTGAAGGAAAGGCCTTAGGAGTATCGACAAAGCCTATTAATTGCTCTTTTGAAGGAGTTCTTTTGTTGTTTATTGCAAAATCCCTAATCTGATCCAATATTCTTTTGGCCTGTTCTTCTGATAATAGGATTCCCAGTTTTTCGTAGGTCCAAAGAACGGATTTTCTTCCTGAATGTTTCCCAAGAATAAACCGATGCTTGCGGCCTATAATAGTCGGATTGAAAGGTTCATAATTTCTTGGGTTTTTAAGAATTCCATCAACATGAATGCCTGATTCGTGCAGAAAAATATCTTTCCCTAGGATACTTTTCCAACGAGGAATTTTCCTTCCACTGAACCGAGCAACTAAGAAACACAAGGAAAAAAGTGCCTTCAGATCTATGCCGCTATCTACATTTTCACGAAGAGAAAGGAAAAAGGCAACTTCTTCAAGCGATCCATTCCCTGCTCTTTCTCCAAGACCACAAGCGGTAAGACTGAGAGAATCAACACCAGCATGCCAGGCAGCTATTGAATTGGCTGTTGCCATGCCAAAATCATCATGTCCATGGAATTCCAAAAGCAGGGGAGTGATTTTTTTTAACTTGGAAATGATTTTGTAGGTTTGAATAGGATCGAGAATACCAACAGTATCAGCATAGCGAAATCGGAAGGCACCGCTTTGTTGAGAAACTTCAATGGCATCCATTAAAAAATGTTCATCTGCTCGGGAGGCATCTTCTCCTCCCACAGCCACTTCAAGGCCCATGTCCTTGGCTTTCGATACATATTTTTTTATTTTTTCTAGCACAGAGGATCGGGTCGTCTGGAGTTTTGTTGAAATCTGAATGTCAGAAAGGGGTATGGAGAGGTTGACAGTAGTTGCTCCAGATAGCTTGACTGCCTTTAGATCTTCCTCCGTCATTCTTCCCCATGCCATGACCCGAGCAGAAAGTCCAAGGGAAAGAATTTTATCGAAGGCTTCCATTTCTACTTTTCCGATCGATGGGGTGCCTGCTTCAATTTCTCTGAGGCCACATTGCGCTAACCGTTTAGCAATCAGCGCCTTTTGATTAGGACTGAATGCAACTCCTGGAGTTTGCTCTCCGTCTCGTAAGGTTGTGTCAGCTAACAAAATCTTTTGTCTTGTCCCCACGTACAGGTAGAAGCAGAATGTATGCCATCAGATTTCTCCAGTTTGAGCATTGAAACATCCAATAATGTAAAGAATTCGACAAAATATTTTTCTTTTGTCTTTTTTTTAACAGCCAATCCAATCTGTGTCGAACAAGTGATAGGAGAGACTCCTCCCTGGTCTTCTCCCAAGAATGGGAAGAATAGAGCCTAAAAGTTTTGCTTGTAGACTACAGAACCATAGAGATGGGGCAAAGGATGCTTTTATAACGGTTCTACATGTTGGCATAGATGCTGCTCACAGTAGGAAAACGGCGGTTGCCTGCCAAAAAAACAAAAAGAAAAAAGGAGGTACTAGTGAGTGGATTAAGGCAGATTGCTTTTTATGGTAAGGGAGGTATCGGTAAATCTACAACTTCTCAGAATACGCTAGCGGCGTTAGCCGAGATGGGGCAGCGGATCCTGATTGTCGGATGCGATCCTAAGGCAGACTCTACGAGATTGATTCTACATTCCAAAGCGCAGGATACCATTCTCCATTTGGCGGCTCAAGCCGGAAGTGTGGAAGATTTGGAAATAGAAGATGTGATGAAAATTGGTTACCGGAACATACGATGCGTCGAATCTGGCGGTCCTGAGCCCGGAGTGGGATGTGCGGGGCGGGGGGTCATCACCTCGATTAATTTCCTAGAAGAAAATGGGGCTTATGAGGATATCGATTATGTGTCCTATGATGTTCTTGGGGATGTCGTCTGTGGGGGATTTGCCATGCCTATTAGAGAAAACAAAGCTCAGGAAATTTATATCGTCATGTCTGGAGAAATGATGGCGATGTATGCAGCGAACAATATCTGCAAAGGAATATTGAAATACGCCAATTCAGGTGGGGTAAGACTTGGTGGACTGATTTGTAACGAAAGAAAGACCGATAGGGAATATGACTTGGCTGACGCATTAGCCAAAAGACTTGGCTCAAAGCTGATCCACTTTGTTCCTAGAGATAATGTTGTCCAGCATGCGGAGTTACGAAGAATGACTGTAATCGAATATGCTCCAGATTGTAAGCAAGCAGACGAATATCGAACTTTAGCTAAGAAAATCCATGAAAACGCAGGAAAAGGAGTAATTCCCAAGCCGGTGACGATGGATGAGCTGGAGGATCTGCTAATGGAGTTTGGGATTATGAAAAAAGAGGACGAAAGCTTGATTGGAAAAGCGAAAGTGGAAGAGGAAGCTGCCGTTTGTGTTTGATTGCGACTATGGAAAGTCGAACCCCTCCTCTATAGAAGTGAGGGGTTCGATCGACCCTAAATAGAACAGCTCATTGGAGAGGAGCTAATCACAGAACAAAAGGAGTAAATCTATGAGTTTGACGATTGAAAACGCACAACCAGTAACGCTAAAGGAAAAGAACAAAGCGCTTATCAAAGAGGTGCTTCAAGTCTACCCAGAGAAGGCAGCAAAAAAAAGAGAAAAGCACTTAAATCTTTATGAAGCTGGAAAGACCGATTGTGGCGTAAAATCCAATATTAAATCGCTTCCTGGGGTAATGACCATCAGAGGATGTGCTTATGCGGGATCCAAAGGGGTGGTCTGGGGACCAATAAAAGATATGATCCATATTAGCCATGGACCGGTGGGGTGTGGGCAATATTCATGGGCTTCACGTCGGAATTATTATATCGGCACAACAGGCGTAGATACCTTTGTGACCATGCAGTTTACGACAGATTTCCAAGAAAAGGACATTGTCTTTGGGGGAGATAAGAAGTTGGCGAAAGCTCTGGAAGAACTGCAGGAACTCTTTCCTTTGAACAAGGGTATTACGATTCAGTCGGAGTGTCCTATAGGCTTGATTGGAGATGATATTGAGGCGGTGGCCAAAGCTAAAAGTAAAGATTTCGGAGGCAAGACAATTGTACCCGTACGATGTGAAGGTTTTAGAGGGGTTTCGCAGTCTTTAGGTCACCATATAGCCAATGATAGCATCAGGGATTGGGTGCTAGAAAAAATGGCCGGCAAAAAAGAAGAGTTTGTTACTACTCCTTATGATGTTGCTATTATTGGTGATTACAACATTGGCGGGGATGCTTGGGCATCACGCATCCTTCTTGAAGAAATGGGTTTGCGCGTTGTGGCTCAATGGTCAGGAGATGGTAGCTTAAAAGAGCTTGAGAGAACCCCTAAAGTCAAACTCAATATTTTACACTGTTATCGTTCGATGAATTACATCAGCCGGTACATGGAAGAGAAATTTGGGATTCCATGGGTAGAATACAACTTCTTTGGGCCAACAAAAATAGCCGAATCGCTGCGGAAGATCGCTAGCTTTTTTGACGATAAAATTAAAGAAGGTGCCGAAAAGGTCATTGCTAAGTATCAACCAATGGTCGATGAGGTCATTGCCAAATACAGGCCTAGGTTAGAAGGCAAAAAAGTAATGCTCTTTGTGGGGGGCTTAAGACCCAGGCATGTCATTGGCGCTTATGAAGATTTGGGAATGGAAGTCATTGGCACTGGCTATGAGTTTGGCCATAATGATGATTACCAGCGGACCACCCATTATGTAAAGGATGGCACCCTTATTTATGATGATGTGACAGGCTTCGAATTCGAAAAGTTTGTTGAAGCACTTCAGCCCGATCTAGTGGGTTCGGGAATCAAAGAAAAATATGTTTTCCAGAAGATGGGCTTTCCTTTTCGCCAGATGCATTCCTGGGATTATTCTGGGCCTTATCATGGGTATGATGGCTTTGCGATATTTGCTAGGGACATGGACATGGCGATCAATAGCCCGGTGTGGAAAATGACTGCTGCGCCTTGGAAAACAAAGCAATGAAGCTTCCGATTCAGTCTAAAGCTTAACAATAAAGGAGAGGATTATGGAAAGGACAGAAAAGGCAAAAAGCCAAAATGCTGACAATGTGCTCGATCATTTTAATCTGTTTAGACAACCTCAGTACTTAGAGATGTTCGAAAAGAAAAAATGTGAGTTTGAAAATCCAGTACCTGCTGAAGAGGTTGAAAAAATTAGGGAATGGACAAAAAGCTGGGAGTACAGAGAAAAAAATTTCGCACGAGAAGCCATATCCATAAATCCTTCCAAAGCCTGCCAACCCCTGGGAGCCATCTTTGCGGCAGTGGGATTTGAAGGAACCCTGCCCTTTGTTCATGGCTCCCAGGGCTGTGTGGCTTATTTTCGGAGCCATTTTAGTCGGCATTTTAAAGAACCCTCCAGCTGTGTCTCCTCTTCTATGACTGAGGATGCGGCTGTCTTTGGTGGGCTTAACAACATGATTGATGGGCTGGCTAATTCTTTTTCTTTATACAAACCAAAAATGATCGCTGTCTCCACTACTTGTATGGCTGAGGTGATTGGCGATGATCTCAATGCCTTTATAAAAAATGCAAGGGATAAAGGCAGCATTCCCCAAGACTTTGACGTTCCTTTTGCCCATACCCCATCCTTTGTTGGAAGCCATATTACAGGCTACGACAATATGATGAAAGGGATACTGAGCTATTTTTGGGATGGTAAAGCGGGAACTGTGCCACCACTAGAAAGAAAGCCTGTGGATCGAATCAATATTATTGGAGGCTTTGACCCTTATACTGTAGGCAATATGAGGGAATTAAAAAGAATGCTTAGTTTGATGGGGGTTAACTATTTGATTCTTTCTGATAATAGCGATGTTTGGGATACCCCAACCGATGGGACATTCCGAATGTATGATGGGGGAACAAAACTCACTGAGATTTCTGATGCTATTCATTCAAAAGCTACGGTTTCCATCCAAGGATTTTGCACAGAAAAAACTATCTCTTACATAAATGAGAAGGGCCAACAAACTGCTGTCTTCCATTGCCCAATAGGAGTGCGAGCGACCGATGCATTCCTTATGGAAATCAGTAAGTTGACTGGGAAGCCTATCCCTGAAGAACTTGAAAAAGAACGGGGAAGGCTTGTTGATGCCATAGCGGATTCCAATGCCCATATTCATGGGAAGCGCTTTGCTCTGTTTGGAGATCCGGATATGACCCTTGGTCTTACTGGTTTTCTTTTGGAACTGGGAGCCGAACCGATTCATGTCTTATGTACCAATGGTGGAAAAGAATGGGAAGAAAAAGCAAAAACCCTTCTTGAGGCTTCTCCTTTTGGCAAAAATGGCAGTGTTTATGCTGGCAAAGACCTGTGGCATATGCGCTCGCTGCTCTTTACAGAGCCTGTAGATTTTTTAATCGGTAACACCTATGCTAAATATCTCGAAAGGGATACGGGCACTCCCTTGATTCGTATTGGATTTCCTATTTTTGATAGGCATCATCATCATCGCTATCCGATATGGGGCTATCAGGGTGGATTGAATGTTCTAGTGTGGATTTTGAATAAGATCTTTGATGAGATGGATAAAAACACAATCGTTCCTGCAAAATCAGATTATAGCTATGACATAATACGATAAGGATCACCAATAAAACAAAAGGCTGCCAAGGAGGCTAGTACAATGACGACGCTATCGGCAAAAATCCAGGAGGTGTTTCAAGAGCCAGCCTGCCAAAAAAACCGCTCGAAATCGGATAAAGAACGAAAAAAAGGCTGCACCAAGATCTTACAGCCTGGGGCTGCAGCCGGAGGCTGTGCCTTTGATGGAGCCAAAATCGCCTTGCAGCCTATAACTGATGTCGTTCATCTTGTCCATGGTCCAATAGCCTGTGAAGGGAACTCCTGGGATAACCGAGGTTCCAAGTCCTCCGGCTCCAAGCTTTATCGTTTGGGTTTTACGACAGATATAAACGAAATGGATGTTATTTATGGCGGAGAAAAGAGGCTTTTCAAAGCCATAAAGGAAGTGGTGGAAAAGTACAGACCCCCAGCCGTTTTCGTATATAATACCTGTATTCCTGCCTTGATTGGCGATGATTTAGAAGCCGTATGCAAGGCAGCCAAAGAGAAATTTGGGATCCCTGTTGTTCCGATTCAATCCCCTGGCTTTTCTGGTAGTAAAAACCTTGGTAACAAGTTAGCTGGTGAAGCGTTATTGGACTACGTTATTGGCACTGAAGAACCAGAAGTGACTACCCCCTATGATATCAATATCATTGGCGAATATAATTTAGCGGGGGAATTGTGGCAGGTAAAACCGCTGTTCGATCAACTTGGTATAAGGATTGCTGCCTGTATATCAGGGGATAGTCGTTACAAAGAAATTGCCAGTTGTCATAGGGCTAGAGCAGCAATGCTTGTCTGCTCCAAGGCGATGATCAATATCGCTAGAAAAATGGAAGAACGCTATGGGATTCCTTTTTTTGAAGGCTCTTTTTATGGAATCTCCGATATGAGTGAGGCTTTAAGAAACATCGCTACGCTTCTTGTCCAAAGGGGGGCAGAGGAGGAACTGCTGGCGAAGACCGAAATTCTGATCAGACACGAGGAACAGAAAGCATGGAGAAAGTTGGAAACATACAAAAAAAGGTTATCTGGCAAAAGGGTTTTATTGATCACTGGAGGAGTGAAATCTTGGTCTGTTGTTTCGGCTTTGCAAGAAGTGGGGATGGTGGTGGTAGGGACTAGTGTTAAAAAATCAACGGAGGAAGATAAACAAAGGATCAAAAAAATCATGGGAGAAGAAGCCCACCTGATCGAAGAGATGACGCCTAAGGAGATGTATAAGATGCTTAAGGATGCCCAGGCGGACATTTTGCTTTCCGGAGGCCGCTCTCAATTTGTTGCATTAAAGGCGAAGGTTCCTTGGCTAGATATTAATCAGGAAAGACATCATGCCTATGCTGGATATGAAGGCATGGTCAATTTGGTAGATCAGATTGATAGGACTTTAAATAATCCTCTGTGGGAGGCCTTAAGAACTCCTGCTCCGTGGGACTAACCGATAAAAATTAAGATGGCAACGATTATCCATAGCAAAAAGGCCTGTTCGGTGAGCCCATTGAAGCTGAGTCAGCCTATTGGGGGAGCGCTTGCCTTTATGGGAATTAATAGATCGATGCCTGTGCTCCATGGATCCCAAGGGTGTACCGCCTTTGGTCTCGTGCTTTTTGTTCGACATTTTCGCGAGATGATTCCTTTGCAAACAACGGCAATGAATGAAGTCACGACAATCATGGGCGGATTGGAGAATATAGAACAAGCAATTGTGAACATTTATAAACGAGCAAAACCTGCTTTGATAGGAATCTGCTCGACTGGACTGACTGAAACCAAAGGGGATGATGTGGAAAGTTATCTTAAGGTCGTTCGCCAGAGGCATTCGGAGGTTGAGGACTGTCAGCTAGTTTATGTCTCCACTCCTGACTTCGTTGGAGCATTTCAAGATGGTTGGGGAAAAGCCGTTTCGAAAATGATCGAAGTATTAGTTGAAAAATCTTCTGAAACTGTTAAAGGCCAAATCAATATATTAGCCGGAAGTCATCTGTCAGCTGCAGATATCGAAGAAATTAAGGAAATGGTAGAAGACTTTGGGCTCAGAGCTATCATTTTACCCGATATTTCAGGATCGCTTGATGGGCATCTTCCCGAGGATTTTACTCCTACAACGATTGGAGGGACACCATTAGAAAAGCTTAAAGAAATGGGTAAATCGGAGGTTACCATTGCCATAGGTGAACAGATGCGCGCTGCTGCGATGGCTCTGGAAATCAAAACAGGAGTTCCTTTTTTTATTTTCGAAAGACTCACTGGATTAGCTTCGGTCGATCTTTTTATAGAAAGGCTTTCAAGCATTACTCAAAAACCTGTTCCCAATAAATACCGTCGCCAGAGATCCCAGCTTGTCGATGCCATGCTCGATTGCCAATTTTATTTTGGGGGACTTCCCATTGCCCTTGGTGCTGAGCCTGATCTGTTGTGGGCAATTGGGAATTTCCTTGTCGAAATGGGAGCAAAAATTACCGCGGCGATTACTACCACAGAATCTGTCCTTCTTCCCAATATGCCCTGTGAAACAGTCACCATTGGCGATCTGGAAGACTTAGAAACCATGGCCAAAGGTACAGAGCTCATTCTTACCCATTCCCACGGTCGGGGTGCCTCCCGAAGACTGGGAATTCCTCTCTACCGAATAGGCCTTCCCATGTTCGATAGAGTAGGAGCAGCTCACCGCTTGAGCGTGGGATACCGAGGAAGCCGCAACATCCTTTTTGAAATAACCAACTTGCTTATCGAACAGGAAGAAAAAAAAGAAGAAGAGAAAGAACGAACCCATTTTTTTACCTCCCTTTCTGGATGAATTATGAAAATTGCATTTGCTACACAGGATTTGAATCGAGTAGATGCTCATTTTGGGTGGGCAAAAAATATCGTTATTTATGAAGTCTCCCAGGATGGGTATCAACACCTACAAACGGTTAGTTTTGATGGAGAACTTAAAGAGGATGGGAATGAGGACAAATTAGAACCCAAGTTGGAAGCTATAAAAGATTGTTCCATCCTCTATGTCGCAGCCATTGGTGGATCAGGAGCTGCTAGGGTAGTAGCCAAAGGTATCCATCCTATAAAGTCTAACAACTGCGAACCAATTAAAGATATTCTTGTCAAACTCCAGCAGATTCTTAATGGGACACCACCCCCTTGGCTTAGAAAAGCTATGAACAAGGGAAGAGAGAAAATTCTGAATTTCGAGGAGGAATAGTGATGAAACTCAAGGAAGAAAAAATAGACGCGGAGCTTATCGAAGAATTTATCACTGAACTTGTCAATCAATTACGTGCTCAGGATACATATGGAAATTGGGAGGGGAAAAAAAATGAGGAACTACTGAAAGATTATATTATTGATGCTCAAAAAAGAAAGGAAATTCCTATTATTGGGGATCCCGATCCTGATATTCTATGGCGGATAGAACTATTTTTTAATGCCGTTGCCTTAACAATAGAAAAAAAGACGGGTGTTCTTGTGGTGCCGATGATGAGCATGCATCATGAAGGCTTTGGAAGGGTGGTTCTTTTTGGAGGAAAGCTGGTTGTTATTAATAAAACATTGCGTGATGTACACCGATTTGGTTATCCCTCTTTAGAAAAACTGGGGGAAGCAGGAGCAAAATACGCCACCCTTGGTATTGAAATGATTTCACGCTTTCCTGAGGCTGCCAGATTCGAAGGATAATATTGCTTTTTTTTCCAGTATAAAGCTTTGGAGTGTTTTCTTGGTGGCTGGAGGAGGAAAAGTTGAAAGATAGCAGCTCTTTGCTCTCATCAAATCATGCATTAACTGGATCATCAGCAAAACTAGTAATCGACCCGAAGTGGAACGCGGATGGAGTGCCAAGAGGTTTATTTCGTAGAATTTGTTTTTCCTCTGCTTAACTTTCTTAAAGAGGAAAAAAAAGTAGCAGGCATTGCAAGCCTATCAGTCGTTTTAGCGCAGAGAACAGGCGTTGATTGCTTCGTCTATTCTCTCTATAGATAAAGTTGAAAAAAAATTTTTATCTCAAATCAAGGATACCTTGATGAACAAGAACACTATAGCATCCTATGCTCACAAAAGAGTAACGATAACAAAATTCTTGTAGCCTTTTGCTTGAATTCTTGAGATGTGTGGTCAAAGTCTGTTTAAATCTTTTTTTTTATGACGCCTTCTTTTACATATCACAGACAGGGTGTTTCTCATCCCTGGCATGACGTTTCTCCTGGAATAAATGGGCTGCCTTCTCAATTCAATGCAGTGATTGAAGTCTCAAAAGGTAGTTCCAATAAATATGAGTTGGATAAAGAAACTGGGCTTTTACGCTTAGACAGGGTACTTTATTCAGCCGTTTATTATCCGGCCAACTATGGATTTATTCCTCAAACACTGGCAGAAGATAAAGACCCGTTGGATGTTTTGGTTCTTGGGGATGAGCCTGTCTTGCCTATGACATTAGTGCATGCGCGGACAATAGGGCTAATGGTAATGGAAGACCAGGGACAACTAGATCATAAAATAGTTTGTGTGCTCACAAGCGATCCAGAATACAGTCATTTGAACGATATTCATGAACTTCCCATCCATAAGTTGCGGGTTATCCGACGATTCTTTGAGGATTACAAGGCATTGGAACATAAAAAGGTGGTAGTAGAAGACTTTCTCCCAGCTAAGGAAGCTTTCCCAATTATTGAAGAGTCTTTAGAACGGTATAGAAATTGGAAAGAGTCAACTACCCCGCCCTAGAGGGCGGAGCTTGTGAAAGCAAGCTATCTTGAACAGGGAAAGCAGTAGGCAGTCCCCTACGTTTGCAACAGGTCGTTAAGACCCACTCCGGGATGCTTCCTCAGTCCCAGACACTGGAAGATGGGGATCATGCTGGGCAAGGGCAAAGGCCTGAAGGTTCTTACCGACACCGCGAGGGGTGAGCCGGTTGCAGACATGCCTGAGGGGAGAGGGGCAGAGATGCCTGCATTACAAGGCTCCTAAGGGCTTAGGAAAGTGGGCGCGGAGGGTTGATGGGTCGTGGACGTGCCCGCCTGAACCAAGATAGCATTGGAGGAAGGAGATGGCGGGAACTGGGGCGGCTTACGCCGCCGCGCTATCCCTCCCCGGCATGAATGCCAGGGTTTCCCTCGCAACTGGATGAAATTAATACTAGCTAAGGAATTTTTAGTAAAAATTTTTTTCTGATCCGATCCAAAAGTTTGTTCAAAAGATTATTTCATACGCTTTCTTTTGTCCCTAAAGTTTAGTTTAGGGTTTATATTGTTGCATGAATCAGAAAACAATCAACAGGCCTTTGACCATTGGTAAGGTGGCAAATATGGCTGGGGTTGGAGTGGAAACCATTCGATTTTATGAAAGGAAAGGTTTACTACCCAAGCCGGCACGTTCTCTTTCGGGTTACCGTCTTTACGATCAAAATGCTTTAAAAACCATAAGCTTTATTAAACGAGCTAAGGAACTAGGTTTATCTTTAAATGAAGTCAAAGAACTTCTTTTTTTACCTAAAGAAGGCAGCTGTCAAAGAGTTTTGCAGAAGGTCAAGAGGAAAATAGAAGATCTTGAAAAAAGAATAAAAGATCTCCGAAGAATAAAAGAGAGCCTTGAGAACTTAGCAAATAGTTGTCAAAAAAACCGAACCGAAAAGCCTTGTCCAA
This sequence comes from Methylacidiphilum sp. Yel, assembly GCF_004421185.1. Taxonomy (GTDB): domain Bacteria; phylum Verrucomicrobiota; class Verrucomicrobiia; order Methylacidiphilales; family Methylacidiphilaceae; genus Methylacidiphilum. The sequence continues at coordinate 51,132 of NZ_LXQB01000023.1, read as the reverse complement.
TTCTTTCGGCTTTGGAAGATCATGAAACATAAACTCCACTAAGCGAGTTTTTTTTTAAGGATAAGTTAACCTCTCTCTTGATAACCACTAAACGTTGGAAAGAAAAGTTGCTAGCGGACAGCGAGGCTAAGATTTGATGAAATTGCCTCCAATGTAGTTTAATCCGCCAATACTGCAAAGCGCTGGAGGATTCTCCTATGCCTGCCTCTTCAGCTACGGCCAGAAAGAGGATAGGGATTCAAAAGAAAGAGTCAGAAAATTGAGACTGGAGACCTAATGAAGTTAGTTTCTATCGCAGCTGTTGGAGAGACTATGAGTCTTCCAATATTATTGGCTACTTTGGCTTATGATTCCTCATGAAGGAGCAACAAAAACATTGGCTAGCAAAGGATCAGCTCCTTGCTAACTGGCACAACAGGAAAGATGTCCGACATCTTTTTTAAATGAGAGTGCAGCCAGTTTTATTGCTTCACTCATTGTTAGATAGGGATGGAAGCCATCCACTATGTCTTGTATGGTTAATCCATGTCGGAGAGCAACAACGGCCTCCTGAATAAAATCTCCAGCTGCTGCAGCAAGCAAGTGAGCCCCTAGAAGTTTTTCTGTGTTTTTTTCGATTACAAGCTTAATTAATCCTCTAGTATCCAAAGAAATGATAGCCTTTGGAACCTCTTTGAACGGAAAAATCGAAGTAACAACATTCAATCCTTCTTTTTTTGCTTGAGCCTCGGTTAAGCCAACACTTGCGATCTGTGGATCGGTGAAAGTCACTCTGGGTAGAGCTGAAAAATCAATTGATCGTTTAGCTCCCTTAATAGCATTTTCTGCAGCGATTCCTCCAGTGTAAGCGGATACATAAACAAACTGCGGAAAGCCTGCACAATCTCCGGCGGCATAAATGTCTGGATTGGTGGTACGTAGAAAGGAATCAACAAGAATTTCTCCACGACTTCCCTTTTTGACTCCAACTTCTTCGAGTCCTAGCTCTGCTGTGTTGGGACTACGACCTGTTGTGACAAGAATTTTCTCCACCCTCAATCCAATTCCTTTTTTCCCGTTTTGGATAGAAATAAAACAGCCATTTTCTCCCGTTTTTTCCACATAGCGCACCTGAGTGTTTGTCAAGAGTTCAATCCTTTCTTCTTTCAAACATAGGCTAAGTTGCTCTCTTATTTCAGGTTCTTCGCTCATGGCAATTGAGGGGAGGGCCTCAATGATATGTACCTTAACGCCAAAGCGGGCAAACATCTGTCCAAGTTCTAGTCCTATAGTTCCTCCGCCAATTATGGCAAGAGAAGAGGGCAGAGTTTTTACACTTAAGGCAGTGGTGCTATCGAGAAAACCTGTCTCTTTTAACCCAGGAATCGGAGGGATAGACGGAGAGGAACCAGTGGCTAACAGAATTTTTCTTGAAGTATAGGTTTTATTATTAACGATCAGTTGGTTGCCAGCCATCAATCTTGCCTTTCCCTCGATAAGAGAAATATTTGGGTAGACATCCAAAAGATGGAGGTATTTTTGCATCCGCAACATGCTGACCAATTTTTCTTTTTGATCGGACAATTGTGCCCAGTCTAAGGGCATATTACAAGGTCCTAAACCTGCGAACCGAGGGTTCCTTGCCATTGTGTAAACTTCAGCGGCTCGAATAAGGAATTTTGACGGGACGCAGCCCACATTGACACAGGTACCTCCAATGACCCCAGATTCAACGATCCCAACCTTCGCTCCTAGTTCACTTGCTTTTATTGCAGCAGCAAAGGCAGCAGAACCTCCACCTACAATCAAAAGATCATAAGCTTTGCTCCTCTCTTCGCTGTCCATTCCTATTGGCATCCGTTCGATGACAGTGCCCTGGTAACCTAATGCTTCGATTGTTTGTAGAACTTCCTGCTCGTTCCATTGCTGGGTAGTAACAAGGTTGGCTCTTTTGGATCGCCAATCAGTCATCTGAACTTTTTCAATCCCTTGGAGTTTTTGAAGAGCTCTTAGAAGATGCGTTGCACAATCTTCGCATTTCATCCCTTCAATCTGGAGAAAAACATTGAATTTCACTGTAGTAGGCCTCCTTCTGCATATTGCTCTTTTGTAGGCAATCTAAAGGTTGGACTATAGTCCAGAGTCAACGGAATTTGTAATAAGCAAATAAAAATAAATTTATAATGCTAAACCTTACAATTTAGCTGAGGGAGTGTGTGTTTTATCACAACATTCCTACCAGCTTTTGTACCAATTCCTACACGACGCTTCTTCTATGAGAGCTGGATCAACGAATCTCTAGAATCGATGAAATAGGTTGGCACGCAACACCAATAAAGGAAAAGACAAACAGAGAGGTTGTCTCAATCAAGGAGAAGAATTGGCACAGCTTTTGCTCGAATCCTTTAAAAAACAATAAAGGAGGTACTCGATGACTGCTGCTTTGACCCAAACTCCGAAAGCAAAGAATTTTCAGCGTTTGAAAGCCTTGGGACTTTCCGTTACTTCCACTATTCAGCATCAAGGATGCGGTTCGAAGGGAGGCAGCGGAAAATCGAGTTGTGGCTCTGGAGCGGGAGCAGGAGATCTTCCCGAGGAAATTTGGGAAAAAGTAAAAAATCATCCCTGTTATAGCGAAGAAGCGCACCATTATTATGCGCGGATGCATGTGGCTGTGGCGCCGGCATGTAATATTCAATGCAATTATTGTAACAGAAAGTATGACTGTGCGAATGAAAGCCGACCAGGGGTAGTAAGCGAAAAGCTTACCCCAGAAGAAGCAGCTAAGAAGGTTTTAGCTGTTGCCTCTCTCATTCCTCAGATGACTGTTCTTGGGATAGCGGGTCCAGGAGATCCTTTAGCTAATCCGGATAAGACATTTAAAACTTTTGAGCTTGTAGCAAAGAAAGCTCCAGATATAAAGCTTTGTCTCTCAACCAACGGTCTAGCATTACCCGAGTATGTGAAACGAATCAAGGATTTCAATGTGGATCATGTAACCATTACGATCAATATGATAGATCCAAAGGTGGGGGAGAAAATTTATCCCTGGGTGTTTTATAAACATAAAAGATATAAAGGGAAAGAGGCAGCGAAGATTCTTTCGGAAAGACAATTAGAAGGATTAGAGATGCTTACGGCTGAAAAGATCCTTTGCAAGATCAATTCGGTAATGATCCCGGGGATTAACGACGAACACTTAATAGAGGTTAATAAAGCTGTGAAATCACGTGGAGCTTTTCTCCATAATATCATGCCCCTTATTTCGGCACCTGAGCATGGAACATACTTTGGGTTGACAGGACAGAGAGGGCCGACAGCACAGGAATTGAAAGCGCTGCAGGACAAATGTGAAGGACAGATGAACATGATGAGGCATTGCAGGCAATGCCGCGCCGATGCGGTTGGATTGCTTGGGGAAGATAGGAGTAGTGAATTTACCAAAGAGAAGATCGCCTCCATTGAGCTGAATTACGATATAGAAACGAGAAATGCCTACAAAATGCAAGTGGAGCAGGAGAGGCAAAAGAGAGTGGCGGAAAGAGAAAAGGAATTAAAAGAAATAGCTAAGGAAAATAGTGAACTTAAGATTTTGGTTGCTGTAGCCACCAAAGGTGGGGGCAAAATCAACGAGCATTTTGGGCATGCTAAGGAATTCCAAATTTATGAGCTTAGTACGAAAGGCTCGAAATTCATCGGTCATCGGAGAGTCGATCTCTATTGCCAGGGCGGTTATGGAGAAGAGGAGGCGCTTGAAACTGTTATTCGGGCTATAAGGGATTGTGTTGCTGTGTTTGTGGCAAAAATAGGATCATGCCCGAAAGAAGCTTTGGAGAAAGCTGGCATAGAGACCGTTGATAGGTTTGCTTATGAATATATTGAAAAGGCCGCTGTGAGTTATTTCAAAGAATATCTTAGAAAGGTCAATGCTGGATTGATTCATCCAACCAAAAAAGAAGATGCTCTTATTCGACAGGGGGCATTAGTGCCTTTGAATTAAAACTAATGAACAAAAAGGAGAATAAAGTATGGCATATAAGATCGTTGCATCCCAATGTACAGGATGTTCTGCTTGTGAACCGGAGTGCCCAAATGGCGCCATCTATGAAAAAGAAGGCATTTTTGCCATAGATCCAGAAAAATGCACAGAATGTATAGGTTTTTTTGATGAACCGCAATGCGTCTCTGTCTGTCCAGTAGACAATACCTGTGTGATTGATAAAAGCCGTCCACGATACAAAGCCAAAAAATAGCCATGAAAATATCGATTACACCCAAGGCAAAACAATTTATTAGTCGGATGATCCGGATGTGTGGAGGAACAAAAAGCTCGGGCATGCGATTGATTGTTGGAGAAGGTGGCTGCTCAGGATTTGCTACGGACTTTAGCATTGTCGAGGAGCCACTGCAATCGGATACCACATGGGAGGATGGCGTTAGACTGTTTATTCCAAAAGAATGCCTTCCTTTCTTTGAAGAAGCCATTGTCCATTTTATTGAGACTCCCACCGAGACAAGACTAATTGTGCTATCAGGAAGGAAAAATAATAACAGCTGTGGCTGTTCCTCTTTACCTCCAGATCATTCCAATGGATAAGACCCCATATGATTGAGTTTTATCTGAATGAGAAATATCAAAGGAAAGAGGCATAGGCCAAAAGCGAGGAAATCGTATGCCAAGCCGCTGCTCAAATGCTATGGATGCTTATGGCATTCCAGAAGATTATTGGGGAGAGCTGGTGGAGGAGGCTGCTAGGGAGCTTAAAGAGGCTGCAGGGGCATATCCCAACAAAGAACAAGTACTCTTTCATTTGTATAAGGCATTTGAGAAGGCTGGCAAGCATATTACTGTTCTGATCGGCTTCTATCGGTTTTACTTTTATCAGAGTGATCTGTTGCAGTCTATATATTGGGGAAGATTGTGTATGGAGGAAACAGCAAAAAAATTGAGGATAAATGAAAACTGGATGGAATTAACTGAAGATCAGATCGAAATGTTGAAAAGCGCTGAGAATCCTCTGGTCGATCTCTACTTAAGAGCTTTTCATGCTGTGGCCTATCTGCTTGGACGAGTGGGCAACAAAGAGGAAGCCTTAAAAATGCTCCAACTATTAACCAGTCTTGATGTAACGAATCAAATAGGTGCTAGGAGGCTAGCGACTATCCTCAAAGGAGAGGACAATCAGTGAAAGATCTTTCGAACGAATGTTTAGATTGGGAAGGGAGACCAGTTGACTGCACCCAATGCCCTCATAAGGATTTAAAATCTAGGGGCAAATGTAAGAAGGGGGAAGCATGTATTCAGGATAGGTATGCGAAAAGAATTGAACGCTTTTTCGAAAGAAATCCAACCCTGGCTAGAAGTTATTTGATGCATCCCTATTTTGAAATTCGGGCAATTGCTCTGAGGCATGTCGATGGTCATCATCAAATTCGGATGTCGATGGATCCTGACGATACTGTCAGAATGAGCGCTGCTTACTATGTTCCCAAAAAGTTTCTTCTTCGATTGCGTTTTGATAAGAGCCGGGAGGTGCGTATTAGGGCTGCTGGATTATTGGAGGGGTTGGATCTTGTCCCGATGCTGATTGATCCCGATTATTATGTTAGACAAATAGTTGCTAGAAAAATTCCGCTCGAATGGTTGATTTTTATGGTTTCAGATCCTGAAGCTGCTGTACGGATTGAAGTTGCCAAGAGAATAGGGGAAGAGGGATTGAACATCCTTGCCAATGATTTGAACGAAGATGTCAGGCTGACGGTTGTCTCTAGACTAGACTCGAATGAATTGAGCCGATTTATCAATGATCCTAGCTGGAAAGTAAGATTTGAAGTAGTACGGAGAATTCATCCTGGTTCTTTACAAATTTTTTGTCAAGACCAGGATTCCTTTGTGAGAGAATTTGCGAAGCTTCGAATGGAAGAGCTCTATGGACAAACACAAAACAATCAGTTGAAAAAAGGATGGGAAAAAAAGAAAGACGATGAAAGAGAAGGACATCAATGAGCTTGATGGCCCGCCTCTATTTGAGTTTGGCCAAAAGGTTAGAAGTAGAAAAAATATTCGCAATGATGGAACATTTCCTGGAAAAGAGATAGGAGAAATTTTGGTTAAAAAGGGCGAAATTGGTTTTGTCAGCTGTATCGGGACATTTCTACAAAAATACTATATTTATGGGGTTGATTTTATCGAAAGAGGTTATCTGGTCGGAATGAAAGCCGAAGAATTAGAAAGAGTCGATGAAGACGCTAATAAAGAGGGATAGGGTCTATTTAGATTACAATGCCACGACACCGCTTTTAGAGGAAGTATATGAGGCGATGCTTCCCTGGCTAAAAGAAAAATTCGGTAATCCTTCAAGCAGTCATCGGGAAGGACAGGAAGCTAAAGAGGCCCTGTTTAATTGCCGAAAGAAAATTGCACAGTTTCTTGGAACAAGGACTGAAGAAATCATTTTTACAAGCGGTTGTACAGAAAGCATTGGATTGGCTTTAAGAGGTGCTTTGTTGGCTGGGGCGCAAAAAAATAAAATTGTAATTTCGGCTGTGGAACATCCGGCCGTTTTCAGTCTTATGAAGCTCTTAGAGAAAGAAAATGTCCAGTTTACTATCCTGCCTGTTGAAAGAGATGGCTCGCTTAATCTTGAACAACTGGAAAAATCGCTGGATAGCTCTGTTGGGATTCTTAGCCTTCTGTGGGCTAATAATGAAACAGGGGTGCTTTTTCCAATTGAACAGATCAGCCGAATAGCCAAAGCCAAAGGGATACTTTTTCATGTGGATGGTGCTCAGGTCGTGGGTAAAATAAAGATCCATCTAGCAGAGCTTGGAGTAGATTTGTTTTCATTTTCTGCCCATAAATGCTATGGGCCGAAGGGCATTGGAGTGCTTTATGTAAGAAAGGGACTTCCTCTTGCTCCTTTGATTCCTGGACATCAGGAAAGAAATAAAAGAGGAGGAACGGAAAATGTTGCTGGGATTGTGGGAATGGCGAAAGCCTGTGAACTTGCAGAATCAAAGATAATGAGACAGAGTGGTAGGATCCAAAAATTACGTGACTGGATGGAACAAACAATTGAACAGGAATTGCCTGGGATTGTTATTGTTGCAAAAAACAATAGTCGAATTTGGAATACATCGAACATCATTTTTTCAGGAACCGACTCTGAAGAGCTATTGAATTATCTTGACCAGAAGGGGATTGCTGTTTCTACAGGCTCAGCTTGTATGAGCGGCAGCCAAGAACCTTCGCATGTGCTTTTAGCTATGGGATTTGATCGAAAAGAAGCCGCTTCGGCTTTAAGAATTTCTCTGGGTATTGAAACGACTCAAGAAGAAATCGAATTTTTTCTTCAAGCCCTTTTCTCTTTTTTTAGTGTAGCAGCTTTCAGTAACGGCAGTGAAGTGAAAAAAGAACAGCCTTCCATGCTCCTATAAATGGCATAATAAATGCTCAATGTTTGAAAGAAGCTTATGATGATGGATATATGTCTACAAAATCAACCTTTAAAAAAGAAAGACTGTGATATTCCTTACAATCTCCTGCGACTCTTGAAGAAGAGCGTTGATTATGTCCTGTGGAAATTTGGTTCTGCAAATAGTGATCCATTTATTCCTGGTCTTGGTTTGCCAAAAGAAGAACTATCAAAAATGGCAGTTTTTTTTGAAATGAATCTGATTTGTTCCAGGGATGGCAATTTAGGGACTTATCTAGAGCTGTACGAAGAACACAAAATGCTTGTTCAATTGTTTCTTCGTTACCGCAATTATTTTGGGGAGGTATCCTTGTGGATAGCCCACCTCCTTGCAACGGCCTCTCTGGGAGACAATCATCTTTGGCAGGATCTTGGCTTAGAGAGTAGAAAAGAGCTTGGGAGAATCTTAGAAGCTTTTTTTCTTCCTCTTTTCAGCTCCAATAGAGAAGATATGCGCTGGAAGAAATATTTTTATAGAAAATTATGCGAAGAAGAAGGAATCTTTGTATGTAAAGCTCCAAATTGTAAAGACTGTTTGGATAGACCGCTTTGTTATGGTCCAGAATGAGAAACAACCCAATAATATGGAATGGAGGTAGCTTATGAGTACTGGTTATGTGTTTGAGGAGAAGATAGTAGAAATAGAATGGCTTGCGCAAAATTTAAATTCTCTTGCTCCGGATATTCGGATTATTGAAAGCAACGAAGACGTGTTGCTTTATGATACGGGACATATTCCTGGAGCCGTACATATCGATTGGCGCAAGGATTTACAAGACCCAATCATTCGTGATTATATTTCTGCGGAAAAGTTTGCTGAACTTTGTTCCCGTAATGGCATAACTCCTCATACGACCTGTATATTTTATGGGGATAAATCTAACTGGTGGGCTTGTTATGCGCTGTGGGCCTTTGAATTGTTTGATCATAAAAAATCGAAAATCCTTAATGGGGGCCGAGACAAATGGATTAAACTCGGTCTTCCTCTAACGAAAGAAAAACCTTCTTTTGAAAGGACTCATTATCCAGTCCCCTCCAAAAGAATGGATGAAGACATTCGGATCTTTTATAATGGCGTGCTCGATTTTTTAAAGGCGAAGGGTCCGCTGATTGATGTACGTAGTCCAGGGGAATATTCTGGAGAGCTTCTTCACATGCCTGAATATCCACAAGAAGGGGTGTTACGTGGAGGTCACATTCCAGGGGCCAAAAGTGTTCCTTGGAAAACGGCGGTAAAAGAAGACGGCACATTTAAATCTATTGCTGAGCTGCGAGACATTTATGAAAAACAAGCTGGATTAGATCCTGAAAAAGAAACAGTCGTATATTGTCGCATAGGCGAGCGTTCTAGCCATACCTGGTTTGTATTGAAGTACTTATTGGGTCATAAAAATGTAAAAAATTATGACGGTTCCTGGACGGAATGGGGGAACAAGGTGGGCGCTCCGATAGAGCGCTGAGTAAAGAGTTAGTTCTTTTTTTCCCCCTTTCTATACAGTTAGTTTTGATGCTAGAACTACTCTAAAGCGCTGATTTGCTTGTAGATGAGGAAAGAAGACATCTTTTGGGAGCATAATTATCATGGTAATGATAGCAGGCTCTTTTATCTCTAGGCAAATGAACCTTTCTTTATTTAGAATTTTTTGATTGCTATTCCGTATTTTTTCAGAGCATAACCAAGCTGTCTGGGGGTAATGTTTAGCAGACGTGCTGCTTTAGCTTGTACCCAACCACATTTTTCCATTGCTTGAATGATTTTTTCCTTAGGATCATCAGATACCAATGGACTGTAAAAAGAAGATCTATGGGGTTCTTCTTTGTGAAAAGTCTCTTCGGTAGAAGAGATGATGGGGGTGGAGACCACATGTAAATCTTTTTTCCATAAAATGGGAGAGGAACATTGGTTTCTACGGCAGGCAACGTCCAGTTCTTCAATCCAGTTATTCTTTGAATTGGTTGCGGCTCTTTCCAGACAATTTTCTAATTCCCTTACATTCCCTGGCCAATGACAATTGATTAAAAGATTAAGGGCTTCAGGAGTAATTTTTAATTTTCTATTCAAATCCTTCCCGATTTTGTTCAAAATATGCTCGGCCAACAGAGGGATATCTTCTTTTCGCTCTCGTAAAGGCGGCAGAAAGATAGAAACCACGTTTATCCGAAAATAAAGATCGGCTCGAAATTCTCCTTTAAGCACAGCATCTTCAAGATTTTTGTTTGTGGCCGTGATGACCCTAACATCCACTCGAATCGTTTTGTTCCCTCCCACTCTTTCAAATTCTCTTTCTTGGAGGACCCGTAGCAGCTTCACTTGAACAGCCGGTGATATATCCCCTATTTCGTCCAGGAATAAGGTGCCGCCATGGGCCAGTTCGAACCGACCTTTTCTTTCGAAAAGGGCGCCGGTAAAAGCTCCTTTTTCATGACCGAAAAGTTCTGATTCAAGGAGGGTTTCTGGCAGAGCAGAACAGTTTACTTTAATAAAAGGCCCCTCTTTTCTAGGACTGAGATAATGAATTGTACGGGCAATCACCTCTTTTCCTGTGCCGCTTTCTCCACGAAGTAAAACAGTAGAACGAGAGGGAGCTACATGATAGACAAGATCTAGCACGGCTTGCATCTGCTTGCTCTGGCCTATAACTCCGTTGGCATTTCTTGTCTTAAATGCGTCGTGTTTAAAACGATAGGAACTAGCTTCTAACTTCTCTTGAGCCTCTTGGGACAAGGAGCCCTCCATGCAGAGTTTTATTTTTTGCCCAAAAAGATTAGCAGCTAAACTAAGAATTTGAGTAGTTTCTGAAAGGGAATCAAGCGCTGATTCCCTTTTTCTGTCACAAACCAAAACGCCTAAACATTCTCTTTCGGATCGGATTGGGATGCAAAAAAGAGAAAGAGGGTTTTCTGCGCACTCATTGGGCTTGATTTCCTCATTGGAGTAAAGCTCTGCATAGAGATCTGGAATGACAACAGGAAACCCATTTTTAAAGATCTGTTCAATAAAGGATTGGTAAAATGAAGTATGCTCCAGGGGGTCGAATATTCCATAAGAGGCTAAAATCTGAGGATTTTGAGCTTCTTTGATAAATATTACCGTTCTAAGCAATTTTAAATTTAAACTTAAAATTTTTAAAGATTCTCTTAATAACTTTTCTAATTGAGAATGCGAAGAAGCCAGTATTTTGCTGATTTCATAGATGGTAACCAATTCACCATTTTTTTTCATGATCCTTGAATTCGATTGGGGAGCTTTCTTTTTTTTAAAGCAAAGGCTGTGCCATATAAATTGTCATAATTGCTCAACCAAGGTACTCAATTTTTAGAAACGCAAGTCCATTCGCATAGGAACTTTTGGCATGATTCATGCTCAAAAAAAGAAAAAGGAGAACATATGAAAAGAACTTCGGAAAAAAGTGTCCAGGACCTTTTGGACAATGCAGCTGAAAACCAAAGGCGGCGTATTGAACTAACAGAAGCAGCCCTACAAAAAATAAAATCCTTAATTGAGGAAGAGCGGGACAAAGAACTCAAGCTAAGAATTTTTATTACTGGAGGTGGTTGCTCAGGTTACCAATATAATTTTGCCTTTGATCGAGAGATCGAAGAAGGGGATATCCTTTATGAAATGGGGGGAGTTTCTCTTGTGATCGATCCACAGAGTCATATGTACTTGAGAGGTGCACAGATCGATTATGAAGAAAATCTCGAGGGTGCCCGTTTTGTCATCCATAATCCAAATGCGGGATCTACCTGCAGTTGCGGATCTTCGTTTTCAGCAAATTGTACTCCATAAAATCAAACAAAAAAGGGAGGCGATTGCCATGGCTATTTCCATAACCCAAAGCGCCCAGGAGAAGCTAGCGAAGGCGTTGTTGGGGAAAAAAGATTCTGTTGCCTTAAGGCTGGCGGTAGTGCGTTCAGGCTGTGCTGGTTTTTCTTATCGATTGGATTATGTTCGGCAGATTGAATCGGAGGATACTGTGTGGGATTTTCCTGGGGGAAAACTAGTGGTGGATAAGGAATCTTTCAAACTGCTGGATGGTCTTGTGCTTGATTATATTAAGGATCCTTTTAAGGAACGGTTCGTTTTTAATAATCCGAAGGCGACGGGAAGTTGTGGTTGTGGAGAAAGTTTCAGTGTTGCTAAGTGAGTTGAGAAAAACAAAATTGTTTGTTTTTCGACAATCGCAACTTCATTAGCTAAAAGAGACTGTATCAAGCTTAAGGTTGTGGTTGAATGTAGGGGTTTGTTCCTTAATGGAGAGATTTAAAAGTTTTTTCCTCTTGCTTAAGTTGGCATCTTCCTTGCTATCAAAAACTAAGAAATCTTCTATCGATGAAAATCATGCTTAGAAAGAAGGAAGCTGGTGAAATAACGATTTATATCGCAAAAAAAGATTTGGAGGAACCGATCATCAGCTCTGACAAAAAAGAGTTGTTTGGAGGCGTTGTTACACTTGCCAATGGGATGAAATTTCTTCTGCCTGAAATGCCTCCAGATACAAAATTGCCTATAACCCTGGAAGCGCGAAAGATTGAAGGCTAAATCCTTGGACTTTGTATTTCTTGAGAAAAATAATGAAGGCAAAATCGATAAAGTTTTCAGATCCTGATATGACCAATCAAGAGCTAGAGGTGTTGTATCGGATCCTTAGCTCAAATGAACTTAGCGAAGGATCTGAAATAGAATTATTTGAAAGAAGTTTTACACAGTATGTTAGCAGAAAATTTGGCGTTAGTTTTTGCAGTTCTAAAGTTGCTTTTTTCCTCTGTTTAAAGGCTCTTGGCTTAAAGAAAGGGAGTGAAGTTATTCTTTCAGCCGCATCTTGGCGGGATCTTGGTCAGGTTTTGCTTTGGGCAGAGCTTACCCCGAAGTATGTGGACATCGATTATTGGTCTATGGAAATTGATCCAGCAAAAATAGTAAAAGCTCTGAGCCCAAAGACCAAAGCGCTCGTTGGATTGAACCCAAATGGTCATCCTGCCAATTGGTCCGCACTAGAAAAAATAGCAAAGGAAAATTCTCTTTATCTGATAGAGGATGCAACCGAATCGATTGGATCGGTTTATCAAGGCAAAATTGTCGGTTCCTTTGGCATCCTATCGATTTTCGATTTTTCACAACCTTCAGCTCTTCTGACAGGCAGGGGAGCCATGGTGGTGACGGATTCAGAGGAACTCGCCTTTCACCTTAGAATGATGAGAGAGAGAACGGCTGAGGAAAGAAAATCAGTTGTCAAATCAAGACTACCTTCTTTAGGTTGTTCGATGAGCAATCTAGAAGCTGCTCTTGGTTTAGCTCAATTGAATAGAATCGATACTATTTTACAAAAAAGAAAGGATGTAGAAGCATTTTATACGCAGCTTCTCTGTGGTTTTGAGGGAATAAAAGATCCCTATGTTTCACCAGAAGCTACGGAGGTTCATTGGTTTACTTATGTTGTACATTTGGGTACAAGGTTTTCCCGATCTAGCAGAGATGCTATTATTGAAGATCTAAAACGGGAGAATATAGAAGCTTTTCCTTATTGTTATCCTTTGCATACCTCTAGTTGGGCAATGGAAAGTGGGGTGTATAAGGGGATGTTGCCGATGAGCGAACGAGTAGCCGATAGAACCATCGCCTTGCCTTTCCATGGGCTATTAGATTTTGAACAAGTTGCTTGTATTGTCAAAACCCTTAAGGATGCTTCCTTGAATGTAGGGGCTGGAGCCGCTATTTACTGAAAAGAGAGCTACGATGAATGAACGACCTCTTATAGTTCATGTGCGATTTGGGCCGGATGGTGGGGTAAGGGAGATTTCTGAAAGACCTTTCAATGTATCGGCACAAGACTGGTTTTACTTTCTTTGGGGAAAAGCTGGGGATAAATTCCAAGCCTTGTCTGGTGGGAGAGGTATTTTCAGGCTTTCGAGGGAATATTTAGAAAAGCTGAAAAAGGAAAAGGAAACCGATGGAAAATGAAACGAACAAAATTGAAAGGGATCTAGAAGAGATTGTAGCATTTATGGCATTGGGGAAAGTCGTTCCATTCCTAGGACCGGGTATTTTAGGATTTAGCAAGAACGCAGAATCTGTTCCTCAAAGTCCTGAAATGCTTGCTGAAAGACTAGCTGCATTGGTTGCAGTCCCTTCCAGAATAAGAAAAAACCTTTGGAGTGCCAGCCAGTACATTGAAAATTATAGGCATAGAAAAACATTAAAAACTCTTTTAAGCCAGATATTTGATGCTGAGTTGGAACCAAACGATCTGCAACGATGGGTGGCTCGAATCCCCCAACTTCCCCTGGTGGTGGATGTTTGGTATGATGCTTCTTTTAGCGTTGCTTTGAGAGAAGAAAGGCAATCTTGGGGACAGATTCAAGGAGTAAGTCAGGCAGAATACCCTGGGAACTGGGTAAAAGCTTACGATTGGAAAGACAGGGAGGTTGGAATGGACGCAGCCTTTGTATGGCAAACCGTCCTTTACAAGCCACTAGGCTCAGTAAAACCTCAAAAAAATTTCATAATATCTGATTCAGACTATGTTGAAGTCTTGACAGAAATAGACATCCAGACTCCTATTCCAGATCTGATAAAGGAATTAAGAAAAGACAAGCATTTTCTTTTTTTAGGTTGCCGGTTCCAAAGCCAAATCGAAAGGACATGGGCCAGACAGATCATTAAAAGATCTTCTGCTGCTCACTGGGCAGTTCTTACTAGTCCCCTAACAAAAAACGAAACGCGGTTTCTTATCGAACAAAACATAAAACAGCTAGATCTGCCACTGGATGTTTTTGCGCATAAACTTTTTGCTTCCCCCTCATTTGCTTTGCCTTTGTCATAATGGGGTATATATCCAGCCAGGCCTGGGCTAAAATGTAAGAAAATTAACAGAAATGAAAGGTCTTGTTCGCATGCTAAATTTTCTCCCAGAGTGACATCCTGCAAGCAACTATTGGCATGATAACTGCTAAAAGGAACTCAGAAAGAACAGGAAGTGCAATGGCTGAAGCTATTTTGAAACAGATGGAAAAACTCGAAGCAGCCGAAGATTTCTTTAAATTGTTTGAGGTTCCCTATGATCTAAGAGTGCTTAGGGTCTATAGGCTCCATATCCTGCAAAGATTTCATGATTATATAGCTGAGGCCTCTTTAGATATCTCTTCGAAAACGGATGAGGAGATCAAGCAATCTTATGCTGAGCTCCTTGCTAGGGCCTACGAAGATTTTGTCCATTCTACTGCCCAGAATGAAAAGGTTTTTAAAGTATTTAAAGAGCAGGGGAATCATCTGCCACAGAAAGCCATTCAATTTGTATCCATTGATACATTGGTAGGGAAGGAGAAACTCAAAAGGAAAACACAATAAAGAAATGTTTTTATGCATGTAGTCATTCTTGTAAAACAAGTTCCAGATTCAAGCCAGATTAGAGTCCATCCTCAGACAGGAACGATTATGCGCCAAGGTGTACCGGCAATCCTCAATCCATATGATCTATTTGCTCTTGAGAAAGCTTTGGAATTGAAGGATGCCTATGGCAGCTTTTTGACGGTTCTTTCCATGGGGCCTTTACAGGCAGAGGCAGCGTTGAGAAAAGCCCTTTCTTATGGAGCCGATGAGGCGATCCTCTTGTCGGATAGGGCCTTTGCAGGATCCGATACGCTGGCCACTTCTTATGCGTTGGCAGCGGCGTTAAAAAAAATCGATTCCTGTCGGAAAATCGACATCGTTTTTGCTGGCAAGCAAACAATTGATGGGGATACAGGACAGGTTGGACCAGGAGTGGCTAGACGACTTGGATTGCAGCTGTTGACCTATGTCCAAGAAATCAAGCATATCGATTATGAAAAAAAGAAAGTTTTGGTACACCGAAAAAGTGAAAAGGGCATTCAGGTTGTCTCCTCACAATTACCCTGTTTGATGACGATTCTTGATGGCCACAGCGCTATCCGTTATGCCTCCTTGCCCAATATGATTCGTGCTGCTAAAGCCCCTGTAAAAATTTGGAATAGGATGGATGCAGGGATTGAAGATATATCAAAGATTGGTCTTAAGGGATCCCCAACAGTGGTAGGCAAGGTATTTGCTCCTCAAAGTTCGAGAGGTCCAGCGGAAATGATGGAAGGGGAGGAGCCAGAGGTGCTGTGCTCTATTCTATTAGAAAAGCTTTTCAAAAAATATCCAGAAGTGGAAAAAGAAGTCCTTCAACAAGTTCGGTAGCCAAAGAAAAGGAAAGAAAGAAGAGGGTAAGAAGGCCAACTGCGGCTTTAAAAGAACTAAACAGTGCAATAAAGATGAGGCTATGAGTGAGATGGAGGAGAAACCAAAAAATCAGAAAAGAAAGAAGCTCAGTCTAGATCCAAGACTTTCTGAATACAGAGGTATCTGGGTTTTTATCGAACAGGAAGAGGCAAAGGTACATCCTGTGGGTTGGGAATTATTAGGGAAAGCTCGCATTTTAGCTAAATTTTTAGAAGTCGATGTAGGTGCAGTCGTCTTTGGTGGCAATCAGGCAGTAGTCGATACAATCAGTAAGGATGCTGTTGCTTATGGTGCGGATATTGTCTATCAAGTGGTTGATCCCTCTCTTGCTGATTATCGCAGCGATCCGTTTACAGAATGCTTGGTGCAATTGGTCAAAAAATATAAACCGGAAATTCTTCTGCTTGGGGCTACCTCTTTGAGCAGAGATTTAGCTAGCAGTGTGGCTACGTTTCTTGAAACGGGACTGACTGCTGACTGCACCGAGCTGACTATAGACCTAGAAAATCGTAGCTTAGAAGCCACAAGACCGACTTTTGGTGGTAGCCTTCTTTGTACAATTTTAACCCTTAATTACAGGCCGCAAATGGCAACGGTAAGACCTGGAGTCTTCCCTATCCCTTTACCTAATACTGACAGGAAGGGAACGATTATAAGAGAACAGTTACAGTTGAATGAAGCAAACTTTATTACGAAAGTCTTAGGCTTTATTCCTGATCCATACAAAGCTTCTGAGAAGCTGTCCCGGGCCGATGTGGTGATTGGGGGGGGAAGAGGATTAAAACAAGCGAGTCATTTTTCTCTTTTAAGAGAACTTGCTATGCTATTAGGTGGGGAAGTGGGAGGCACTAGACCGGTTGTTCAAGCAGGTTGGTTGGAAGCCGAAAGACAAATAGGGCAAACGGGCAAGACCATAAGGCCCAAGGTCTATATAGCGGTAGGAATTTCTGGTGCTGTTCAGCATCGGGTAGGAATTGAAAAAGCAGGAATGATTGTTGCTATTAATAATGATCCGAACGCTCCAATTTTTGACTATGCAGATATTGGCATTGTTGGCGATTTTCTTGAAATTATTCCTGCTATGATCCGGGTTGTGAAAAATAAAATTTCCTCAACGTATGACTGTCTAAAGAAACAAGGGGTTGGAAAGGCTGAAGAGCTATGAAAGAAAAATACGATTGTATCATTGTTGGTGCTGGACCAGGGGGCACGGCTGCAGCCTATACATTAGCTAGCAATGGACTCAATGTAATTCAGTTGGAGCGGGGGGAGTATCCCGGTTCTAAGAATGTGCAAGGAGCGGTGTTGTATGCCAATTCTCTGGAGAAAATTATTCCAGATTTTCGTATGGATGCCCCACTTGAGCGTTTTCTTGCCGAACAACGGGTGTGGATTATTGACAAAGATGCCTATGTTGGGACCACCCACCGGACAGCTGCATTGAATTGGGATAATGCCGATAGGTATACTATTTTGCGAGCGCCATTTGACAGATGGTTTTCGAAAAAAGCACAAGAAGCAGGAGTGCTTTTGATTTGTGAGACGACGGTGCTTGATCTGATTAAAGAAAAGGAGCGGGTGGTCGGAGTAAGAACAGACAGAGAAGATGGAGAGCTCTATGGAGAAGTGGTTATACTGGCGGATGGGGTGAATTCGATGCTCGCCAGAAAAGCGGGATTCAGAAAAGAGATAGTGGCCAAAGAAGTTGCTCTTGGAGTAAAGGAAACCATTTTTATTCCCCAAGAAATTTTAGAAAACCGTTTTGGCCTAGTAGATAATCAAGGGGTGGCTATTGAAATGCTAGGAGCCATCACTCGAGGAATGCTCGGTACAGCTTTTCTTTATACTAATAAAGAATCTATATCCATTGGGATTGGTTGTTTATTGGCCGATTTAAAGAAAGAGAAAATCCCACCGTTTGAACTTCTAGAGTCTTTGAAAAACCATCCAGCAGTCAAACCATTGATCGTTGGAGGAGAGGTTAAAGAATATTCGGCTCATTTGATACCAGAGGGAGGATATCATGCAATGCCACAAATTTATGGGGAAGGCTGGATGATTGTTGGTGATGCAGCCATGTTGGTTAATTCTATTCATAGAGAAGGATCGAATCTAGCTATGGAATCAGGGAGGTTGGCTGCCGAAACGGTCATTGAAATTAAAAAGAAAAACGCCAGATTTAATAAGATGAATTTGGTTCTTTATAAAGAAAAACTCGAAAAGAGTTTTGTCCTGAAGGACCTCAGGAAGTACAAGAATTTTCATGCTGTGATTGGAAAAAATCGGCATTTTTTGACCACCTATCCAGAAATTATGAATGTTTCTCTGTTCTCTCTTCTTCAAGTGGATGGAGTAGATAAGAGAACGAAGGAAAGAGAGACGATCAAAAATATCCTAAAGAAAAGATCGGTTTCAGGTATTCTTCAAGACGCAATTCAGCTATGGAGGGCTACAAGATGATTCAGATTGAGGAAAAACTCTACCAGAATCGCTATCGAGTGGATGAAGGCAGGCCTCATATTAAAATAAAGAATCGAGAAACCTGCACACTCTGTTATGACAAAAGTTGTACGGTTCTTTGTCCAGCCGGCTGCTATAGGAAGAATGAGACGGAAGAGGTGACATTGATTACTGACGGCTGTCTGGAGTGTGGCACTTGTCAGATCATCTGCATGGAGCATAAAAATATCCAATGGGAATATCCTAGAGGTGGCTTTGGGATCCTCTATAAGTTTGGATGAGCCCTGCCAGTATTTGAATAAACTATTAGCACCTGGTCTAATTGACACATGAGCAATGCTGTTCTGAACAAAGCTAAGCCAATGCTGCAGCAGAGTAAGTAGCCTAAGTTGCATTGGGAGGTTCCTGCTGGCGACTTCCCTGCATAGATCATTCCACAAACAAACCAAGCGTATCCCTCCCCTTTTCTGCAACGCAAGCGCCTAGTTGAATGCGAATCGGCACAAGCTTACAAAGCAGCGTATTTGCTGCCCTTGTAGACCATTGGCATCAATTCGTATTGGAAGGCTGGAATGCATTGGATGACTCCATCATACCTCTTGGTCTAGGAGTGATGACAATGCTATTGGGCAGTTGAGGATACTGCCTTTTCAAGATAGATGTCCTGTTGGGCTTTGTGCCAAAATATCGTCCTAGAGTGTTCGATGGCAGGGCTATCAGCCGGTTGCGCGCAATCTTTGCCAAGGTTGCACCAACTTCTAGGCACCACTGATCGAAAAAAACGGCAAGGATGGTCACTTCTACCATTTGGTAGAATCCCCGCCCAAAGTCACCGTCCTACTTAAAATTGTATTAAAATAACAAATTATTTAATTTTACTGCTAAGAGTTTCCTTATTATAGGAGAACTCCTTAAGGTAATAACTTATCCTTTTTTATGAGAATAAGGGGCATTGAGAGCTTCGATAAGTTTTTTGGCTCCTTGAGGCACTGGAACCTTTCCACTCAGAATTTCTGAAGCACTAAGATCTTTGTGGTAATATCTTTTGTTAGTGTCTTTGGATTCTGCTATATCAAGACCGCTTAAGGCAAGTCCTCCAAAGAATCCTTTACTCCTCTTATAAACATATATATGAGATTTAGGCTTGTGCTCAGATTCGGTGGTTGGTCCAGCAATTCCTTCCATTTCTCCTTTTAGTTTAAATTTCCCACCCTTGGCAAAGGTGTTGACTGCCTTTTTGGTATTCATAATAATAACATAATGGGTTGTTTCACCTCCAGCTTGCAGTCCAAAGCCCATACCAGAGGCTGAAATGGCCGAAGGAGCGGTCCAACTGTTTCCTTTCCTAGCGACAACTAACCCATGGCCACTTTCTCCGCTAAAAATAAAACCCGCTTCCGAAACCCTTAGCACTGCAATGCCCTTTGCATTGTTGAAAACAGATTGAGGAATCCCATTTTTGGGGTCTCTTTTGAATTCTTTAATGACAGCGGTAGAATGGTCAATGGTCCGTTGAAAATCCCAGGATGCCCAAGCTGGTGCTGTCGAAAAAAACAAGCTTAATAACAAAAACAGGCTCGCAGGGATAACTCCTCTGTTGCCTATTGAAAAAAGTTTCATATAAATTCCTCCTCGATAATTCCTTTTTAATTTTTTTTTTAATAGTATAATGAATAGACTGACTTAATTTTTTTTAAATAACAAAGTCTTTGAGATCAAGGAAAAACTTTAAAAAAGCCTATCGTTCAAGGATATTTTTCTTGTTGATAAAAAAGTAAGACTGAACAAACCATTCTAATGTTTTAACTTCCTTATGCCTATTCATAATTTTGATCAATTCGTTCAAAAACTTGAAGAAGCAGGAGAACTTATTCGGATCAGCGAGCCGGTGCACACTGAACTAGAAATAACTGTGCTTGCTGATCGAGAAATGAAAAGTCCTGGGGGAGGATATGCGCTTCTTATTGAAAAACCCATTTTATCAAAAGGTAAAATTTCCCGTTTTCCACTTTTAATCAATGCTTTTGGATCCTGGAAAAGAATGGAGATTGTCCTAGGCCGAAAGCTCACTGAGGTGGTGGAGGAGATCGAGAGTCTTCTGAAACCCGAAGGACCCAAAAGCATCTTTGAGGGCTGGAAAATGATCCGTAAAGGGATCGATTTTTTTAAATCCCAGCCCCGACAGGTCGGATTGGCTCCGTGTCAAGAAGAAGTGGTACTTCTAGAAGATGAGAATCCTCCCATGGGGCTACTGGATCTCCCATGTTTAAAATGTTGGCCTAAAGATGGAGGGGCCTATATAACCCTTCCACAAGTCTTTTCCGTAGATCCCTATACTGGGAAAAGAAATGTAGGCATGTATAGGATTCAAATATTTGATCAAAAGACAGCCGCCATGCATTGGCAAATCCATAAAGTTGGGGCACGACATGGCCAGGAATATGCCAAAGAAGGAATACAAATGCCCGTTGCCATTTGTTTAGGAGGGGATCCGCTCATGACTTTTGCCGCTACAGCCCCTCTCCCCGACGGTTTGGATGAGGTGATATTTGCAGGATTTTTAAGAAAGGAAGGCATTCCTATGGTCAAATGTAAAACAATCGAACTGGAGGTGCCCGCAGAATCGGATATCGTTATTGAAGGAGTAGTTGATCCACTGGACTTAAGGCCTGAAGGACCGTTTGGAGATCATACAGGGTTTTATACCCCTGTAGACTTATATCCTGTTTTTCATGCCAGAGCCATAACGTTTCGGAAAAAAGCAGTCTTTCCTGCAACGATAGTTGGAAAGCCGCCAATGGAAGATTATTATCTGGGGACAGCTAGTCTGAAGTTGTTTTTGCCACTATTAAAGATGAATTTTCCTGAAATTGTCAATATTGCACTGCCACCGGAAGGAGTGTTTCACAATTTGTTGTTTGTATCGATCAAAAAACAATATCCTTATCAGGCTTATAAAGTGATGCATGGATTATGGGGCATGGGGCAGATGATGTTTTCCAAAATCATTATCGTTGTGGATGAAGATGTTGACGTTGAAAATACTTCTGAAGTACTTTTTCATCTTTGTGCAAATGTTGATCCAGAAAGGGACTTTTTGTTTACTCGTGGCCCATGCGACAGTTTAGATCATGCTCAGTCCGTAGCCAATATTGGATCGCATGTCGGAATAGATGCGACAAAAAAGCTTCCCGCTGAAGGCTATAAAAGAGTCTGGCCAGAAAAAATAACAATGCCTCAAGAGTTTATTAAAAAAGTTGAGGAAAAATTTCCAAGAAAATTAGAAAGAAGTTCCCCATGAAGAAAATATTTGTCACAGGGGCGGCAGGCTTTTTGGGTTTTTCTACAGCCAAGCGTTTGCTTGAATCTGGTCATCAGGTTGTTGCCATTGATAATCTCAATCCATACTATTCGGTCAAACTTAAGGAAGCTCGACTTGCTATCCTCAAGCAATATAGTGCTTGCCAATTTGAAAGAGTGGATTTAATGGAGAAAAAAAAAATTGAGGAAATCTTTGGTTGGTTCAAACCAGAATGTGTCATTCATTTTGCTGCTCAAGCCGGCGTAAGATATAGTCTGAGGAATCCTTATTCTTATGTTGAATCGAATGTCTCCGGAATGGTTCCTATTCTAGAATCTTGTCGGAAATATGGAGTCTATCATTTTCTTTTAGCAAGCTCTAGTTCCGTTTATGGAATGAATCGGCAAATCCCCTTTAAAGTAAGTGATCCTGCCGATCATCCTGTAAGTATTTATGCAGCCACGAAAAAGGCAGCTGAGCTGATTGCCCATGCCTACAGCCATCTTTTTTCTATTCCCGTTAGTTGTATGCGCTTTTTCACTGTTTATGGCCCATGGGGAAGGCCTGATATGGCTTATTATAAGTTTGCTCAATCCATTTTTCTCAATAAATCGATCGATGTGTATGGAGAAGGCAAACTTAAAAGGGATTATACCTATGTCGATGATGTAGTTGAGGCTATTATTCGATTGATGGATCGAGCGCCCCAAAGGCAACGGGAATTCCAGATAGATGGAATGGATCCTTCAGTAAGCACCGCTCCGTTTCGAATCCATAATATTGGCAATCGTCATCCAGCGGAAGTTATAGATCTTGTTAAGCTTATTGAGAAATACATGGGTAAGAAGGCGACTATCCACTACTTGCCAATTCCTCCAGGAGACGTCGAGTTGACATACGCAGATACAAGCACTCTTGAAAAAGAGATTGGATATGCTCCTACAACTTCTCTTGAGGAAGGCATTTGTCGTTTTGTTGAATGGTTTTTGAAAGAAGGCTATCTTTTTTAAACTAAACTATTCCAGAATGAAAACAGGCATCAGTGGAAAATCGCTGGGGAGGTTCAAAAGCATTAATTAGAACGACTTAAATAAAGGTTTTGGAAAGAGAGGCTATAAGTCAGTCAGCTGAACTACCTTGGAGTAGCTAAGAGAGCAGAAAGATCGATTCATTCATGTTCATGATTATTATGTTTCACTTGTAAAACATCGCCACTACGCGGCGGCGCTATCCCTCCCCGCCTTGAAAGGCGGGGACTCCCGCGCAAATTTGTTGAACTATTCTCTTTCTCTCTGAACCGACAGCTTGTCTTGATCGACTTCCACAAAACTTGGTCAGCTTATCTGTCGCTATAGAATAAAAGAAGAAGATAATTTTTTTAAATTATTTTCTTAAGCATAATTGGTTGTAAATAAGGTTATATGTGTTACAAATAATTAAGGCATGATAGATAGGAAATAGACAAAAAAGAATGAATTATGGATTTTAGAAAGTTATTCGATACTTTTCTTTTCAAATTGCTTTATCTATGAAGGGGCAACTGTATGGATAATTCAGAAGATATTTGGGAAAGGATAAGGAAGGAGAGTCCATTTGACAAACCAGATCCTTATTTTTTAGAAAGGTTTAAAGCAAGGCTGCGTTCTGAAAAAATACAAAACGAGAAAAGAAGGCAATTGATTACCTTTCTTGCCAGTTTCTGCTTTGTTCTTATTTTTTCTGCAAGCTTATTAGCGGTCGGAAAAATTTGCATGCAATCCTGGATAAGAAACCAAGTTTTCAATTCTTTGGAAATAACGGTTGAATCCATGGTAGGAGATTTGAATCTGCTCTCCTTGGAAAAACCAGATATGATAGTTAGTAATACATCCGAAGAGCTATGGACAGAAGATATGTTTTCCTTTTAACAGTGGTAGTCGCTTTCGGAATACTAGAAGGCACTAGGAGTTCTGCAATAGCTCAAGTACTAAGCCGCAAAGAACCTTTAGTGCCATTATTATCTCAAGATGTGGAGATTCGCGAAAAAATTTTCGAAGTTCTTTATCTACCGGATGAAGACTTAATAAAAGAGCTTTTCAAATGGCCAAAGTTCAATCAAATGGATCTGGAAGAAAAAGGATGGTTTCTTCAACGTATTGCGATTATGCGTCAAAAGGTTAGACAATTAGCCAGATCGAAGGCAAGGCAACTTGGATTAAGTCTCAACGAAGAGCAGCTTAATGCATTCGAAAAAAGTTATTGGCACAAGAGATTGGAAATAGAAAAAAAGTTTATCGAAGAAACTGAAAATCGAAGAAAAGAGCTGGCTAAAGAGTTGGAAGATGCCCTCCAGAAGGAATTTTCTAACCTATCAACAAAATCCCTAATGGAACTGGAAGCGCATAACAAAAGTCATTGATCTTGAGGATTCAGTCTTTTTTATAAACTCTTCTGTTGCTTTCGCAAAGAAGTTTATCTAAAAATTGTCTGTGGAACAAGAACCCGCTCTTTGTCAGGCTATATTGTTTTCTGACTATGTTATTAGGGAAAAAGGAACTGATAGGCTTTCAATCATTAATTCTTTTAACAAACTTTATTTCCCTCATTTTCCATGTTTAACTCCTCCTTTTTTCCTTTCTATTTTCTTGACGCATCTCCGAGGTAAAATCGTTTCTCTTGATATTACTGCAAGAGTTGAAGATCCGCACTCAGGCCATGTGTTGGCTAGCTGCTCTGGAAAAATTGGATTTCCAGCTGATAGTCCTTTTATTGAAGAAACAACTATTCTTGATCTAACGCTGCCTGTGACTCCATTTTTGGTTACGCAGCAAGGCATCTACAGTGTCGTCATTCTTGTTAACAATGAAAAAATTGGAGAAAGGATTTTACCTGTCTTACTCTTGCCCCCAAGCTTTGGGGTTCATTCTGTGCTAAAACCTCCGCCTGCCCCTCTACAATAGTGGATCAGAAAAAGAAGGTGCAGACTCTTTAGTTTATTTTAGTTTTTGGCCAGAAAAATCACTTATTCTAAAATTGCATCTACTCCAATGGCACCTAGTCGAAAGAGAATAGTGAAAAGATTTGAAGAAAAAAGAGGGTCTGTTTTTTTAATTACAAGAAAAAAGCCATTATCCATGCCTCTTTCGTTGTACCTTTTCCATGAGAACAAAGGATGATAGAACTTAAAGAGTCCTCCACAGAATAATATCCCAAAAAAGGCTCCAAAGGAAGCAAAGAGGGCTGTTAGTTCAAAGAAAATGGGAACAAAAGTGGGTAGGCTAAAATATGGTTTTCCTTGAACGACTAAAGGATAAAAAAGATTCAGTAAGGAGCTGCTCGGCAGATGCTTCAGGAAGTCGGGCTTAGGTAATGAGATGGTACTGACAAGGAGCAAGGCTAAAAGAAAGCCAACGATGCCCCCCATTAAAACGATTCTAGAGACCCAGGATTTTTGAATGGGGCCTGCTTCGGTTAGTTCATGAAAAGGATAAGGACTATAAAGTTCAAAATGGCTAAAGCCTAAAAGTTTTAATTTTTTTGCTGCTTTACAGAGAAGCTCTGGAGAAGGGAATTCTGCCCCTAAGGCATACAGCTCTTTGTTTTCTTTTAACCCCTTTTCTTTCTCTCCACTAGAAGCTGAAAGGACAAGATCTTTTTGTTTTTCAGCTTCTCCTTGGAAAGGAGACTGGCAACTTTCTTCCAAAGAAAAAAAGTGGCTGTCTTTTTTGTGAACAAAAGGATGCACCAGTGTTTTGACTTCGAACATGGCAACAGAAGGAAGAAAGCGTAGAAAAAGAAGAAACAAAGTCAAAAAGAGCCCGATGGAGCCAATATAAAGGAGCACGTCGATGGCTGTAGGAACAAAAATCCTCCAAGAAGAAGGTAAAAAATCCCTGTGGAGCGAGATAATGATGATCACAAAACGTTCAAGCCACATCCCAACGTTAGCTAAAAGCGCTATAACAAAGAGAGAAAGGGGGTTAAAACGGATCTTTTTTATCCACAAAAATTGAGGGGCAATACTGTTACAAAAAAGCATAGACCAAAATGCCCAAAAATATGGCCCTTTAATTCGATTTAAAAAAGCATAGCGTTCGTAGGGATTGGCGCTATACCAAGCGGTGAAAAGTTCTATAAGATAGACGTATCCAACCATCGAACCGGTAGCCAAAAGCCATTTTCCCATCTGATTGATATGTTCAGGCAAAATTAATTCCTTGAGTTTTGGAATAAGGGCCCGACTGGGAATGATTAAAACCAGAATCATGGCAAATCCTCCAAATATGGCGCCGACACCGAAATAGGGAGGGAATATAGTTGCATGCCATCCAGGCAATATCGTCGAAGCAAAATCACAAGAAACAAACGAGTGGACCGAAAGGACCAGAGGAGTGAGAATACCTGCCAGGCAGAGATATCCCAGTTCATAATGGGTCCATTGGCTAGCAGACCCAAGCCAGCCTAAGGAAAGAATCGCCCATAGTTTCTTTTTGAAAGGTTTTGTTTCTTTTTCTCGTAGAGTCGCAAAATCAGGAATCATTCCAAGATACCAATAAAGCAGGGAGACTGTTAAATAGGTAAGGACAGCAAATACATCCCACATGAGTGCGGCTCTTAAGTTTTGCCAGATGCCAGCAGACCAAGGTACCGGAAAAAGATACCATCCCATCCATTGCCTTCCAATGTGAATGGCTGGGAAAATGGCACCACAAGCAACGGCAAAAATAGCCGAAGCTTCTGCTGCTCTGTTCACCGAGTTTCTCCATTTTTGACGGGATAAAAGCAAAATGGCTGAAATCAGTGTGCCGGCATGACCAATGCCTATCCAGAAAACGAAATCAACAATAGGCCAAGCCCATACGACAGGGGATTGATTACCCCACACTCCTATACCTGTTGAGATGACATAGACAATCGAAAAAAAAGCAAGAATAGCTACTGAAGCACTGATGCTAATTGTCCATCTCCACCAATTTCCCATGGGAGTGGATAGGATCGAATAAACAACCTCGCTAATAGAGCCAAGAGTTGCATGGGAGGGAAGTAAAGGAGGCCTTTCTAAACTCATTCCTCCGATTGTTCTCTCCTGCAAGCCAACCAATGGAAACTCGCGCGGAGGATTTCCATTCATTTTTATTTTTCCATTACAATTATTAATAATTAAAGAAAAATACGAAAAGAAAAACAAGACATATTTCTAATCCCTCAATTCGTGAATCTATTGGATCCTTCCTCAAGGTTTGCCTTAGAGGCGGATGCTTCTTTTCTTGTGTCTTTTGTTAAAAGAAGCTAGACAAAAGACTCTTTTCTAGTGATTTTTTAGAAATGCGTTTTCTTTTGGTCGATGGCTATTACTATGCATTTCGCTCCTTTTATGCTATGCCTTCTCTTTCTACTAGATCGGGAGAGCCGACTAATGCGATCTACGGACTGACTATTGTTATTCGAAGGATGCTTGCGGATCTACAACCCGACTTTGGAGCTGTGGTATTTGATGGTGGATTACCTGCTGATAGGTTAGCCTTAAGGTCAGATTATAAGGCGAATAGGCCTGAAATCCCTAATGCCTTAAAAGTCCAAATTCCCTGGCTTAAAGAACTTTTAAAAGCCCTTGGCCTTACTCCGATAGAGGTTGAAGGACAAGAGGCAGATGATGTCATTGCCACCTACACAAAAAAGGCAATTGAAAAAAATATTGATGTGGTTTTGGCGACCAATGATAAGGATCTTTTGAGTTTGATCGGACCGCATGTAAGTGTATATACTGTAGAAAGGAAAAAGTTTAGGCTTATCACAGAAAAAGACATTGAAGAAAAATGGTTAGTCCATCCATGGCAGCTACCTGATCTACTTGCCTTAACTGGAGACAGCGTTGACAATATCCCTGGTGTTCCTGGCATTGGTAAAAAAACGGCAGCAAAATGGATTAGTCGATACGGTTCTCTCTCTGCTTTACTTACTGCCAGTGATATTCCAGACAAACGGTTTGCCCAACTTATTGAAAAGAATAAAGAACTAATTTGGACCAATTATAAGATGCTTGAGTTAAAAAATGATATTCCCTTGCCTCTAACGATAGAAGAGCTTCGGATAAAGCCTAACTATGCTGAACAGGAGAGGCTTTTCAAACGGTTTGAATTTAAAAAGTTAGCTGAAACCCTAAAAGAACATCCAGAAAAAAAATCTTCAGAAAATACTGACATATTATTTGGATAAAAAACTGAGTATACTGGTTGAGCAGGGGATAGTTTTTTCTTTTTCCAGATACAGTTTAAACAATATAATCTTACTATATGAACAAAGAGGTCTCTTTTACCAGGGGTTCTGAAAAACTATGCCAGATTACTGAGAAGGCGGCTTTAAGATTAAAGGAAATTCTTGAACAGAGTGGCAGGCAGGAAGGAGCGCTTCGTATTTCTGTTGTTGGAGGAGGATGTGCGGGGCTGCAGTATGAGATGAACATTGTGGATGGTCCAGAAACAAAGGATATCTTGATCGATTCCAAAGGAGTCAAACTCATTGTGGATCCTAAAAGTGCTCTTTTTTTAAGCGGTTCTATTCTGGATTATTCGGAAGATTTGCTAAATCAAGGCTTCGTTGTTAAGAATCCCAATGCGGTTACTCATTGTTCTTGTGGAAAAAGTTTCGCTATCTGAATTATCTCAAAGGAGAGTTAAAACGATCGATGATAAGGAGGATTCTTGGACCCCGAACATTCGAATAAAGGAGGTTTTTTTTCGAAACTTAAAAATTCGGCGTCCTATTCGGCTTCTTTACAGCTGGTAATTCTTTTTGGCTGTGTTAGTCTGGCTGCTGATATCACTTATGAAGGGGCAAGATCTATATTGGGCCCTTTTCTGGGTGTTGTTGGAGCAACGGGTAGTGCGATTGGTTTCATAGCTGGCATAGGAGAGCTGACTGGTTATGTAGTTCGTCTTGTAGCGGGAAGCTTGGGGGATAAAACAAAAAGTCACTGGGTTTTTGTATTCGCAGGGTATTTTATAAATCAAATTGCAGTCCCTTTATTAGCTATCGCCAAAAATTGGCCTCAAGTCGGCCTTCTGATCGTTC
Source organism: Methylacidiphilum sp. Yel (assembly GCF_004421185.1). Classification (GTDB taxonomy): domain Bacteria; phylum Verrucomicrobiota; class Verrucomicrobiia; order Methylacidiphilales; family Methylacidiphilaceae; genus Methylacidiphilum. The sequence continues at coordinate 22,625 of NZ_LXQB01000023.1, read as the reverse complement.
TAGAAAGGTTTGGTAAAGGCATACGAACTCCTTCTCGCGATGTATTATTATCCCATGCTACAGAAGGGGTCGGTAGAGGGTTGGGTTTTGGCATTCATGAAGCCTTAGATCAACTAGGAGCGATGACTGGCCCTTTTTTGATTGCTTTAGCCATTATGCATTGGAAAAGTTACCGGACTGCTTTGGGCTTGTTAATCATGCCAGCTTTTCTGGCTTTGTTGATTCTTTTTGTGACTCATAAAAGATACCAAAAGCTCAGTGGCTTTCTGATTGATTGTCAGCCAAAAGAACAAAATGACAAAGCTAGCGGTAAACGACAAGGATTAACTGAAAGCTTCTGGTGGTATATCACTGGCCTTGGGTTTTTGGCTGCTGGATATGTTGATTTCCCTTTGATTGCTTATCATTTTGGACAAAAAAATATTTTTAAAGAATATGAGATTCCTTTGCTTTACATGCTAGCAATGGGGGTAGATGCGATCGTGGCATTGGTGGCAGGCAGATTGTTTGATAAAAGTGGTATAGGCTCAATGAGTTGGCCAATCATCCTTGGTTCTCTCTCTTCCCCTTTAATATTCCTCTTTCCAATTCGAACGGTGGCCATCATTGGAACAATTTTTTGGGGAATCGGCTTAGGGGTGCAAGAATCTGCGGTCAGAGCAGCTATTGCCTCCCTTGTTCCTATAGAAATAAGAGGAACAGCTTTTGGTATTTTTTATCTTGTCTTCGGTTTGTCTTGGTTCTTAGGAAGCTGTGCCATGGGTTTTCTTTACGATAAGTCTCTAGCCTCTGTAGCCCTTAGCTCTTTTATTTTACAAATTCTTTCTCTTCCATTATTAGAAAGGAGCCAGAAGAAAATTAAAGAACAGAAAGAGGTTGTATAAAATTAAGGTCCTAAGATAGCAAGTAGCAGTGGTGTTTAGACCGTCCAAGAGTCATCTGAAAAACCACCGTCGTCAAAATCATCTTCTGGGATCGTAGACTCTACAGAAAGATCTTCGCTATCGTCGGCTTGGTTATCAGTTATTTCTTGTGCATCGACCTGGTCTGTTGAGGGTGCTTCTTTGGGGGCTTCGGTCTTTGGAGGAAGGATAATGTTTATATTTTCTCTGGGACGACCAAATCCAAAGAGATTTTCAAGAGCTGCTAATCCGAGGGCTCCTAAACCCATAAATCCCGCCGCTTTGGCAGCATCTTTCAACTCAGTAGTGTTTTGTGGACGTTGCTCTGGTTTTTGATTAGTAGACCTTTCTTTGGGATTAGAAGAAGGACTTTCCCAGTGAAGCATTTCTTCGGAAGGTTGTTCTTTGTTAGAAGCCATTTTTTCTCGGATCTTTTCTTTGAATCCCTCAAAGGAAGGATTGTTTAAAGCATAAGGAAAATAGAGAATGGAATGGCCTTCCAAGTCTTGTTTTTGAAGGACTGAAGCTAGCCATTGTCGTTCTTCAGCTGATAGGGCTTGGGGATCAATATCCAGCATGATCCGATCTTCTTTACAATCGATGCCTTCTTTTAAACAGGAGATCTGATCCACAGGACAGAGAATTTTCATAACTTTACATGTCTTTTTCTAAGTATAATCAATTCATACTGAAAATACAACTTGTCTTAAATAGAGAAGGGCATTTTAGTCTTGCCAATGGCTAAAAATCAATCTTTTAATAAATTTTGACAATGCAAAGGAAGCAATTCTTTTTAAAAGTCTTTAATGAATAAACCGATAAGAATTCTTGGGATTGACCCAGCTATTCGGAAAATGGGCTATGGGATCGTTGAATCCAATGGGGACAGTGTCCAATTGATAAGCTGTGGGGTAATTGATGGAAACGGTAATGATCAAGCTCGAAGACTTAGACAACTTTATGATGGGCTGTTTGAAATTGTGCAAAAATACGCTCCCGAACAGGTGGCTATGGAATCAGTCATTTTCGTACAAAATAGGAAAACAGCCATTGATATGGGTGCGGCTCGTGGAGTTGCCTTACTGTTATTTTCTTTGAAGGATCTGCCGGTTTTTGAATATAGTCCTAGAACGGTTAAAATTGCTGCAACCGGTCGTGGTTCGGCTCGAAAAGAGCAGGTATCTTTTATGGTCCGAGCAGTTTTATCCCTGAATTCTCCTCCTCCAGTGGATGCTGCTGATGCCCTAGCGGTAGCTCTCGCGCATCTCCACAATTTATGGAATGTTCAAAAAGGTTATGATTTCATATCTTAAAGGAATTCTCATTTATTGCTCTTTTCCTACGATTATCGTTGAATCCCATGGGATAGGCTTTGAAATCTTCTCTTCTCTTTCCCTTTATCGAAGTCTTCCTCCTCTCCATTCGGAGGTTTCTCTCTATACCCATTTGAATGTCTCAGAAAACCGCTTCGAGCTTTTCGGATTTCATGATCTTGATGAACAGTTTATCTTTAGAATTCTTGTTGAAAAGGTGCATGGAGTAGGGCCAAAAACAGCAATTACTATTCTCAATGTGCTTTCTCCAAAAGAATTTAAAGAAGCTATATATAGGGAAGACTATAGGGCTCTTTCAAAAATCAAGGGGATTGGAGAGAAGACCGCGCACAGGCTAGTGGTGGAGTTAAAAGATAAGTTAGATGTAGGGCGTTCTGGTGTTGGTCCCTTTTCAAAGGAGACCAAAGATCAAATTTTTGAAGATTCTCTTAAAGCCTTGGTTGCATTAGGATTCAAAGAGACAGAAGCAGTGAAGCTAGTTCGAAAAGTAAGAGAAAAAGAGCCGGAGAAGGATCTTGAAGGTGTTGTACGGGAATGTCTGAAGCTGACCTGTATGGAAAAATAACCTAACTCATTGATCTAAGGAATGAGGAAAAATGAATCCAAAAATAAAGGACGTCTTGGCTCAGCCTACCGATAGTTTATTTGAAGAAAATTTGAGGCCCCAAAAGCTCGACGATTTTTTAGGACAAGAAAAAATCAAAGAACGGCTTTATATTCTTGTTCAGGCAGCAAAGATCAAAAAGGAACCACTCCCGCATCTTCTTTTCAGTGGTCCACCGGGACTGGGAAAGACAACCTTGGCACATATTCTTTCTAAAGAAATGAATGCTTCTCTTAAAATAACTTCTGGTCCTGCTCTTGATAAGGCGGCCAATTTAGCAGGCATATTAACCACATTGGAATCTTTTGATTTTCTTTTTATCGATGAAATCCATCGACTCAGTCGCCCTGTAGAAGAGTATCTTTATCCAGCGATGGAAGATTTCCGAATGGATATTTTGATCGATCAAGGACCTAATGCTAGAAGCATTAGGCTCAATCTTCCAAAATTTACCTTAGTTGGTGCGACCACCCGTGTAGGTCTTCTGACCGAACCTTTGAGAAGTCGGTTTGGTTTGATCAATCGTTTGGAATATTATAAGCTTGAAGAGCTTGTTAAAATTGTTCAACGTTCTTCAGGGATATTGGAAATGGAGATGAATGAACTGGCTGCAAGGGAGGTAGCCAAACGCTGTCGAGGAACGCCAAGAACGGTCAATCACCTTTTGAAGTGGATTCGTGATTATGCTTATGCCAAAGGGCATCAAAAAATATCTCTGGATGTCGTTAATAATGCCTTAGCAATGATAGAAATCGATGAAGATGGATTGGATGAAATGGACAAGAAGATATTGGAAACCATTGTTTATAAATTCGAAGGTGGACCTGTAGGACTACAATCCTTAGCTGTCGCTGTTGGTGAAGATCCTGGAACCTTAGAAGAAGTCCATGAACCTTATCTCATCATGGAAGGCTATATAAAAAGGACTCCTCAGGGAAGAGTTGTGACAACTCGAGCATACGAAAAGCTAAAAGTAGCCCCGCCTTCGGCTCAAGTCGAGTTATTTTAATCTTTTCTTTTTGACTTATTGTGATAACTTGTGTTCCATTAAACTTCAAATCTGTTTAATATCTTCGACGAGTTTGGATGATCTTTTTTTTCAACAATAATGAAAAGCTTTAGAGAAGAAATATGGTTCAATATTCCCTCGCGTCGAGCATTTGTTCTGCTGACTCCAAAACTGGAAGAATGCGTGAAAAAAAGTGGTATTCAAGAAGGCCTGTTGCTTTGTAATGCAATGCACATTACTGCCAGCGTATTTATAAACGATAATGAAGCAGGGCTGCACGAAGATTTCGAGAGGTGGCTGGAAAGACTAGCTCCAGAAAAACCCTATTCTCAATACAAGCATAACGTTGGAGAAGACAATGCCGATGCGCATCTAAAAAGGACAATTATGGGTAGAGAAGTTGTCATTGCCATCACAGGAGGGAAACTAGATCTGGGTCCATGGGAGCAGGTTTTCTATGGCGAGTTTGACGGGAAGAGAAGAAAACGGGTTTTAGTAAAGATTATTGGAGAATGATTGTAGGCTATGAGTGAAAAACCTTTTCTAGTGAGATCTCTCTCTGTCTTTGCTCTTTTGCTCATTACTGGATGCGCCAATTCTCTTCCTCCAGAGTTAACATGGGAAAAGGTGCTCTATGCCATTAGAGAAAAGTTTCCGGATGTAGCCTCTGTTTCAACAGAAAAACTAGAACGATGGATTACCGTTGGGGGAGACTACGCACCAGTGCTTTTGGATGTGCGAACGGTGGATGAATATGAAGTGAGTCATCTCTATCATGCTTGGAGGGTGTCTCCCAATGAAAAAATTCGGTTAGGTTATAGGGGACTGAAAAGAGAACAGCCTATTGTGGTCTATGATTCTGTTGGGTTTAGAGCGGCTTCCTTTGCACGAAGACTCCAGCAAGCGGGGTACTGGCAGGTTTGTTATTTAGAAGGCTCTATTTTCAAATGGGCCAATGAAGGAAGAGCCCTTTATAAAGGCGAGAAAAGAGTTACCATGGTGCATCCCTGTGATTCCTATTGGGGAAAGCTGCTGAATCCAGAACATAGAGCCCTTTCTTTGGTGGACCTTGGCGAGCCTGTTTATTAATAATTCAAAATAATTCAATCATTGATTATTTCTTAAGATTATTCATAGTTCATTTGTAATAGCAACTAGGCCTCGGTAGCTCAGCTGGTCAGAGCAGGTGACTCTTAATCACTGGGTCGGGGGTTCGAATCCCTCCCGGGGCACTGTCCAAAAATAAAAACTGAAGATTTTGAGTTTTTCTCTTTCTTTTCTATGAAAAAGAAGGGATAATAAACAGCCTTCTTTATGAATACTATCAGCAACTCGGATACAGAAAGTCATTTTGATTTTGCTTCCTTTTCAAGGGCTGTTCTCAATCAGTTTGAGTCGACTCCCTTCCCTTTTGAAGACGAAAAAGTGCTTTCCGACCAGTCATGGAAAATTATCCCTCCTAACTGGCTCAATGCCGTTGGTAGACCAGGAAAGCCTTTTTATGACAGAGGAAAATTTTTGGTTGCTGGATGCGGAACTGGTAACGAAGCTTTCAATATTGCTAGAGCATTCCCAAACTTGACAGTGGTGGCTTTTGATATTAGCCAGCGGGCTATCGAAACGGCTATCAAATGGCAGAAGGCTTCGGGAATTCAAAATGTCCATTTTTTTCAGGAAGACTTAATGAACCCCAATTTAGCCCATTCCCTTGGATCTGATTTCGATTGGATTAGTTGTCATGAGGTCCTTTCATTTGTTTACGATCCCCAAGCTGCCCTTCATCATCTTGCTAGCTGTCTTTCTTCCGATGGATGCATTTATATTGGCGTCAAAGGCACTTTTCATCCAACTGTTCGGCTAGCTCCGGCTATTTCTCTTTTTTCCCTTAATCTGAATAATCCCGAACAACTCAAAAGAACAAGAGAGGTCCTTTCTGCTTGCGATAACTTGATGGGGATTCCTATGGACAAGGGAATAGGGGCACAGCCCGAAAGTTATTTAAAAACACATGTCTTTGGAGTGCATCATGACTGTTTCCCATTGCATACATGGATTGAAATCATTCATAATTCCGGTCTTCAATATATCAATTCTTTGTATACATCCATGAGCTTTCTTCAGCTCCAGGACAACCGGTTTTTCGATATCCTTACTGAACTTGACCTGCCTACCCTTCATTCATTGATCGATCATTGTAATCCATCTTTTTTCCATATGATTGTTGCTTCGAAGCCAAGGAAAATGCCCCCTTTTGCCCCTGCCGACAGAAATGAATTTTTACATTGGCGCCCTTTAGTGGATTTATGGGATAGGACAAAAATTCAAGCCGTTTCTCCCCCTTATAATCAAATCTTAGAAGTAACTTTTGATATTCCTGGCCTATATAGACAGCTTCCTTTGAAACTTTCTTCCTATTTGATCGAATTTTTAAGGAGATCTGATGGCAGTCGCTCTGTGTCTCAAATTGTTGCAGATATTGGAGTGGATGTAAAACCTGGAGAACTTTTCCCAGCCCTTGCTCGGTTTTATTTTAGCTCACTTCTGAATTTTTTGCCTCCTCTTTAAGGAATTTTCTTTTATCTCCATGGCAGGCAGTAAAATCCCTATACGGGAATGTGGATTATTAGTTCACTAGAGAAGCAGTCAGACAATAGATCAAGAAGCAAATTGATATTGCTCTTTACAAGATTTTATCAAAAAATTAATTTTTTTAAATTCTAAAAACGAAGGAACAAATCACAAAAGGCAATTATGCGACTGGATATGTTAATTACGGCAGACCTTGGTCTAATCAAGGCTTATAAAGTTATTAGGGATGAATTAACAGGCAACTGCCATGCTCAGTTGATTGATGATCAGATTTTAGAGATGGGCAGGAAACGGCTGAAAGATATAGATACCGACAAACAGGGTGAATTTGCTGTTGTTAGTTATCCACTGACTGGCGAGCGATCTGTTGGAGAACGGCATAACGAAAAACTGGAAATTCGGAGGAAATTGATTGGTGAGATAGCAAAGATTATCAATCAACTCATAAAAAAATACAATCCAGGGGCTTGGGCTTTATCAGCAAGTTCAGATATTCTTCCAAGAATCCTAGAAAGGATCGATCAAACTGCCAAAAAAAATCTTCTTAAGACGATTCCTGCTGATCTTACTAAAATTGATAAAGCAGAAATATTAGAACGATTTGGCATAAAATAGTTGATTTTTAGAAGGTGGGTGGACCATCCTTTTAGGGCATGGGGAAAAAGCGTTATATTGCCTTTCTGAAATTTTTTGGTTTTGAACTTTGCATAGAAAGCTAGAATAACAGAGAAGAACCAGTATTTAAAAAAGTGTTAGCTAAGAGTTGATTTGAGCTTTCGATTCATTGGAGAGTTCTAGAAATTTATACTATAGGCATACAGGATGCTGTTTCTGACAAACCAAGATAATTTAATCTTGAAAGAAAGAAATGGCATGCGAGCTACCAATCCTTGTAGCTCCTGCTTCTATTAATTCGATGGCAAAGCGTTTTGAACGAATTCCTCCAGAAGCTTTTATTCCGATTGAACTTGGTAAAAAGGACTTAAGAAAGCGAACGTCCTCAATGTCTACTCCCCTAGGTCCATAGCCTGTAGAAGTTTTAATAAATTTGGCCCCTCCTTCAATAGCGGCAAGAGCAGCCTGCTCAATTTCAGATCTATGAAAGCAGCCTACTTCCAGATAGCTTTTAGGAGTATTTCTCCAGCTATGTCGCATACGGCTTTTACTTCATTTTCGATGATATCCCAACGTTTGAGATGGACGGCCCAAAGAGGAATAACGAGATCTAGTTCATTGGCCCCATCCCTAACAGCTTCAGAGGCTTCCATGCATTTAACAGCTAGTTTATTTGCTCCAAAGGGAAAGCCTATAACGGTAGCAGTCTTTATGGAACTTTCTTGCAACAGTTCTGCTGCCAATGAGACCCAGCAAGGTTGAACACAAACTGCTTGGAATCCATATTTTTTAGCCTCTGTACATAACTTGATGATTTCATGATCTAAGGCGTCAGGTCGAAGGAGAGTGGAATCGATAAAATTGGAAATCCCTTTCATAAAAGAAGCTTAGAGTTCAAGAATGTCTGTGAATTTTTGTCTCTTTTCCACATTTTCTAAATAATCGAAAAATTCTTCTGGAGTTTCAAATAGGTGGCCCTTTTCGATATACGAATCAGTAGTAAAAGGGGAAAAGCCTTTGGGAAAAATCATATAACGGGTTTTCATATAATCTCTAGCATGTCCTAGTTCATCCATCATTCCAGCAGAAAGCGGGGGCCTTTCCGGATAAGGATGAATGGCAATAACCGCATCGACTTTACCGACGTACCAATGCAGATCCCGGTGCACGGTATAGGCATAAATTACCTCCCTATCGAGGGGAGAATCAAATTCTTGTGATATTTCCACAGTTTGTGGATCAATGACAACAGCATAAGACCGAAGTTTACGAATGATTTCATTCACAATTTTTCTCATTTCTTCAGTGGCGTGCGTCATAGAATAGCTAGCGTATACTACCCAGGGCTTAGGATAGACGACCAGTTTATAAAGGCTATCTGGAGATTCATTGACAGAGATCACATAATGAGGAATATTCATGTATCTTGCCCAGTCTTCAGAAAGGGAAACCTCTTCATTCATCCAAGATAAAATTTCATAAATAGTGTGTTGTCTTGCTTTTAGCGCTTTGAGAAAGGGATCTGGAGAGTCAATGGATTCAAGCTCCTTTTTGATCACCCACTCAGCTTCGATCAATGTTACAATGACATCTGGTCCAATAAAATCTCTTAAAATTCTTTGATCTTTGAATTTTCGATTGATCCTATTCCATTCAATAGTTGCAGGTAATCGGATAATGACATCCTTATAGTTATTTTTCTGAATGTCGAATCCGATTTTTTCATACTCTCTCTCTCGAGTCAGTTCGAAGACATAATCGGTAGTACCTAAGAGCCGTTCAAGGGGTTTTTTCCCCCCTTTGGTAAATTCGTGGATGGCGTTATAAACATGGATTTCTTTTCCATTAAGCTTGGCTAGCTTAACGACTTTTTGAATAAAGGCACGATCATTCATGCCAGCAATCATTCCGCTTACTAATACTTTCAACTTGCCCCTATCCTTGCTAATTTATAAAGCCAACAGCCTATGCCTCTAGGCTTATGGAGATAAAGAAAAATATCAAAATATTTTTGTTTTGAAAAGTCTTCCGAGGGTTTTGAACAATGGATCTCTATTTCTGTAAGGATTATGCCCAAGGATATCTGGATGTAGCCGAATCGCATCATTGTATTCATGTAAAGCGTCATAAAATTGGAGATGTAATCGAAGTCTTTGATGGCAACGGTGGCAGCTGGGAAGCACAAATTAAAAAGATTGAAAAAAAGAGGGTTTTTTTAACTTTTTTAAGGGAACGCTCCCCACTTTTTGTTCCCAAAGGACCACGATTGATTTTGATCCAATCGATTCTTAAAAATAAAGCTATGCAGTTTCTCCTTCAGAAGGTAACGGAAGTGGGGGTTGATCAAATTATCCCGATTGTATCGGAGCGAACCCAGTTTTCTAAAGAAGAAAGAAAGCAAGCCAAGGAAAGAAAATGGAAAGATATTCTCCTGGCAGCTGTTAAACAAAGCCACCAGAAGAAGTTACCTAAACTAACTGAAATGACTACCTTTCCTGAGGCTTTGAAAAAGGAGTTTGCTTTCTCCTTAAAGCTAATGGCTTACCTCGGTCCTGAGGCAAAACCATTAAAAGAAATACTCAATAGGCATGCAGAAGAAAAATTATCTTCTGTGATCATTCTTGTTGGACCGGAAGGAGATTTTACAGAAACAGAAAAAGCATCTGCTTTAAGCCATGGTTTTATTCCCATTAATCTTGGAAATCAGATTCTCCGTTCTGAAACAGCTGCCCTCTTTCTATTATCTATTCTAAATTACGAGCTTAGATTCTAGGAGAGAAAAAGATTGTTTTGGTTTGTAAAATCGTTCTAACAATATAGGATCATGTGGAAGAAAATTCTCGTCACTGGAGGAGCGGGATTTATTGGCTCAAATCTTGTTCATGAAATACAACGGATGTTTCCAGAAAGCGATCTTATCGTTATTGACGACTTTTCAAGCGGTTCTTTCAAAAACATGCTCAGTAGCCATTGCGATGTTATAGCTGAAGATCTTTATGGCTTTCAGTGGGAAAATTATTTTTCTAAAAATGAAATTCCACTTGTATTTCATTTAGCCTCTCTTACTGACACTACAGTTGTAGACGAACGCAGGCAGATGCAAAATAATGTGGAAGCCTTTCGCAAGCTTCTTCGCTTTTTTTCTGGGACCTCCACCCGAATCATTTATGCCTCTTCAGCAGCCGTCTATGGAATAGCTTCAGGCAGAAACAGCATTCATGATCAACCCCATCCTGCGAATCCATATGGTTTTTCAAAATTGCAGATGGAACATTTGGCGGCAGCTTATTCCAAGGAGAATCCTCAAGCCCGAATCACTGGACTTCGATATTTTAACGTGTATGGTCCAAGGGAGACACACAAGGGAAAATCCTCGAGTATGATATTACAGATTGCAAAACAGATTAAGGAAGGAAAAGCTCCAAGACTTTTTTCCTTTGGTGAGCAGAAAAGAGATTTTGTTTATGTGGCTGATGTTGTCAAAGCAACTATTCTAACTGCCATAAAAGATTGCCCTGTAGCGGTGTTGAATGTAGGGAGTGGATGTGCCAGATCATTTAATGAGGTCATTCAAATCTTAAATCAAATATTGAAAACGGAGGCCAAAGCTGAATATTTCCCATGTCCTTATCCTTTCTATCAAGTACATACGGAAGCAGATCTAGAATTGACCCAATACCACCTCGGATATATTCCCGAATATTCTCTTGAACGGGGAATAGAAGCATATTTTAAGTCAGGGTGGCTCTTTTGAATCTCTTGTTGATGATTTTTTAGGGATCTCTCTTGATTTTAGGTCCGTTCTTTTACAATTTGAAGTATTATGTCATTCGTTTTTCCAGATCCTCAAGAAATGCAAAAGCGGCTTCAAGATTTCGTTAAATCTTTTGGGAATCCTAATCCAATGCCTTCCGAAACGGATAAAGAGGATCGAAGGGAAAAGTTCAAAGAGAAGATATTGCAGTTTAAGTTTACTCCCAAGGAGATCAAATCCTATCTTGATCGCTTTGTCATTAAACAGGAAGAGGCCAAAAAGGTTTTAACGGTTGCAGTATGCGATCATTATAATCAAGTAAAAGAAGCGTTAATGGGGAGAGGGCCGGCCCATTATGTTAAGCAAAACATTCTTCTTGTTGGCCCTAGTGGAGTTGGTAAAACCTATCTGGTTCGTTGCCTTGCAGATTGTATTGGTGTTCCAATGGTGAAGGCAGATGCGACCAAGTTTTCTGAGACTGGTTATGTGGGAGCAGATGTGGAAGATCTTATTAGAGAGCTTATTCAACAAGCCGAAGGTGATACTGAGATTGCTCAATATGGGATCGTTTACCTTGATGAAGTAGACAAACTGGCTTCTTCCAATATGATTGGCAGGGATGTCAGCGGTAGAGGAGTGCAATCTAACTTGTTGAAGTTGCTTGAAGAAACGGAGGTACCAGTAAAAGCTGCCTATGATGTTTTGGGGCAAATGCAGTCCATTTTCGATTTTCAAAGAGGGCTTCGGTCCTTTCGGAAGACGATTAATACCCGCTATATCCTTTTTATTTTAAGTGGAGCTTTTGAAAAGCTCTCCGAAATAGTTCAAAGAAGAATTCGAAGATCGCATCTAGGTTTTCAGCCACATGGACCAGAAAAGGTTGTGGCCGATCTTATTAGCGAAGCCACGACTTCTGATTTCGTCGAATATGGTCTTGAACCGGAGTTCATAGGGAGACTGCCCGTACGAGTCTTCTGTCAATCTTTGGATGCTGAAGATCTCTTCCATGTGCTGCGAGATTCTGAAGGATCTATTCTAAAGCAGTATAAGAGCTCGTTTGCAGCTTATGGTATAGAGTTGAAATTTACAGAAGAAGCCTTACGGCTAATTGCTGAAAAAGCGATTGAAGAAGGGACAGGAGCCAGAGGCCTGATGACTATCTGTGAAAAAATTTTGCGGCCTTTCCGATTTGAGCTTCCCGGAACTGGAATCAAGGAGGTTGTAATAGATTCTCCAACGGTTGAGAATCCTGAAGAGAAGGTTTTAAAGATTTTACAAGAAATGGATGACGCTAAAAAGAACAAGGAGAAGGAGGAAATTGAACAATTCTTACAGGAATTTTATAAGTCGAATGAGATCCGTATTATTTTTCAAAATGAGGCTATCGAAGCTTTAAAACAAGAAGCGCAGGAAAGAGGAATATCTGTTTTAGATCTGTGCAAAGAAAAATTTAAAAATTATGCCCTTGGCCTTAAACTGGTTAAAAAAAATAATGGACTGAGTGTATTTACTATTTCTAAGGAAGATCTTCTCCATCCAGACGAAACTTTGAATAATTGGATAGCGGCCTCTTACAAATCTAATCTTCTCCAATCAACTCAAAGCGATTCCTCCTCTCAATCCAATAACTGATATTTGTTTTTTTTTTTTGAGCAGCATCATTATTGGAGATGATCAGTGTAGAATAATTAGAAAATGATTACTGAGAGAGAGAAACTGAAGTTTTTAATAAGATTGCTGGAGTATATCCTGTTTAAGGTTGATAACTTACACTCTAGAATACAAGAGAAATATCTTTCTTTCCTTTTGAGACTCTCTCTTAGCTTAGAAAAGCGATTGAAGTTGAATAGCCATGAAGAAAATTCATTCCCCAGGAAGGCCCTATCTCACCGTTGGCAAAAAATCCTGCTTGAGGAATACCTGGAAAATAGTCTTGTACGCTTTTCGCGTCCACATTGGCAGATGGCCCAAAGAGGTTTTTACCTCTTCCTGTACAAATCGCTTGTAAAACAGCATAAGGAGCAACTTTCCTAGCAGCTGCTTTTAATTTTTCTTCTTCAAGCACTTTTTGAAGGGAAAGAGTAGCGGAGACCGGGTCCCTCAATTGGTATTGAACAGTCTGGCCAATTCTTGCTAGTGCCCCAATAGCTATGGCACCAGTAGAAGGATCCGCGCCCAAAATGTTACGAATGATGAAATCCCCTTGCTTGAATTCCTCAAGGTACTCTGAAACAGCCAGCCCGATAAACAGATGCCCTTGAACGGCAAGTCTTTCCTTTTCTGATAAAGAATCGAAAGCCTTAGCCAAAGCCTGATAAGCAGTTTTTCTACCTAGGGTGTAGAGAATGTTTTGTTCGGCATTGGTGATCATATAAGGCTCGCCAATAGGCCGACAGGCTTGAGAAACGATTACATCAAGTTGAATATCCCCAGCAAGCGGAACAAGGAGACATCCAGCAATAGGCTTGCGGTTATAGTAGATACAAGGTTCATTTTCTTTTCCATTGGGAATTCCACCCCAAGCTGGAATATTGGGGTAAGCTTGATTTAAATATTTAAGAAATCTTTCGATTGGGAAGTTTGGTTCGCTGAAGAGGATAAAGCCTTTGATTTCAGAGGGGTCAAAAGAAACGATAGATTTCCAGTTATCAACAATCTCTAGAGAATCAATCAGATGGGTATCGATTGGAATGCCTTGAACTTTTAAAGCTGCGTGATGAAGAAGCATCAGTGAAAAAGAAGCCTGCCCTTCGTTTTCTATTCCTTGGCCCACAATGCCAGAGCTGGCAATAAGAATAAGTTCTTTTAGATGACCATAAATAGTCAATATATCTGAAAGTTCTTCGAAGCAATTCAGATCGGATTTTGTATAGCCCGCCCAGGCGAAAGAGAGCCCAATTGATGGTTCTACTGCTAATTCTGATCGAAGATGAGAGACCAGTTGAATGATTCTCTTTTCTTCAAGGGGCCCATTGTATGTACTACTTACTGCATGCATTGGCACTCTCTCTAATGTATCATTAGCTTTTCTAGTCTCTTGTCAATGATCGTCAATGGAAAAATCATCTTTCCAACATTTTGATGCAAGCTTAAAACTTTCTGGAGTTAAGGTATAATTGAGATGACCTACGGGTAAAATATAAAGATGTTTTGCCTCCCATTTTTCCTGAATCTTTTTGAGTATCCAAGGGGGACTGATTGGATCGAATTGACCCCCTACAATGAGTATATTATCTCCTCTGACTTTAGGCATAGAAAAACTTGGACAAGCAAGCCGGAGATGTGGTTCGGTTTCTGAATGCGAAATGCCAAGACGTTTTAATTTTCTTCTGATCTCTTTTCCAATTGGCGAGCTCCATATGACATGCTGAATATTAAGCAGGGGTTCAACCAATATCAGTTTGTGAAATGTCTTTTCAAGACAGGCAACTTGGGTAATTATCCACCCTCCATAACTGATTCCCCAGGCGCCAATCAGAGGAGATCCCATTAAACGAAGGCCTTTTGTAAAGATATAGAGATCTATAACTGATTGTCTTAAGGTCTCCATGGTATGAACAATATTTGGTTGAACGCAGGAAGGACTAAACAAACTGAAGGAGTCAGGTTTTCTCTGAAAATGATAGGGCAGATGCATAATGACGGCATTCCATCCTTTGTTGTTAAGCCAGCGGACCCATTTTATATAGCCCTTTAAAGAAAGGGACAAGAGGCCATGAAGCAAGATCATTGTAGGAGCCTGATGCCACCCTCTTTTGGAAGGGTAAAGTTCGAAAGTAGCATAATTGGAGAAAGAGTGAGGGCTTCGGATGAAGCTTGGAAAAGTCAGTTGATTCTGTCGATCAATAGCGTTAGCGATATAAGTAGTGATTTTATTTTCGTATCGAGCGTCAGGATAATAGTATTCTTTAAAAGAAGCTTTCCTCCAACTCTCAATGTAAGAGCAAAGTTGAGATGGAAAATTAGGGGGAAGTTTATAGGGCTTCTGAAGTAAGTTAAAAAAGAAAATGGAAATTCCATCCACAAGATGTGAAAGAAAATTTTTCAATTCTTGGCTTATTGTTAATAAAATGAAACTGGTTGCAATTATCAGAAATTTTTGATTGGCTCAAGGATTTTAACGATAAAATTTTTTTATTTTACGGATGCAAAAAAAAATGTTCAAATCTCCTTTAAGGAGGTATTTATGTTAACTGAGACTTTTTCTGAAAAATCACCATCGGCTTTATATACTCTTTTACCAAAGGTTCAGAATTTTTTGAAGATGTCCAAAAAGCTTTTTATTGGGGGTAAATGGGTGGATGCGGTTTCGGGCAAAACTTTCCCGACCTACGATCCGGCAACCGGAGAAATCTTGGCAGAAGTGGCCGAAGCTGATAAGGAAGATGTGGACAAGGCAGTGAAGGCTGCTAGAGAGGCTTTTGAAAAGGGACCGTGGGCTAAGATGACCCCTTCGGACCGAGGGAAATTGATATGGAAGCTGGCAGATCTGATCGAAGAAAATCTTGAAGAATTAGCCCAAATTGAATCTCTCGACAACGGAAAACCAATGGCTGTTGCTAAAGTTGCCGATCTCCCATTATCTATAGATCTATTCCGATATATGGCTGGATGGGCTACAAAGATAGAAGGTAACACCATCCCCTTTTCGTTGGCTAAGCCAGAAACATTTGTTTCTTATACAGTAAGAGAGCCTATTGGGGTAGTTGGCCAGATTATTCCATGGAACTTTCCCTTATTAATGGCTGCCTGGAAATTGGGGCCAGCACTTGCTACTGGGTGTACAATTGTCCTGAAACCAGCTGAACAGACTCCTTTATCTGCTTTGTGGTTAGGAGAACTAATTCAACAGGCAGGTTTCCCTGATGGTGTCGTCAATATTTTGCCCGGTTATGGGGAAACGGCAGGAGCGGCTATAGCTAGTCATATGGACATCGACAAAGTTGCTTTTACCGGTTCTACAGAAGTGGGTAAAATCATTGTGAAGGCAGCAGCTTCCAATTTAAAAAAGGTTAGCTTAGAGCTAGGTGGGAAATCCCCTAACATTGTTTTTTCTGATGCGGATTTATCTACTGCTATCCCTGGAGCGGCATCCGCTATCTTTTTCAATCATGGACAGTGCTGTTGTGCAGGAAGCAGACTGTATGTAGAGAAAAAAGTGTTTGATAAGGTGGTCGAAGGAGTGAGCGAGGAGGCAAAGAAAATCCGCCTAGGTCCCGGATTGGATCCGAACACTCAGATGGGGCCGCTTGTCTCACAAGAACAATTCGATAGAGTTTCCTTTTATATTCGGTCCGGGATTAGTGAAGGAGGCAGAGTGGTCACTGGAGGCAATCGATACGGGCAGCGGGGATATTTTATTCAGCCGACGATCTTTACTGGTGTGCATTCTAATATGAAAGTTGTCAATGAAGAGATATTCGGGCCTGTGGTCTGTGCTATGCCTTTTGAAGGTATCGAGGAGATAGCTCCAGTCGCTAATCAGACAATCTATGGCTTGGCTGCTGGCATATGGACAAAAGATATTTCAAAAGCCCATCGGCTTGCCTCCAAACTGAAGGCGGGTACGGTATGGATCAACTGTTATAATGTGTTTGATGCCGCTTTACCATTTGGTGGTTATAAACAATCTGGATGGGGTAGAGAGATGGGGCATGCAGTGCTTGAAAATTATCTAGAGACAAAATCAGTTTGTATCCAAATTTGAATCTACCAATTACGTCATGCGGAATAGAAAAAATATCATCCGCTGGCGGAGGCTTCGTCAATGCCTTTGAGAATCTCAGAGAGGGTTTGAACTGAAAGCTCTTCGGTAAAAAAAGAGCTTTCTAAGATAAGGGTATTGGCTCCTGCAATCACTGTTGAAGGAATAGTTTGAGCGGATAATCCACCTTCTACTTGTATTTCAAAATTGAGATTGTTCTTTTCGCGATATTCCTTGGCTTTTCTTATTTTAGAAAGCTTCTCTGGCTGAAATGGGTGAATTTTAGGAGGAAAATTACTTATAAGAAAGAGAATGGTTTGGAGCTGAGGGAGATACTTGATGCTCTTTTCAAAAAGAGTCAGTGGATTGAGTGCTAGACCACAACGGCAACCAAGACCTCGAATTAAATTAATCGTTTTTTGTATATCATGGTGAGACTCCAGGTGAACAATGAGGAGATCAGCACCAGCTTCAATAAAATCTCTTGCAAAACGATCCGGTTGTTGAATAAGGAGATGAACTTCTATTGGCAAATCTGTCATTGACCGCAAAGCGGCAATAAAATCTGGACCTATGGAAAGATTAGGGACAAAATGACCATCCATGACATCCACATGAATCGAATCACATCTCATGATTTCGGCTTTTTGTATTTCTTTGGGTAGTTGGAAAGGATTTATTCCGATATTGATTGAGAGACGAATTGGTTGCAGCATATTTTTTTTACTTAAGTTTTGTTATTGATTTCGTTCAATCAGCTCTATTTCATAACCATCTGGATGGTCAATAAACGCAAATTTTGTACCATTGGAGGTAACAGTTGGACCATCGGAAAACTGGTATCCTAATTTTGAACAATGTTCTCTAAATTGTTCTAGATTTTTAACCTCAAATGCTAGATGCATCAAATCTGGGGGAACATAGACTTTTCCACTCCCAGGATAATAACACAGTTCGATCTCTTCGTCACTTCCGGGAAGTTTTAAAAAGACTAAAGTAGATCCCCTAGGAGATTGCGTCTTTCTGACTACTTCCATTCCCAGTATTGTAGTAAAAAACTTGATTGACTCTTCGATATTGTTTACCCTCAAGCGAGTATGGAGAAGTTTGGATGCTTTCATAACTATCTGAGCCAAAGAACTACAATGTTAGCTGTTGTAGTTAAATATTCACCCACTCAATAGTTTGAAGAGACAACTTAAAGTCTCTCTAATCAGTCCACATTCAGCTGTGATTGTTTCCTTTGCTAGCTGGATTTTATAATGAAACAATCTTTTTTAATAAATATTCCCTATTTTTTTAAGAGATAAAGACAAAAAATTTTTGGGAAAAAGATTTTTGTCTTAAATTTTTTAAAACGATCCGTTAAAAGAAGTTTTCGTATAGATTTAAATATACAGGATATCATCCTTGCTTTTAATTTCTTTGCAGAAACAAGAAACCCAAAAAGCAGCCATTTCCAAATCCTTTAAATGAAAAGCTTCTATGGGGCTATGCATATATCTATTAGGAATTCCGATAACACAGCTAGGAATGCCTCCTTTTTGAATAAATAAAGCGTCCGCATCCGTTCCTGAGCGTCTAGGATCGATACTATGCTGATGAGTTATACCCAATCGATGGGCCAGTTTATCTAAAGTCTTAACTACTCCTGGATGATTGATGCTTCCATGGCTTAATATGGGTCCTTTTCCGAGTCGAATATCGCCGAATTTCTTTTTGTCGACAATCGGAATATCAGTGGCATGGCCAACATCAAAGACAATGGCAATATCGGGATGGATTGAATAACCGATCATACTTGCCCCGTAGAGTCCATTTTCTTCTTGTATTGTCGAAGCTGCTACAATACAAGGACCAGAGACTTTCTCTTCGTAACAGAGCCTCAAGACTTCTGCGGCAGCAAAAGCTCCGACTTTGTCGTCACATCCTCTTGCTATCCAAATATCGTTGAGAATAGGGAAAAAACTGCTATCGTAAAGGGCCAAATCTCCTATCTGTACATGCTGTAGTGCTTCTTCTTTGCTGGATGCTCCAATATCAACAAAAAGTTCACTCCATTTGGGAGGTTTTTCTTGTGTTTCTTTTTCTTGCAGATGAATGGCAAGCGTTCCGATTACCCCAGGGACAGGGTTGCCCTCATGGTAAATGTTTACTTTTCTTCCTTTGGCAAGTTTTGGATCTGGCCCTCCTACTGGAGCAAAGTAGAGAAACCCGGAGTCATCGATATATTGGATTTGAAAGGCAATTTCATCAATGTGCCCATTAACTAGAATCTTGGGGTTGCCTTCTGGATTTAAATAGGCCACAGCATTCCCATAGAAATCTTTATCCAATCGATGGGCAAAACCCTTTACATAGTCAATCCATATTTGTTGAGCTGGGTTTTCCCAACCGGATGGACTGGGACTTTTTAAAAGGGCACAGAGAAAATCAAAGGATTCTTTTTTCATAAGTTTTTCTTTGGTTATAAAGTTAAAAGATTGCTTTCTCTTTTCTTTTTCATACCATTTTCGTCATTCCATTTTCATATTATCTGCTTTTCTTTTCTTACTGAAATTTTCAACTGCCAGATTAGTTTTAGTAGTAAGCTTGGATTTTATCCTCTCGATGATTAAGGGGAAAAGGGAAAAAAAGATAATGAAGTAGATAAAGGTTTTAAAGTGATTTTTAATTAGAGGTTGATTGCCTAGGAAATAACCAGTTCCAAGAAAGAGTCCAATCCAGCAGAGTCCACCAAAAACATTAAAGAAAAGAAAACGGCTGTAAGCCATAGACCCTATACCCGCAATAAATGGAGTAAAAGTTCGAAGGATGGGGACAAAACGAGATAAAAAAATCGCTTTGGCTCCATATTTACTAAAAAAGTCTTCGGTTTTTTTAAGAATATGTTCCTTTTTTATGAAAAAGGATTCTGAGTAAGCATAAAATAATTTTCCAAATTTGTTACCTAAAAGATAATTGAGACTGTCTCCTCCAATCGCTGCTAGTGTCAACAAAAAAAACAAACTGTAGAGATTGAGCCAGCCTTTGGCAGCAAAAATTCCAAGAGTAAAAACTAAGGAGTCTCCTGGTAAAAAGGGCGTTAACACTAAGCCCGTTTCACAAAAAATAATGAGAAAGAGCAAGGGATAGATCCACTCTTTATGGGTTAAGACTATTACTTGTAAATAATGATCCCAATGGAAAAGAAAATCCAATAGAACAGTCATTAAAAAGAATGGGAATAAGTTTTCCTCCGCTTAAGAATTTTTTCAAGCATAATATATAAAATATTTTAATTAATTCTTCATTGTGAATGGCTTGACAAAAAATTAAAAATCAATACTTGTTAATTAAGGTCATTCTCCAAATTAAAAAAAAATTTAAAAAAGGAGGTGTTATGGCTGATCTACTGACCAAAAGAAGTTTGTTTCAACCTTCTATTTGGGATCCGTTTAAGGAATTAGAAGAAATGAGGCGGAAGATGGCTTCTCTTTTTGAACGACCTCTTGAATTGTTATCTTCAGAAGAAATCGAACCGTTTGAGCTGAGCGAATGGCGTCCTTATACAGATATTACAGAAGATGATAAGGAGTTTTTGGTAAAAATGGACCTTCCTGGAGTCAAAAAAGAAGAAGTTAAGGTATCGATTCAAAACAATATTTTAACTGTGTCTGGAGAAAGAAAGATAGAGAAAGAAGAAAAGGATAAGAAGAAAAGATACATTAGAGTAGAAAGGGCTTATGGAGCTTTTAGTAGGAGTTTCGAGTTGCCTGAGGGTGTCGAAGAAGACAAAATATCTGCTGAGTTCAAAGATGGGGTGCTTTATCTCCATATGCCCAAAGGTGAGAAAGCACAGCCAAAGACTGTTGAAGTGAAGGTGAGTTAAAAAGTTTGTTTGCTATTCTAAAAACCAGCAGAAAGCTTTCTGCTGGTTTTTTTATGTATTTCCTTTGGTGATTTTTTCAGTACTCACTAGTTCAGGAGAAAGACAAATAATTTTAGAAAACCATTGACAGCTTCTATACAATGATGCTAGCAAAAGATTCAGAGCCATTAATTGTTTAACGTTGGATGCCAATGACACTCTTACGAGGGAAGGCTTTATGCCTTCAAATTAACTTATGGATTCTGCTGGTGGGGTTAGTAATTTGGGCTTCGCCTTTGAAAGCGGAAAGCGGAGATGAATATACTGAAGAAAAACCAGATTGGAATGCTGGCCCGACAAACTATCCTAAAAATCAATCTATCGAGGGGGATAGTTCCATTACTGCAAATGATCCGATCAGCGAAAATGGTTTCCCTAAAGAGAAAAATAATTTGGCAAAGAATCTGAAAGATGAAAAGGCTCTTCAACAACAAGCCCCTTTTTCTTTGAAGACTGGCTTATATGCTGGAGTTTTTGGCGGTGGCGCTTTTTCTGCACCAGGAAATTATGGATATTCCTTGTATCCCTCTCCTGTTGGTCTGGCTACCTTTAATCCACGAGGAGGAATAGTCAATGGGGTTGGAGGGATTGAATTCGGTTATGAATTTCCCAAGGAAGCTATGGGAACGAGCGGTAGCTTCTATTGGAGCCCATCCGTTCAGTTTGACGGCTATTATATGGGTGTGACCGCTGCGGCTACCCAGTTGAATCCAGTGGCTGGCAACATTGCCTTTAAAGACAATTTTAACTCTGGACTATTTTTTGTCGATGGTATTCTCAAAGTCTATACGCCTATTCTCATCATCAATTTTGGAGTAGGCATTGGGGGAGCTTATATGTGGGAGTCCTCTATTTCAGGGATAGGATCCAGAGGGAATTTTGCAGGGAAAAATCTTTTTGGAAGAGGCATAGATACTTCATCAGGAGCTGCAGCAATCCAGGGTATTGCTGGGGTTGAAAGATGGATTACGGATCGGTTAAGTTTTATTGTTGAATATCGGTTCGTTTGGATAGGAGGTTCAAACTTTTCCTACGCTGGAAATTCTACCGTGTTTGGTTCTGGTACTACAATCAATACGCATTTTGATCAATTCGAAGCCAATTTGGTGCTTGGAGGCTTAAGATATAAATTTTAAGTTTTTATGAAAAAATTCTTTCTTCTCTTAGTTGCTGGACTATGCCTTCGACTATGTGTAGTCGAAAAACTTATTGCTTTGCCTTTGATGGGTAAGCATTTCGATGCGAAATATCCCACTTTTCCTTATGGTCCATCTGATCCCTATGGGTATTCCTATTGTGTGGTGGCAACCAATCTATATTACACTGCCCAAAAGCCTTATGTTCGCGTATTTTTGCCCACACCTGAAAAAAACCCTCCAGTAAGGAACCTAAAACGATCTTCAAAACACCTTTCTCGGCCTTTTCCACATAGAAATAACACAATACCTAATACCACCCGATAACAAAAGTAGGAAGGAAAGAAACAAAATGGCTAAGATTCTTTATATTGAGGCTTCGCCTCGAAAAGATAGATCTCTTTCTATAGCGACAGCAAAAGTATTTCTTGAGGATTACAAGGCAAATCACCCAACAGACTCCATAGAAAGGTTGGATCTTTGGACCACCTCCCTTCCTTCTTTTGATGGTTATATTCTTCAAAGCAAGTATGCCATTTTTCATGGCTTGGAACATACTCCTGAACAAAAAAAAGCATGGAGTGAAGTCGAAGAAATTATTGCTCACTTTATTGCCTTCGACAAATATGTGTTTTCTTTTCCTATGTGGAATTTTGCTATTCCCTACCAACTTAAGCATTATATAGATATTCTTGTGCAGCCCACTTATACTTTTTCTTATTCTCCGCAAGAGGGCTACAAAGGGTTGGTAGTTGGGAAAAAGGCCTGCTTGATATGTTCTAGAGGTGGGAAGTATCCAGAAGGAACAGAATTTCAAAAATACGATTTTCAGCTTCCTTATATGAAATTAATCCTGGGATTTATTGGAATTACAGATATTCATCAAATAATTATTGAAGGCACTCTTTTTGAAAAGAGCGAAGTGCTTTTGGAAAAGGCAATGATTGAGGCAAAGAATGCTGCTGCGACTTTTTAAAAGCATTTTTTATTACTTCTCAAAAATACTTACCATCCATCGCCGTAATGCCCCTGCCTTCAGGCATGGGGATATAGATCGGAAGAGCGTCG
>NZ_LXQB01000022.1 GCF_004421185.1 Methylacidiphilum sp. Yel | reverse complement strand
GCCGATGAGAATGTCAGGGTCTATCAAAACCTCAACACCCTCATCGGAGAGCTTGCCCTGGCTAAATCTGGTCAGTTATCTCCAGGAATCCCCTGCCTTTAGGCATGGGGAGGATGTCAATTGCCACTGAAAAGAAGGAGGGATACCCCTGGTTTCTTGGTTTTGAGGGGTAATCATTAAAGAAGCAGGAGGAAAATACAATCCATAAAGAGTTCTATTCCACCAGAGGCCTTTCTCTTTTTTTTCTGACCAAGAGCTATATTCATAGACATAGATAAGGGCTCGGACATATTTCGGAGGAGAGAAGGGGAAGGGGTTGGCTTGGAAAAGTTTGATGACCTCTTTCTTACCGTGAAGTAAGCAAGACAAAAGAGAAGCAAACCAAGGATTTTCCTTTGGCGTACTTAAAGCGGCAAACCACATTTGCCAGTCTAATCTTGGATGGAAGGGAGAGATAAATACAGGAGCCTTATGAGGGTCGTCAGGTTTCCAGCAAAATGGGTATTCTTTCCATTCGATACCATCGGTGCTCCCTTCTATGATTATTTCCGGTCTTCTTGTTGTCATAATGGCAAAGGCTCCATAATTGTTTATCGATCGTAGAGCTGAAAAGGAGCTAAGAAGCTTTACCGTCCATTGTGGATAGGGAAAAGAAAAGGATTCTAAAAATAGCAGCACACTGATTAAAAAAACAGGAAGAATAAGAAAAAATGAGAGTTTCTTCTGAAGTTTTGGGCAAGGCATTGGAGGGGATTTGGCAAAGAAAGGAAGAATCTTTTTTAAAAAGCTATCCTCTAACAAGACAAATCCTAAGACTAAAGCAATCCAGTTAAAAAAGGCATGATTGCCAGTGAGAATAATAAGTAGTTGCAAGAGAGAAAAAAGAATGAAACTCACTGTTCTACCTAGTCGGCCCAAAAAAATAGCGAAGGGAACAACCAGTTCGATGAATAGGACAATAAAGGTGGTGGTTTCATGAAACCACATGGGGAAGTGATAAAAGTACCAAGCAAGAGGGGTAGGCAAAGGTTCTGTTTCATAGTGGTATTTTAGAGCTGTTAAGGCTCGCCATGTCGGATCATGGCTTTCCAATTTAACGATCCCAGAAAGAAGCATCAGTCGGAAAAGCAACCAACGGAAGATAAAAGTTGCCCAAGAGGGTGGAAAAGTTAATTTCATAAAGCCAGGATGAAGTTTCCATGGCGAGGATAACATGGAAAGTAGGCCACATTCCAAAAGGAGACCATCCCATTGGAAATTAAAAAAGGTCTGTCCCACTGTTACATAAGACAGATAAAGAGACCAAAGAAATAAAGATACAAGAGCTGGAGCTATATTGAAAAAAAGAAGAATAGCTAAAAACATTCCAAGAAAAGTTCCAGCATAAAGAATGGGATCGGTTGGAGGTATAAACCAGAACAGGGTAGGAACTAAAAAAAATCTTCGCCAGCCTATTTGATCTTGGACATAATGCAGGAATGGAGAAGCTGGAAGAATCCCTCCTTCTCCTACTAATCCAAGAATTTGAAAAGAAAGGGAAAAAAAAGCAATGAAATAGATAAAAGAAAGAGCACGAAAAAATAGCCATAGGGCTAAAGGATTTGGAGTGAATTGTAGTTTTTTGAAGTTAAAAGATAGAATTTTCAATCTTTTAGCCAGAAATTGCTTGCTTTAAGTGCTTCCAGAACTTCTGCAGCTGCATTCCAAATGTTAGGGTGGCAATCACGCCATAACACTTTGCCATCTTTAATCAAAAATGAAAGGCGTTTGGGCATTCCAAAGAAAAGAGGAATAGCAAATTCCTTGCAAACCTCTCCGCTTGGGTCACAAAGCAGCATAAGATTAAGCCGATTGTTTTGAATAAATTTTTTTTGTACAGAGGGTTTATCTCTGCTTATGCCAACCACCCGAACATTTGCTTTTTGTAGATCCGCTAAATGATCCCGGAGATTACAGGCTTGGATAGTGCAACCAGGAGTGTTAGCTTTTGGGAAAAAATACAGCAAAACCAATCCTTTCGAACAAAGCTCTCTTACTGACATTGGATTGCCTTCGGGATCAAATGCCCAAACATCGGGAATGGGCGAGCCCACTTCAAGTCCTCTTCTCTTGTTTTTTTTCATTATTAAGGAAAACATGGTCATAGCCTTATAGTTTTTTTATTTACAGAAAAATTTCAAGAAAGCCACGGTTTTTAAACCTAGAGGAATTGAAAAATAGATGCTATACCATTCAAAGAACATTATTGCGCTCACAGTATCTGTATAAAGGAGAAAACGTTAGCTCTTCTCTGGTATTGTTAGTGTATAATGTGGTTAAAAGGAGATGATTGACAGGAAGTACAAAGGGGGAAAAAGCCCTGAATGCAATCAAAGGAAAAAACAAAGGTTAGCTTCTTATGAGCTCCTGTCTTCTTTTTAAAGGATCGTGGATAATTCAACAGATAGAATGAGGAGAGTAGGTGGTATTTAGTGCAAAGCATTAAAGAAAAGAGGAGTTTTTAATGGAATTATGGACAGAGGAACTACATCGACTTTTCCCGGACAAGTTTTCAACCAGTGAGGAAAAACTAAGCAAGTATGCTACAGATGCTTGGCTTTTTTCGAGAGCCCCAGACGGTGTTTTTTTCCCTGAATCAAAAGAAGATGTTGTGGCCTTGATGCAGTTTGCTTTCTCTCGAGGTATTTATGTGACTGCTAGAGGTGGAGGTAGAGGCTATGTAGGAGGTGCTGTTCCAGTAAAAGGGGGAGTGGTTGTTTCTTTTGAAAAAATGAACCGGATCAAAGAGATACATCCAGTAGATGGAGTAGCTGTTGTTGAGCCTGGAGTTATCACAGGAGTCCTACAGGCAGAAGTAAAAAAAATGGGTCTTTTTTATCCCCCTGATCCTGCCAGTGTGATGGAATGTACTATTGGTGGAAATGTAGCGACGAACGCTGGTGGGCCTCGATGTCTTAAATATGGAGTTACTCGAAATTACATCTTAGGTCTTGAGGTTGTGCTTTCCGATGGATCGGTAGCCAAAGTGGGGGGGAGGACGATTAAGAATAAAACTGGCTTTGATTTGACGAGCCTCTTTGTTGGCTCCGAAGGCATGCTGGGGCTAGTAACTGAAATTACTCTTAAGCTGCTTTCTTACCCTCCACTGAAAGCCTGTCTATCCGCTTATTATGAACGGATGGATCAGGCAATTTTGTGTGTGAACAAAATTTTATCTTCTGGGGTGCTTCCCGCTGCTCTGGAAATTGCTGATAGATTTACCCTTCAGTGCGCAAGAGAATTTACTAAAGGAGAAATTCCTCCTTTCGATGCCCATATTTTATTGGAAACCGATGGGAGTATTGGGGCAGTCCATTCCGATATCGAGTTTTTTGAGAAAATACTGAGGGAATTTCAACCAAAGGAACTGACCAGAGCAGTGGGGGAGGATGCGTGTGAAAAATTATGGGAGTCGCGCCGTCTCTTTTCCATGTCTCTTAAAGCCAGTGGACTAACCAAACTCAACGAAGATGTTACTGTTCCGCGTAGTCGACTGGCCGATTTAATAAGCCTAGGGGAATATCTTCAAAGGCACTATGGATTGATTGTTGCCTGTTTTGGTCATGCAGGAGATGGAAATATACATGTCAATCTGATGGTTGATTGGTCAAAAAAAGAGAATCGTGACAAGGCTGAAGAGGCCTTGAATGTTCTGTTTGATTCGGTAATATTATGGAATGGATCTATTACTGGAGAACATGGGATTGGCATAGCTAAATTGCCATGGTGGAATAAAGCTCTCAGTCAACAAACCCGATTGCTTCACGAAAAGATTAAAAGGGCATTGGATCCTAAAGGCATTTTAAATCCTGGAAAATTTGTTTAATTTATGACTAGAGTTTCCTTTGCAACGCATTATTTTATGTTCTTTATAGGTTGGTGTTTTGCTAGATAAAATAGGTTGAATTATGAATTTTCAAGATGCTTTTCAATACGCTCTAGAAAATACGAAGATTATTTTACCACCAAGACGAGTTGTATCTACTTTTGGAACAACTCTTATAAACTATCAACTCGTCACGGAAGATTTGGATAGGGTGGATGTCTGTTTTGTTAGGGAGGGAAAATTGGAAGCCGAAAGGCCTAAAATAATTACTTCCCCACAGTTTGCAAAATTGACATTGGAAGGTTTTGGAAAAGAAGCCCAAGAATACGCTGAATGGCTATTGCAAAATGCGCCGCAAAGCAATATTTCTTTTTTGCGTTATGGATTTTTCTTTAAAAAGGATGATGTGTGTTTTAATGAAATAAAAGGCTCTTCAGAGGAAGTGTGTGCTATGCTCAAAGAAAAGATGATTAAAGAAGGGGATCCTCTCTCTCTCCTTCTGAAAGGTGAAGAGGAACTTTGGGAAGTGTCTTTACTTAAATTTCTTATTGATTGGGTACGTGTGTCTGTTACAAAAAACATTCAGGATTTTCGACAAGAAGGCTTTATTTAAGTATTTTCAGTTAATTTTTCTTTCTTTTTAATATAAAAGAAACTTCGGCTACGTTAGGGAAGGGAAACTTTGAGACTTTTACAGTCAGCCCTGAAACCAAAGGATGGAGAAGTAATTGTATAGCGATCTCTTCGGCAAGGGATTCGATGAGTTGTCTAGGTTTGCTACTAGCTATAGTTTCTATGGTTTCTTTGACAGTAGCGTAATCTAGTGTGGTAGATAATTCGTCTGTATCATGAGCTTTACGAGTTACCAGGGGATCTATATAAAGATCAACAGAAATAAGGAGTTTTTGTTTGTTCCTTCTTTCTTCTTCTGGAACCCCGATCCATGCATCCACTTGGATCTTCTCTAACCTAATGATATCTTGAAAAATGGAGAAAAGGTCAGTTTTACTTCTAGGTTGAAAAGTTGATTGTGGACACAATCCATAATAGGGTGGCTGAAAAAAAGAATCAGCTTTTCTTTCAATATCAATACTCCGATCAAGAACTCTATAGCAAAAATCATAGATTCCTTTTTCTTTGCTTTCTCTAGAACCTGCAACATTAAGTATTTCGATGGAATGAGAAGACAAAAATTTTTTGACTTTGGCTTCTATCTCCGGAGTCGTTTGGTTAATGTGGAGCCAAGGTTTTCCAAAAGTTACTGCAAATTGTTGAGTTGCTAATGATCCTTCAGTAAGAGAGGGTTGTAATGTAACGATCAATGTACCATCTGAATCCCAAACATTCCATGCTGTTCTCACTGTATAGCTTGGAGTGGGGGTTTCCGAAAGCTGGTATTTATCAGGAATGACACCCGCTTCCGATAATCTTCCTTTGGGACACCATCCTCCATGGGGTATCCCATTGGCCATCGCCCAATCCAAGGCAGCCCTATCGGCTCCTGTTTGCCCGCCTGAGACAATTTTTCTGATCATAGTTTTTAGTTTTTGAGTGAAAAATGCACTGAAATGAAGTAAAAAAATTGTAATTTCTATCCACCGATGCCTCTACTACCTGAGCTTCCTGAATGCGAAACGAAAATCAAGACCTTTTTTTTTGATACCGATTCCTGCGGACTTGTCCATAACATTGCTTATTTGCGGTTTGTGGAGATCGCCCGTTCCGAACTAGCTGAACGGCTTGGTTGGCCATTGAAAGAGATGGAAAAGACAGGCTTGGTTCCTGTAGTCGTCAAAACCGAAATTGTTTATAAATCCCCTGCCAGACTTGGGGATATCATCAGTATTATTTCAAGGCTTAGTCGAATAGAAAGGGTGAGATTTCAGATTGACTTCGAATTAAGAAAAGAAAGTCTTTCGGGTAGTTTATTTGCTGAATGCCGACAAATCCTTGCTTGTATCAAATTTCCTGAAAGAAAACCCTCGCCGATTCCATTAAACTGGGCCCAATCTTACCCTTGGTTAGTTGGAAGAAAGATGGGAAAGAGCTAATGTAGTTGTTATTTTGGATATCAAACTGGAAGGCTACAGAAAAAATGATTGCTTGGGTTATTGAAAAAGAAAATGGGAAAAGAACCTTGCAGATGCGTGAGCTGCCTTCGCTCAAACCTGGGAGAGCCGAAGTAAAAGTGGATGTTTATTATGCAGGCATCAATAGAGCCGATCTTCTTCAACTTTATGGACTCTATCCTCAACCTGGGCCCCCTACTGCTTTTGAGATTCCAGGATTAGAATTTTCTGGAAGGATTTGCCAGATTGGGGAAGGAGTGGAAGGTTGGAAAGAAGGAGATCCAGTGTTTGGCTTACTGATTGGCGGTGCTTTTTCCACAGAGGTTATTGTTCATGAAAGGTTCTTATTACCTATTTATGGAAAACTATCTTTTGTGGAAGCGGCAGCTATATCTGAATCTTTTTTTACGGCCTGGGATGGGTTAGAATATCGAGCACAGGCAAAGGAAAACGAAACTCTATTGATTTCAGCTGCTGGAAGTAGCGTTGGTCTTTCTGCATTAGCTCTGGCTAATCTAAAAAACCTTAAAGTCTTTGGAATGGTTAGATCTCCAGCTAAGAAACAAAAACTTCTCAAAGTTGGAGCTGTTGATGTGTTTACCGAAGGGCAAGCAGATCTAATTGATTGGGCGTTGACTAGAACAGGGGGAAAGGGAATGGATATTATTTTCGATTTAGTGGGAGGGGAACGTTTTAGTCAATATCTTCAGATTGCAGCAGAAAAAGGAAGGATTCTTAGCCTTGGTCTGTTGGGAGGATCAAAAACTGAGATTTCACTAATTCATCTCCTTCGAAAAAGATTAATGCTCGTTGGTTCGACTCTTCGAGCAAGGCCTATAGAAGAAAAAATGTTTTTAACCCAAGAGTTTAGGAAAAAAATACTTCCTTTTTTTATAGAAGGTCGGCTTAAGCCTATTATAGATCACATTTTTCTGTGGGATCAATTGAAGGAAGCTTTGAAGTATTTGGAAGAAAATAGACATTTTGGGAAAATCTTACTTAAGGTAAAAGAAGAGAACTAAAAGAACAGGTTTATTTTGGGCGACCGACGGGACTTGAACCCGCAACACCCAGAGCCACAATCTGGTGCTCTGCCAATTGAGCTACGGCCGCCATCTCTTTTATGTGTATATTTAGCTTATATAATATTTTTATCTTTTTTAAGCATTTTTCACGAATAATTGTATACCATGAAAAAAAATTAAAGTTGTAATTATCCTAAAGCTTATCCACTCTTTGGAGAGGAAGCACTAAAAATAAAACAAGTTTGATATTTTAAACAACCACTCAATTTGAGCTTTTAACATTCGACTATAAGAAATGATCATTACAGATGTTCCAAATATTAGGAGATTAGAAGAGGAAGCAATAGCCAATGGCCTTTCTGCTGAAGTTTTGATGGAAAGAGCCGGCAGGATGGCTGCGTGTTTTTTTCTCCAGCATTATTCTCGCATGGGTTTGGTTCTTGTATTGGTTGGTAAAGGCAATAATGGGGGGGATGGGCTTGTGATTGCCAGAGAGTTATTGAAAAGGGGATGGCCTGTATCGGTTTATCTCTCTGCTGCAAGAGAAAAACTAGGAAGCTTATGTAAAAAAAAGCTGGAAGAATTATTGCAGGCATTTCCTCAGTTATCCTTGTATGCTTATCCAGATCCTGTACCCTGGACGAAAGCGGATTATGTGTTGGATTGTCTGCTTGGAATCGGTGTGAAGGGGGAATTGCAGGGTGAAGTAGCTCAGATAGTCAAAGAACTGAATGAAGAGCGTAATCGTTGTTTTTTCCAAACAATAGCCGTTGATTGTCCTTCAGGATTATGGGAGAATTCCACAGCTAGTTCTTTAGCCGTTATTGCCGATTTAACACTAAGCATTGGCTACGGTAAAGATTTCCTTTTTAGAGAAGAGCTTTCAAAGTTTACAGGCCGAGTGGAAATTGTCCCCATTTTTGATACCCTGCCGCCCAGTTTAGGCTTGGAGGCATTAGTGGGATGGGAGCTAGCCTTATTATTCCCATTTAGAAATTCTAATACGCATAAAGGCAGTTATGGACGAGTGCTTATTCTTGGCGGTTCTATTGGTTTTACGGGAGCTCCGGTGATGGCAGCGCAGGCGGCGCTTCGTATAGGTTCAGGACTGGTCAATGTGGGGGTGCCTCAGGAAGTTTATCCGATCGTGGCTGCAAAGGCCCCTTCTGAAGCCATGGTATTTCCTTACGATGACGCTAAGTTATTTGAGATGGTAGTTTCTAAAGCAACAGTTGTTGCCATGGGCCCTGGATTTGGGTTGGAAAAAAAATCAGAAATATTTTTCAAAACGCTTATGTCATTGGATCTACCCTTAGTCATTGATGCTGATTGTTTGACTTTGCTTGCACGCAATCCAGACTTCTTTCAGCTCATTAGAAGATGGGCTGTGCTCACTCCTCATCCAGGAGAAATGAGACGACTTCTAAGAATGGAATATTCTCCTGAAGAAAGAATACAAGTGGCGAGAAATTTTGTAAAAGATAAAAAGATAACCTTAGTTTTGAAAGGAGTCAGGACGGTAGTAGCTCAAGAAGGAAAAGAGATATTTTTCAATACAACTGGTAATCCTGGACTTTCTACGGGCGGTTCTGGAGATAGCTTACTAGGGATTATTGCTGGACTGATTGCTCAAGGCTTGGGACCCTTTGATGCCGCTCGCAGTGCAGTATGGATTCATGGAAAGGCTGCTGATATAGCAGCGGAAAAAAGAAGGACAAAAGAGGGATTACTTCCTTTAGATGTTGTAGAGAATATAGGGGCAGCTTTAGAACAAATGCGGATGCATTTACGGCTGGTGTTAGACCAAAAAAGCCAATGGCAAGAAATTCAAACTGCCTATTCTCTGCATCCCCGTTAAATTTCAGGAAAAGGCAGCGGAAAAAAAAAATCTCTCAATAAACATCCTTACGATACCTTTTTTGTTCCTTGGAAAGAACTACATTGATATAATGTTGCGCTTCTTCCTGTGACATCCCTCCTGTATCTCTAGCTATATCAATGAGACTTTGATGCACATCTTTGGCCATATGCTTTGCATCCCCGCAGACATATATGTAGGCTCCATTCTGGATCCAGTTCCAAAGTTCAGCTGCTGATTCCTTCATTCTATGCTGGACATAAATTTTATAAGATTGATCTCTAGAAAAAGCCGTATCTAACTTTGTTAATACTCCTTTTTTCAGCCAGTCGAGAAGTTCCTCTTTATAGAGGAAATCAGTGCTTTGGTGTTGCTCTCCAAAGAATAGCCAGTTTTTTCCCCGATGTCCTGCCATCATTCGGTGTTGAAGAAACGCTCGAAAAGGAGCAATACCTGTACCTGGCCCGATCATGATAATGTCAGCTGAAGGATCTTCGGGAAGATGAAAATGCTTTGCTGGTTGATTATATACAGGAATTTCTTTTATCCCTATTTTTGCAAATCTGCTCAAAAACCCGGTGGCATTTCCATATCTCATCCTTCCTGTAAGTTTGAAGCGGATAACAGCAACAGTCAGGTGCACCTCCTCTGGGAACATTAGAGGAGAGCAAGCTATTGAATAGAGTCGAGGGACCATTCGGCCCAAAGAAGCAACTAGTTCATGGGAGCTAAAAGAAACTTCTGGATATTCTTCAAAGAAGTCTAGGTAATCTTTTCCCCAGAGATAGGCTTCTAGTTCCTTTTCTTGCCCCAAAATCTCTTCTAATCTTTTTCGTCGGGAAGCAGAAGATGTCTTTTGGCTCAGTAGCTGGAGGAATTTTTTTGTAACACGAGTTAGCACAACATGCTTGGAAAGAAACTCTCTAAGCGAAATTTTGGTATTTTGATAGCTCACTGGTTCTTCAGGATCAAGAGACTGAAGCTGGAAAATCTTCTCGACAATATAAGGAGGATTGGAGGGGAAAACTCCAAGAGAATCCCCCACTTGATAGGTTAGCCCACTGCCTTTAATATCGATGACGATGTGCCTAGTCTCTTTTTCAGAGCCTTCTTTCGTCAGTAAAATATTTTCTTTAATCGAAGCTAAATAAGGGTTATTTCTACTAATAATATTACTTTTTGCTTGTTCTGTTTTTGTGTCCGTCATAAATGAAAATGGAATTTAGAAGATCAATCTATTTATTCTTTTAATCTAATTCAACCCATTGTTTCTTCTCATGGGTATTTTTCAATTTCACCCTATATACAAAAAAAAAATATGGGGAGGAGGATTGCTCAACCAATTTGTAGCTGGAAAGGACTCGGAGTCCTTCCAATTTATCGGTGAGAGCTGGCAGTTGGTAGATAGGGAGAAAGAATGTAATGTTCTCAAAAGCCCTTATTACTCAATGCGTAATCTTCATGATTTGTGGGTGAATCAAAAAGAAGAGATTTTTGGAAGGAATGCCCCCCCCACGACACGTTTTCCTTTGATCGTTAAGATATTGGATTGTCGATTACCAACAAGCATTCAAGTGCATCCTGGGGAAAAAGTAGCAACCCAATATGGCTGGGAGAAGAAAACTGAATTTTGGTTCTTCCTAGCTACTCTTCCTGGCTCTTCTATATATCTTGGGTTTAAACAGGCAATCTCACCAAATCTGCTAAAAGAACTTATCGGTAAAAAAGCTATTATTCAGTACCTAAATCATATTCCCACCTTTAGTTCTCATGGAATATTAGTACTCTCAGGTCAGATCCATGCGATTGGAGGAGGAAATCTTATTTTAGAAATCCAGGATAATTCAGATACAACTTTTCGGATTTACGACTGGGAAAGACCAAATGAGAATGGCTCATTGAGGCCACTCCATTACTGGGAATCTGTTCTTTCTCTCTCCCTTGAACCCAATAACCCAAAACTTCTTCGTCCAGAAGAAATTTCTGTTGAGCAAAATTACTTTGCTGTCAAAAGAATTGAACTTAAGGCTGGCCAGTTCTACGCTTGCCACATGGATGGGGCCTCTTTTTTATATCTTCTTTTTTGTAGTGGTAGAGTTGTTGTTGGCGATATCCTTTATGACAAAGGTCAAGGTATCTTCGTTTCCGCCAACCATGGGAAACTGGAGGTGGTTGGAGTAGATACAAAAAATGAATTCATTGCTGTTTCTTTCCCATTAGAAAAATGACAAACTCCTTTTGTTTGATCCTTTTAGTTTTTTTAATCTGGTTGGTATTAACTATGTGTTGTCGTATCTTTTTTTTGAGAAATGCCTAAGAAAAAAATCATGTGGAAAAATGGATGGGTATTCTTCTTAGTGGATGTGAGTTAAAATTCATGGAAAAAATAAAATATTGGGTGGGGACTTCGGGATGGAACTATTTGGATTGGAAAGGATCTTTTTATCCTGAGGATTTACCACAATCAAAATGGTTTGAATATTATTGTTCTCAGTTTGAGGCGGTTGAAGTCAATGCCACTTTCTATAGATTCTTCCCAAAATCTACTTATGAAAATTGGGCAAAAAAGACTCCACCCAAGTTCCGTTTTGTTTTGAAGGTTCCTAGGCTTATTAGTCATCTCCGGCTTCTTAATAATGTCAATGATCTTATTTTGCGTTTTTGCAATGATTCTGGAGTATTAGGGGAAAAAATCGGTTTGTATTTGCTTCAACTTTCTCCTAAGTTTCCTCTTGAACCAGAACGGCTTCAGATTGCCTTAGAGGCATTTCCTGATCCGACGAAAGTAGCTGTGGAATTTAGAACCAAAGCAGACATTGCATCGCTTGTAGCAATTTTGAAAGCAAAACAAGCGGTCTATTGTGTTGCCGATTCTCCTCTTTTGAAAATGCAGCCCGAACTAACTTCTTCGATCGGCTACTTGCGATTACATGGGCGCAAACAATGGTTTTCCTATCTTTATAACCCTGAAGAAATCCAGGAAATAGTGAGGATAGCTCAAAAGCTCGTCAACAAAGGAGCCAAAGAAGTCTATATCTTTTTTAACAATACGACCATGGGTTGGGCGGCAGACAATGCTCTTGCTGTTAAAACAGCCCTAGGAGCGCTTTAAATAGCCAATTAATATTTTTGGTACCCCATTCTATTATGCGTTGTATGTGGGGGGAGTAGGCGATAAAGAAAATCCAACCAAAAGAGTAGCAAAGAAAAATTCTTTGTTCTACATTAAAAAAAATGCCTTATAGAATTTTTCAAGATAGAAAAGAAGCAGGTAGGCTTTTGGCTGAAGAACTTCTCGAGTATGGAGGCAAATCGGATGTAGTTATTCTGGCTTTACCGCGAGGAGGAGTAGAAGTGGGCTTTGCTATGTCAAACATTTTGAAGCTTCCATTGGATATCTTCGTTGTCAGAAAAATAGGTGTTCCATGGCAAGAGGAACTGGCAATGGGAGCAATTGCTTCTGGGGGAATACAGGTTTTAAATCAATCCGTAATAAATTCTTTGAACATAGATGAAGAAACGATTAGGGAAGTCACCGCTCGGGAACTGCAAGAATTGCATAGACGAGAAAATCTTTACCGGAAGGATCTTCCCGCACTTTCTTTGACTAATAAGACCATCATTTTAGTGGATGATGGCATTGCTACCGGTTCGACGATGAGAGCCGCAGTTGCAGCCATAAGGAGATTAGCGCCTAAAGAATTGATAGTAGCCGCTCCAGTGGCTCCTCCTTATGTATACGAAGAAATGAAGAAAATAGCCGATAGGGTTGTTGTGTTAATGACTCCAGAAGAATTTTATGGAGTGGGCCAATGGTATGAGAATTTTAATCAATTATCTGATTGGGAAGTTTGCGAACTGCTTAGGAAGTCGCGAAAGGAAACTCCTGGAAAGGGGCATGAAATTTTGACTAATTGACGATTTTTTTCCTTTTTAGTTATGTTTGCAGAAGCTTTAAACAACAAGTTCCGAGTTGTTTCACCATTTGAACCCTGTGGCGATCAAGGGAAGGCTATTGAAGAGTTGGCGGCTGGGATTGAGGCTGGGAAAAAACATCAGGTATTGTTGGGCGTGACGGGCTCTGGCAAAACTTTTACAATAGCCAAATGTATTGAAAAAGTCCAAAGACCTACCCTAGTCATCTGTCACAATAAAACATTAGCTGCGCAGTTGTATAGCGAATACAAACAGTTTTTTCCTGATGCTGCGGTTGAATATTTTGTTTCCTACTTTGATTATTACCAACCGGAAGCATATATTCCGAGCACTGATACATACATAGAAAAAGACTCAAGTGTGAATGTAGAAATAGAAAGACTTCGGCTTTCTGCAACCAACTCTCTGCTGACGCGTCGTGACGTCATTGTTGTTGCCAGTGTTTCCTGCATTTATGGTTTGGGTTCTCCAGAGGACTACGAAAGCTTATGTTGTCGGGTGGAAGTTGGCCAGAATCTCTCAAGAAACCAGTTTCTAGCTATGCTTGTTGAGATGCTCTACGAAAGAAACGATGTGGAGTTATCCCGGGGAAAATTTCGTGTCAGAGGTGACGTTGTCGAAATCTGCCATGTCTCTCCAGATAAGGGATTGAGAATCGAATTTTTTGCAGATCGAATCGATCGTATTACCGAATTCGAATTACTTACAGGTCGAAGTGTCTGCCGGCTTCAAAAGGAGTTAATCTTTCCTGCAAGTCACTTTGTGACGACCTCTGAGAAATTAAGAAAAGCAATCCAATCGATCCGACAGGAACTCGATGAGCGCATCGCAGAGTTGGAGTCTAGAGGAAAGTTGCTTGAAGCCCAGCGACTGAGATTAAGAACGGAAAACGATCTAGAAATGCTTGAAGAACTTGGTTTTTGTAACGGTATAGAAAATTACAGTAGACATTTGAGCGGGCGAGCTCCAGGTTCTGCTCCATACACCTTACTCGATTTTTTTCCTAAGGACTTTTTGACTGTCATCGATGAAAGTCATGCCACAATCCCTCAAATTCAGGGGATGTATGAAGGGGATATGTCAAGGAAGAGAACCCTTGTTGAACACGGGTTTAGATTGCCTTCTGCTTTAGACAACAGACCGCTGTCGTTTACAGAATTTGAGCAAAAAATAGGTCAAGTGATTTACGTTTCAGCTACTCCTGGAGAGTATGAATTAAGAAAAACCGAAGGCAAAGTCATTGAACAGATCATCAGGCCTACCGGATTGTTAGATCCCGAAGTTGAAGTTCGTCCCCTTGAGGGGCAAATAGACGACGTTATCAAAGAAAGTTATAATCGAATACGGGATGGACAAAGGGTTCTTATATTAACGTTAACCAAGCAAACAGCCGAGGATTTAGCCGACTACCTAAGAGATCTTGGCTTTAAAGTTCGTTATCTTCATTCTGAACTCGATGCCATAGAACGAGTTGAAATATTACGTGGTCTAAGAGCTGGGGATTTCGATGTGTTGGTTGGAATAAATCTCTTAAGAGAAGGATTGGATTTGCCAGAAGTCTCACTTGTATGCATTCTAGATGCAGATAAGGAAGGTTATTTAAGGTCAGAGAAATCCTTAATTCAGATTGCTGGAAGAGCCGCCCGTCACGAAAATGGTAAAGTTATTCTTTATGCCGATGTCATGACCCAATCGATTCAAAAACTCCTTGCTGTAACCCAATACCGTAGAAATAAGCAG
Source organism: Methylacidiphilum sp. Yel (assembly GCF_004421185.1). Lineage (GTDB taxonomy): Bacteria > Verrucomicrobiota > Verrucomicrobiia > Methylacidiphilales > Methylacidiphilaceae > Methylacidiphilum. Next base: position 7,929 of record NZ_LXQB01000022.1, on the reverse strand, counting down.
CTTTTATACAATCAGGAACATGGAATTACCCCTAGAAGTGTAAAAGCTAAAGAGCTTGTCAGTCTGCATGGGCTGATTCGGTCAGAAGCCAAAGAACCTATCCATTTCAAAGAGATCGATCAGAGTGCGGATTATATGAAAATGATAACAGAATTGAGTGCAGCAATGGTTGAAGCCTCTGCAAGGCTTGAATTTGAAAAAGCTGCTCTTTATCGGGATCAAATTGAAGAACTTAAAAGGCGGTTGCAAAACGGTAAAGAGGATAAGGCTAACTTTCCTGTTGTTCCTGCTTTAAAGAAACCAAAAAAGAAGACTGCCAAAGGATCCCTTAAGAAAACCTAAATGCAAAGGGCATTGTCCACATTTTCAACCACTTTCTTTTCATCTTTAGAAATATGACATAATTTGAGAAAGGTAGAAAAATATATGGAATTTTTTGATGGAGTTAGACAGTCGCCGGTTTATAAACGGATTCTTTTAAAATTGAGTGGAGAAGTATTATCTGGAGAGACTGAACATTTGGATCTTGAAGTTGCCCGTAAAATTGCATACCAAATTGCTGAAATTTATAGTTTAGGTGTTGATATCGCAATTGTTATTGGCGGTGGCAATATTTGGAGGGGATCGATGGCCTCTCATTCGGAGTTTCTCGATAGATCCACTGCTGACTACATGGGAATGCTTGCGACCATTATTAATGGGCTGGCATTGCAGGGAGCCCTTGAACACTTAGGGATTCCCACACGGGTGCAAACGGCTATCGAAGTGAAAAACGTTGCTGAACCTTTTATTCGAAGAAGAGCGATTAGACATTTGGAAAAGAAAAGGATCGTTATATTTGTAGCGGGTACAGGGAATCCCTTTTTTTCCACGGACACGGCTGCTGCGCTGCGTGCCAGTGAAATAGAAGCGCAAGTTATTCTCAAAGCGACAAAGGTGGAAGGGGTTTATGATAGTGATCCAAAAATCAATCCCCAGGCTAAAAGATACGAACAATTAACTTATCTGGATGCAATACAGAACCGACTGACCATTATGGATTCAACAGCCTTTTCTTTGTGCATGGATAATCGTATTCCAATTATAGTTTTCGATATGTTCAAGCCTGGAAATCTTAAAGCGGTAGTGTGTGGCGCTCCTGTTGGAACGTTGGTCTCAGATAAGGTGAAAAGCTAAATATGAGGATAGAGCTTGGATTTTTTCTTTATTTTTTGCTATTATTTTGGCTACGCGATGATCGAGGGTCCTATGAGTATTGACGATGTGCTGTTGGAAGCGGAAGATAAGATGGAAAAATCTGTAGAAAAAACACGGATGGAGCTTGCTTCATTACGTTCTGGAAAAGCTAATCCTGAAATGATATCGAATATCTCGGTAGAAGCCTATGAAACGCATATGAAACTAAAAGATCTGGCGGCCATTACGGCTCCAGATGTTAATTTGCTAGTAGTTCAGCCTTGGGATTTGACCCTGGTAGAATCTATACGTAAAGCTATCGAGGAATCAAAGCTTGGCTTTAATCCAGTGGTGGATGCTAAAATTATTAGAATTCCTATTCCACCGCTTTCAGAGGAAAGAAGACTGGAGCTTATCAAAGTGGCTAGAAAAATATCTGAGGAAGGCAGAGTGGGAATTAGGGCCATTCGCCGGCATAGTCTGGAGGAATTAAAGAAATTAGGCAAAGAAGCACATATCAGTGAGGATGAAGTGGAACGGGCAGAAAAGGAAATCCAAAAGTTAACCGATCTCTATATAGAAAAGGTTGACAAGATGCTTGAAGTAAAAGAAAAGGATCTTCTGAAAGTATAAAAGAATATGGCTCAAAAAAAGATTCTGATGATTGTTGGAGATTATGCGGAAGATTATGAAGTAATGGTTCCCTTTCAATTTCTTTTGGGAATAGGACACGAAGTCGTTGCTGTCTGCCCGGGAAAGAGCAAAGGACAAAAAATACAAACAGCGATTCATGATTTTGAAGGTGAGCAAACATATTCTGAAAAAAAAGGGCATCTTTTTGAGCTGAATGCTGATTTTGAAAAAGTTGTACCTAGGGACTATGACGCGCTAGTGCTTCCAGGAGGTCGTGCCCCAGAGTATCTCAGACTTTATCCAAAAGTGATCGAATGTGTGCGTCATTTTTTCGACGAGCAAAAACCGGTGGCAGCCATTTGTCATGGCATACAACTTTTAACGGCCGCAAAAGTTCTTTCGGGCTATCGCTTGACAGCTTATCCCGCTGTGGGACCAGAAGTCGAACTCAGCGGGGCAAGTTTTGTACCAACCGGATTTGAAGAAGCCATTGTGGATAGGAATCTTGTCACTGCTCCCGGTTGGCCAGCTCATCCAAAGTGGCTATCTCTGTTTCTGTCACTTCTAGGAACAAAAGTTATTTGCTAAATTTTAAGTGCCTCTTTTAGATTTTATCCGGGCGGGGGAATACCTTTGAGGATCTATATTATAAAAAGAGAAAAACTCTGGCAGTTTATTGTTTATTGCTAGACAGGCAGCCATTTCACCCACGGCTGGGGAAGTTTCAATTCCAGAGCCACCAAGAGCAGCAACCCAGAAAAAACCTCTTTCTTCAGGATCAAAACCGATGACAGGGAGCTCATCCTCTACAAACGAACGAAGACCCGCCCATTTTCTGTTGATTTTCTCGATCTTAATGGTAGTGGCTTGTTCTAGCCGTTTAATAGCAAGTATACAATCTGGTTCCTCTGGTTTTGCATCGCAAGGAATCGATGGGGTGCGATCGGCAGGAGAAGCTAAGATTTCTTGAAAATAAGGTTTGAAGTAAAATTCTTCACTGATTTCAAGGACCATTGGCCAATTCTGAACGGAATAATTTGTGGGTGGATCAAAAGTAATAACTGTTCTTCGTTTTGGAACGATCCCTAATGGTTTGATTGAGGCAAGGCAAGCCACTTCATCAGCCCAAGCTCCAGCTGCGTTAATGAGAAGTGGAGCTTTAAAAAGTTTTTCATTTGCCTCTACTACCCATTCGGTCCGCTGCTTTTTAATGCTTTTGACAAAAGCCTTATAATAGATTTTCCCACCGCTTTGGATGACTCCTTCAAGATACCCTTGCAATAGTTTTGGTTGATTAATGTCTTTTCCAGAGCTCTCAAGGATACAACCGCCTGCTACCGATTCTTTTTTTAATATCGGGACCATTTGAAGAGCTTCTTCAGAGGTGATCTTCCGTAAAGAGAGCTGGGCAGATTGATTTTCCTTAAACCACCTTTCCAAAAAATCCTTTTTTTCCTTTTTTGCAATGAATAATGCATTTCTGGGAGTAGTGAGTGGAATAGAAAAAAAAGGGGCAGGAGGTGATTCAAAAAACTGCTTGCTGGCTTGCGTAAGAACTCTAACAGAAGGCAGGCCATGACTTCCTCTAAAAAACACAGCGGACCTTCCAGTCGAATGATATCCAGCGGAAGATTCTTTTTCCAATATAATCACAGAAAGTCCTTTGATCGCTAGATGAAATCCCACAGAAGATCCTGCGATACCAGCACCGATAACAAGACAATCCGCTCTTTCCATAAAATTGAATGCTATAGGAAAAAATAGCTTAATTGGAAAGGAGAAGATAGAGAGAAAAGGTAGGAAGTACCGTTACCTTGAAAAAAGTATGAGCTTGTTTATAAATAAAAATACTGATAGACAAAGAAAAAGGATAGAAAATTTGGGTAGAAAAAAAATTTGCATTTCCTTTATCTTTTCCATTTGTTTTTTTCTTTTTGTTGAGAGCATCTTTTGTCGGCCGACTGTTTTTTGGATTTCAGAGCCTGTCGATCCTGCCGACGGTGTTATTCTATATGGAGGAGGGTTTGATCCTAAAGAGGAAATATTTCTTTGGGCTGTGCCTGACGACGATCCTAAAACCAATTATATCCCCTTTTCTTTTGATAAAGAAAAGCGAGTTTCGGTTTCTCCAATCCAAATATCTGATCAATCAATAAAATTTCAGATTCCAGCAGTTTTCCCTCCAGGAATATTTGGAGTAGAAATCTCTGAAAATAGATTTTTGATCAATAGACCTCAAATAGAATGGTGCCAACCTGCTCGGCTCCTTCCAGGGTTAAAGCAAGATGAAACTTATCCAGGTTCCGAGTTATGTATCATTGGGAAAAATGTCCTATTGACTCCAGAAGATGCCCAACGGTTGAAGGTTATTTTGGTACCGCAAAAGGATGGACAGCCTATAATCCTAGAAGTGATAGAAGCTGAAAAATATTGTTGTCGGGTTAAAATTCCAGATAATCTACCCCCTGGTGAATTTAATCTGCTTGTTCATAACGGTCATGGAGGTCCTGCTGGATGGAGTGAGGCTTATTTTCTGAAGGTTGTTGCTGCGATTCCTTGGCCCAACAAAATTTTTAATGTCAAGGATTATGGAGCTAAAGGAAACGGACTCACGGATGATTCTCAAGCTCTCCGGAAGGCCTTACAGGCAGCCGAGGCCAATGGGGGAGGCATAGTATATATTCCGGCCGGAACATACAAAGTGAGAGGCAGTTTTTTTATTCCGCCAAAAACTTTGTTGGAAGGGGATGGAATGGATTTTTCTTGGCTGAAGTGGCCGGATAATGCACCTCTTGGAGAAGCGGACTTTGTTAGCACTGCTTTCTTTTCCTCTGGGCAATTCTCCTTGGAAGAATTGTCGATCAGCATCAGAAATGCAAAACGGGTTCTTGTGGATAGTTCTGCCCTCAAAGATGAGCAGTTTATGGGAAGTTCTAGAGATTGGGAAGATCTATTAGCACTTTTTAAAGGGAAAGTGGCTTCATTGAAAGAATCTCCTTCTGATGTTTTTATTCGTAATGTTCGAATACAGTTTTTTCCTTTTTATGGGTATCCAAAGGAAAATATTGAAAGTAGTCTCTTGTGGAAAATCCTAAAATGGGGATTAGATCGAATGGATGGGTTGGGCTATTCTATTGCTCTAGGTAGTCTGAGCAATGTCGAAATTTCAGGCTGTGAGATCATTGGTCCAAGGCAGAGAGCGGTGCATTTAAAAAATGGTCGCATTACCCAAAATAGTTTCTATAACCCAATGGGTGCTTTTTGCATCACAGAAATAGGAGGCCAAAGACTTTTTGTTGAAGATAACTGGTTTGCAGATGAGTCTTCTTTTTATAGACGCCTTCTCCCATTGAGATATTTGTATGTTGCCCATAATCAATTTTCTGAATTTGGCAGAGGCAACAGAAAGGCTCTGTCTTTTAATCTTAATTTTCCGATGGGAAAAAAGAGGGAAACTGCTCTGAATTCTTTTTCTTTGACTGCCAGCCTCTCTGGCAACGAAGTGTCTTTCAAAGAAAATATTTTGACGAAAGATTCTTTGGTGGGTCAAGAAATTGTAGTAATGGGGCATTCGAGTAAACGGGAGTTTTTCGTAAGGAAAGTCATTGCGAATAGCGAACAAAAAATTACAATCGATCGAGGAACTCCTTTACCAGTAAATCAAGAAGTCACTATTTATTTTCTACCATGGGATAGACCGTTGATTTCTATGGTTGGCTCTTCTGAAGCAATAAAGACAACTATCACTGAGAAAAATATTTCCCCTGGGCTTGTTGGCATGGACGCTCTTATTATTTCAGGGAAAGGAGCTGGCCAGCTTAGGAAAATAACGGCATTAAATGCAAACACTGTTAGCCTTGATAAGCCATGGGATATAGTTCCAGATTTTTCAAGCCTTTTGCTTTTTTATCAGTGGGAAGGTAAAGCCATTTTTTTTGAAAATCAAAGCCAGGATTGTAAATTTCTTTTTCCTTTAAGCGGTTTAGCCTATGATGTCATTTTTGATGGAAATCAGCTAAAAAGAACCCAAGGCATGATTGCTTCCAGTGGTTTTTTTATACAGTGGCTTAATAATGTCCTAGATGTTGCTGTTTCCTATCCAGTGGTTGAGAATAAGGATCCTTTAGACCAAGAAATCCATAGCTTAAATTTTGGAGCTTTAGGCTTTCTCATTGATCCAAACATGACAAATCTTTCAAATGTTCCTTTCGAAATGATTCGAGGGGGAGTGCTGCGATCGAACCGATTAGCATTTGGACACCAGATTATTGTAGGATTAGGTAATGAGGAAGGAGAATTTCCTACTCAAGCTCTTTTAGCTAAAGACCTGCTTATCGATCATAATTGGTTTGAACATGGCCTTTTAGGTATTGAGCTGGATAAAGGAATACGGCAGGCTCTTCTCATGCGTAATATCTTTTTTGATGTAACAGAACCAATAAAAATAAAAGAAAAGAAGGAGATCATAGTTAAAGATTGACTTCTTCTTCGAGATTAAGACATTCTTAATCCATATCTTAGAAAAGGCTTCTTAAAATTGTTGTGGACAATGTTTTTGTTTTCATACTGGCTGGGGGAAGTGGAGAACGCTTTTGGCCAGTAAGCAGGAGAAATACTCCAAAGCATTTGATCTCTTTTTTTTCTGATAAAACGCTTCTGGAAGAGACTATTAATAGGATTAAAGGTTTAGTTCCAGAAGAAAATCTCTATATTTTGTCAAACAAAGACCAACTTTCCTCCATTACGAAAAGGTTGCCATCTTTTCCATTAGAAAAAATTCTTTTTGAACCAGAAAAAAGAGATACTGCTGCTGCTTCTACATTGGCTACAGCTATCGCGGCAAGGCATTCTAACGAGGCTACTGTTGTTCTTTTGCCTGCCGACAGTAAAATCAATAACAGAGAGATTTTTCGTGACCAATTGCTCTCTTCTGTCTTGTTTGCTCAAGAAACGAAAAGCATAGTCGCTTTTTCTATTCCTCCGAATTATCCAGCGACAGGATTTGGGTATTTGAAGTTAGATAAAACCAATTGTTTTGTAAAAAATGGGGAGAAATTTTTTCCTGTTATTCGATTTGTGGAAAAACCCTCAGTTGATGCAGCTCGACGTTATATTAAGGAAGAAGATTGTGGCTGGAATTCGGGTATGTATATATGGACGGTGAAAGTATTTATAGAAGAGATCCAACGGTGGGCCTTCCCTTTTTATCACTTTATTTTGGAGTATCTTGAAAAGCCTTTAGAATGGGAAAGTGCTTTTATCCGTTTGCCTAAGATATCTATCGATTATGCGTTGATGGAAAAAACTGACAAAATATTTGCAATGGAGGCAAGATTTGATTGGAATGACCTTGGAAGTTGGGTTTCAGTCGCGGAATATTTTGATAAAGATGAGGAAGGGAACAGGCTCAAAGGGAAAATGTGTGCCTATGACGCCAAAGAAAATATTGTTCTATCAGATTCGAAACTCGTTGCTTTGTGTGGTGTCAATGACCTTGTTGTTATCGAATCCGAACAGGCTATTCTTGTTTGTCATAAGGATAAGATCCACGAATTGAAAAAATTGTACGAAAAACTCCCTCAAGAATTCAAGTGAGGATCTTATGGTAGAATTTGATCAAGGCGAATCTGCTGAAAAGTAAGGCACGATCAAAAAAGGGCTTGAACAGTTTCTATACAAGTTACTTTTTCCTTCTCATAAATGTACATTCTAAACCTGTCGCTCAAAATGGTCAGCATTCAAGAGGCCGCCGAGTTCCTGGGGGTTGCACCGCAAACACTACGACGCTGGGAGCGCGAGGACAAGCTCCTACCCGATGAACCCACAGCAGGTGGGCGGCGACGCTACGACCTTGCACGGCTTCGGCTAGACCAATTTCATGCGCCGGAGAAGGTAGGCCGCACCATTGCCGCCTATGCCCGTCTGTCCAGTCACGACCAGAAGGACGATCTGGAAGGGAAAAAAACAGGTTCATGAGCTGTTCTGTGCCCCCGGCAAGGATGGACATTCGAGCTGATCGCGGACCTGGGTTCTGGCATGAACTACCACAAAAAAGGCCTGAAGCGCCTGCTGGATGCGATCATCGGCGGTGAAGTTGGGCGCCTGCTCATTACCCACAAG
>NZ_LXQB01000021.1:466-73045 GCF_004421185.1 Methylacidiphilum sp. Yel | reverse complement strand
ATACATAATTATACTACACATAGCTATAATTTATCGCCTTATATCCCCATGCCTGAAGGCAGGGGCATTACGGCGATGGATGGTAAACCTACTGCATAAGAGAAGAAGGACAAGAAGCAGAAATTTTAACTTTTTACCAAAACAGATAGGCAACTTCAATGGCTGCAAAGAAAGCGGGGCCGTTAGAAACAGGCACACCAGGAAGTCCCAAAGGTTCCAGGATAACTCCAACAACATCTTTCCCCCAGTCCATTCTTCCTTCTGCACGCATCATTAAGTTCTCCCATAGATCAAATCGGAAGGTAAGGGTCGAACTCCAGATATCTGTTCTGCCAACATGCTGGTAGAGTATTTCATTATTGCTTGCTTGGATCCAATCCTGTCTAAAGGCAATGCTTAAAAATGCTGTCAATTGGTATTTCATCCAAAAACTTGCTCCGAACCAATCCGAAGAAGCAGGTTGAATGAAAGGATCGTTAGGCAGGCTTATTCCTCCATTATAGAAGCCTCCAGTATATTCAATAGCCAGAAGGAGTCTATCTTTGGTTATCTGAGGGATCCATGCCCCATAAATGTCCCCAAGAAAAAAAGGGGCTGAGCGATTAAATGGGCTTTCTCTGAATACGCCAGTTCCAGGAAAATCTGGGTAGAAACCAAAGCCGGGAGGATTTGCTCCATCCGGACCAAAGAGCAAAGAGGAAGTCAATAGGGCATTCTTTTTTGGAGTTTCATATTTTAAAGAAGCAATAAATAGCGAAGAAAAAGGTTCATTGTTCACAAAACCGAAAAAAGGATAGCCGCCTCTAGATGTGTTGAATCCTCCATCGGTTATCCCCAAGGTTAGTTCAAAAGCACTTGACAAAGGATAGATCGCCTCGATCCCAACTAAAATTTCGGGAATCAAATTTGAAAATATTAACCCATAAGAAAAGTTGAGGTTTGCGGGTCTTTCCATCAGCTCAAAGGCAAAAGGCGACATAAATTTCCCCATTTTTATATCCAACCCATTGCCTACTGGAACTCTGAACTGGGCAAAGGCTTGAGCTAAAAGAAAAGAACCGGTGTTAAAGACAAGACCAGAGTTATTAACAGTACCTAAACCAGTAATATTATCAGGCATCCCCATGGATGCAGCATCCTGTCCAATCATAAGATCTGTCCTGAAACCAGCCTGCCACTCATTCAGTTCAGACATTGGTTTTTCAGCTACCAGATAAAGCTGATTCAAATTCCATCCGCCTCCCGCAATACTATCGCTTTCCATACGTGTAGGAACTTGAGCCGTCATGGCTCTGTTGGCTCCTGAATGAGCCGAAATAAAATTATAGGTATAACTTGTGTCTAAGTAGCCAGTAAGGGAAAGGACGGGAGGCTTGGTTTCTACAGCGATGCCTCCTTCTTCTAGAGCCTTTTGTAATTCAGCCACACTTCCTGGCTGTAGATCCTCAGAAAAGGCGAAGGGATTTGAACCAACAAAAAAAGAAATCAAAAGGATAATCGTTCTATAAGTCCTAAAGAAAGAAAAGGCACACAAGAAACGTTGATTGATATTTGTGCAAGGTATAACCAAAGGCAATTTTTTTCTATTAAAAAATTCTATAGAAAAACAACATTCAAATATTGTCTTTTGCTTAGGGATTATAAGCAAAAGAGATGCCATGAATAGGTATTTTTCTTCCCTTTTAGCTGCAACCTTTCAGTAGCCATGCCAGCCCTTCTCCAAGGAGGCTTGAAAAGCATGGGCTATTGCTCTCTTCTTCCGATAAACGTTCTTATAGAGAGCTTCAGCAGAGGAGAAGCTAGGGTAAAGTCCTAAAAACTATTCAAAAAAAACAATATATATAGGATGGAAAATTTTTTTTATCTGACTATTATTTTATGGATTTGTAATGGACTTTCTTCCTATTAGGGCCATTATATGGCTCTGATTTAGAGAGAGGAAAAAGCAAATTTCTATTGAGAGAAATGATAATGGGGATCGGATAGGAAGAAAAAATAAATAGATGAAAATATGCGACATAACGCAGTTTTATTCGCCTCGCAGTGGGGGAGTGAAACGATATCTTTCTGAAAAACAGGATCATATTCGACGCATTGGAAAAGACGAGCATTTTTTAATTGTTCCTGGGGAAAATGACGCCCATTATTCAGATCATTTGATCCACCTCATTACCATTAAGTCTCCCAGGTTAGATAAGAACTCCAGATACAGAGCGATGCTCAATCTGCAGGCCCTATCCTTTCTTCTTGAACAGATAAAACCGGATATTATCGAAGTCGGTGATCCCTATCAATTAGCATGGTTTGTCTTACGAAAGGCAAAAAGGCTTAAAATTCCTGTGATTGGCTTTTATCATAGCCATTTCCCAGAAGCCTATCTTAGAACTTTTTCTCGCTACGGGGGGAGACTGTTGGAGCAAATGTTTAGAAGTTTTTCAAAAAGCTACATCCTCGAACTTTTTTCAAAATTTAAATTGACCATTGTCCCTTCTTATAAACTGTGTGGGCTTCTTAGAAGTTGGGGATTAGCTAATTCTGTGCCTCTGCCCTTAGGAGTAGATACGGATATTTTCTGTCCTGGTCCAAAGGATGAAAGCTGGAGAGAGCACCTGGGCATTCCTTCTGATGCTTTCCTTCTCCTTTATGTTGGGAGACTTTCCAAAGAAAAAAATCTTGTTTTACTTCTTGAAACGTTTCGTTGTCTTCTTGAAGAGACAGCTGGGAGCAATTACTGGCTATTAATTATTGGAGATGGCCCTCTTAGAAGCCTTGTGTTGGAGGTTAAGCGGAGGAACCAAAGGATAACGTGGATTCCTTATATTGATTCAAAATACGATCTTTGCCGGAGTTATCGCTGTGCAGATCTATTTGTCCATCCTGGCATCGTCGAAACATTTGGTCTGGTTACCCTCGAAAGTCAATCCTGTGGGTGTCCTGTCATCGGGATTCAAGGGACGAATATGGAGGAGCAGATTGAGGGGGGGCTAGAATACTGGCCGAAAAAAAATTGTCCAAAAGCTTTTGCTGCTGCAATAAAAGCCTTTCAGGCAATAGACTTGAGAAAGCTGGGACTGGAATTATCCAGGAAAACTAGAGAAAAGTATGGATGGCCTCAGGTCTTTGATAAGTTATGGGGGTATTATCAGCAAGCGATTGGTGGAGAAATTCCTGAGCCAGAAAAGCCAAGTATTATAGAATGTTTGCAAAGCCAAGTCGTCGATGAATCTCACCACTAAAAAAGTAGCTACCGACAACATCGAGCCTTCTGATCCAACCAACAAAGTGATCATTCGCAAATATTGTTGCAAAGATAGGGAAGCACTTAGAACTATCTGTGCGGATACTGGCTTCCTAGGGAAGCCTATTGACCCAGTATTTGAGGATAGGGAATTGTTCGCCGATTTTCTTACTCGTTACTATACAGACATTGAACCGGAATCGGCCTTTGTGTGCGAAAGGAATGGAAAAGTTGTTGGATATCTTATTGGCTGTTGCAAGCCTAGATTGAAATTTTGGTATCATCTCTTGTATGATCCTTTGCTGTTCTTTAAGGCTTTCTATCGTTATTTCTTTAAGCCCTATAATGCTGCAACCAAAAAATATATCCAGTGGGTGCTCACTAGAGGATGGAGGGAGACCCCACCGGCTCCAAAAGATTGCCCCCATTTTCATATTAACCTCTTAGAGTCAGTCAAAAGCCCCACCACGACACGAAGACTGATAGATAGTTTTTTGGCTTATTTAGTATCTAAAGGGCATCGAAAAGTCTATGGCCAGATTGTTGTCTTTGGGGATAGACGAAAGCCGGCTCTTTTTCATCGGTTCGGATTTGAGGTGATCAATTGTATGGAAGTCACAAAATATAAAGAGCATTATCCTTCGAAGATTTTTCTTTTTACAGTAGTAAAAGACTTAGAGAAAAGGCCTTTGCTCTATTCGAAGTAAAGAAAGTCTTCTATGATTGATTTGGTGATATGGCTGAAAACCTACTTTTTGTCACTCTTCATGATGTACATCCCATGAACAGAAAAAAAATTGAGAAACAAAGAGAGAGTCTTTCTGCATGGGGAATCGAAAAGGTTGGGCTACTCATCGTTCCCTTTTATCATCATAAAAAATCGATTATCGAAGATCCCAGTTTTTGTGCCTGGATAAGTTCCTGTGCTAGCTTAGGAGACGAACCCATCGTCCATGGTTTTTATCATGATAGGATTGGTAGAACAGATAAACTTTCTGAGTTATTCTGGACACGCATTTATACCCAGCAAGAAGCGGAATTCTTAGGGATTGAAAAAAAAGTGGCTTTCAGGCGGCTAGAGGAAGCAAAAAAAATGTTTATGAGTCTTGGATGGTCCAGTAGAGGATTCATTGCCCCAGGGTGGCTTTTTGATGCTCCCTTGCTAGAGTGGCTTCCAGAAGTAGGGTATGCGTATACGGTAGCGATTGATCGCATTATTTTATTTGAAAATCCTTCAACTTCTTCTATTTTTTCATTCTCTCATTGCTGGTCCAACAGATCGGCCTGGCGCCGGGCTGCTTCCATCGTGTGGAACAGCTGGCTAAAACAGAGAAACATTTTAAGTAAAAAACGCTATGTACGTGTAGGGCTGCATCCAGAAGATAGTGATTATCCAGCAATCTGGAAGCAGGTTGAAAAAAGCATCAAGGATTTTCTTGAACTTGGAATGCATCCGGAGACCTATGGAAGCCTGGTCAAGAGTTGATCTGCATCTTCATTCAAGTTATTCAGATAGGCCTTCAGAATGGATTTTAAGAAGGATAGGTTTTCCTCAAAGCTGTACGTCTCCTCAAGAACTTTATGGAAAGCTTCAAAAGGAAGGCATGCATTGGAAAACTATTACCGATCATAACCGAATTGAGGGATGTCTTGAGCTGATGGAAAGGCATTTGGATGTATTTATGGGGATAGAATTATCCACCTTTTTCCCGGACGGTTGTGAGATCCATCTATTGATTTGGCACTTTCCTACGAGTGATTTCAAGATTTTTAAGGAACTAGCCTCGAATGTCTACGAACTTTCCAGCTATCTTCTTAAAAGGAATATTCCCCATGCGGTAGCGCATCCTTTAAAAAGTGTGAATGGCAAACTTACCGTGGACCATTTTGAAAAAATGGTCCTTCTTTTTAAAGGATTTGAAGTCTGTAACGGATCATTAGAACCACTTTCTCAGAAAGTCCTCACCCTTTGTTTAAACGCATTGACTCCAGAACGGATCGAAACACTCTCCCAACGGCATTGCCTTCTGCCCTTAGTTCCTAATGCCCATGAAAAGATTTTTATTGGAGGTTCCAATGACCATGGAGGGCTTTCGGTTGGGTCAGCCTGGACGGAAGTACAAGGAGCTAGAAGTGTTGATACGTTCTTCAACTCCCTTTTTTCTGGAAAAGGAAGAGTCCGGGGAGAGCCAGGGGATCCATTAAAGCTATCTACCGGATTTTACAATACTTTCTTTAAATTCGCTCAGAGCCGTCTTAAGCAAACGGCTCCCTTAACTGCTGAGCTAATTGGAAAGATTGCCGAAAGATTTGTCAAAGGACAAAATCCAACCGCCTTTTCTTTTGCAGAAAAAATTGGACATATTGCTGAGGCAATTCGCACTGGCCAGGCCTTTAATTATGTTAGGATAACCGATGGGATGACCCTAACCAAGCAGTTCATTGATTTCTTGACTGATTCGAAAACCAAAGACATGCTCGATACTATTGTTCATTCTAAGGAAAGCCCTATTAGTCGTTCGTTTCGCATAGCTTCTAAAATAGTAAACGAGCTTTCTTATAGATTCTTCCTTCAATTCGTCACGAGGCTAGAAAAAGGGGATTTTTTGGATGCTTTCCAGTCCTTAGCTGGCTTTTTCCCGTTGGGTTTAGCCGTCCTTCCTTATTTCTGGGCTTTTAATGAACAGTCCACCGACAAAGCTTTCTTAAGAAAATTGGCAAAGGACTATCTGGATCATCTACCAGCGGAGCTTTCGGAGGTCAAAGTAGGTTGGTTTACTGATACGATCGATGATGTCAACGGGGTGGCTCGAACCATACAAGCTATGGCAAAAACAGCGTTCCAAGCGAAGGCCAAACTGAAGTTGGTCATTTCAAGAAGCAAATTCAAAGAACTGGATATTCCTGTACAAAATTTTGAGCCGATAGGAGAGTTCGAAATTCCAGAATATAAACTTCAAAAATTAAGCTTCCCCCCTATTCTTGAAATAATCGATTATATAAAGAAAGAGGATTTTTCGCATCTACTCATTAGTACCCCTGGTCCTGTCGGCTTATGCGCCCTCTTTGCTGGAAAACTGCTGAAGATTCCAATGATAGGTATCTATCATACCGATTTCCCGCAGTATGCTCGTTTTCTCAGTGATGATTCATGGATGGAGACGTTGACTTGGAAATACATGGAATGGTTCTACGGTCAGTTGAATAAAATTCTGGTTAACACCGAATTTTATAAAAAATGCTGGATTCAAAGAGGTGTTCTTGCCGAAAAACTTTCTCTTTTTCCTCGAGGCATTGATGTGGAGATGTTTAGTCCTTCTTTTTATGATCCATCGTTCTGGAAAAAATATAAGGCTAAAGAGCCAGTGATTCTTTATGTGGGAAGGATTTCAAAAGAAAAGGAACTTGCCTTTCTAGCCGATGTAGCCCATCATTTGTGGAACAAAGGAAAACAATTTACTCTAGCCTTTGTTGGTGAAGGGCCATTTAGAGATGAGCTCCAAAAGTTGCTGCCACAGGCTGTGTTTACTGGGGTATTGACAGGAGTAGAGTTGAGTAAAGCGTATGCCTCTTCTTTTCTGTTTGTCTTTCCGAGTACCACGGATACTTTTGGAAATGTGGTTCTTGAAGCGATGGCTTCTGGTGTGCCTGCCATAGTTTCAGATATTGGAGGACCTTCTGAGCTAGTCAGGGCGCTGAATATTGGAAAAGTTTGTAAAGGAAAGGATCTGAAGGCGTGGGTTGAAGCCATTGAATTTTACTTGGATAATCCCCTCTCATGGAAGGCGAAGCTAGAAATGGCAGAGAAGATAAAACAAGAAAGAAATTGGAGCACAGCTTTCCAAAATTTTTGGAAAATATTTAAAATCGAAGATTAATAAAAGCACCCTATGAACAGTCCAACGGCATTGAATCTTTCTCCCTACAAACCCTTAGGTTTTCTTGAGCCCGGCCAAGATATACTCGATGAGAACAATCTCCACCGGCTATTCGATAGGCTTGAGAACGAACTTAAAAACGTAAAGAGCTTGGAAGAACTTAAGCGCTGGATTGGTTATTTTGATGAACTGAGGGAAGCACTCGATGAGCAAAGGGCTATTCGGTATATCTCTATGACTTGTCAGACGGATGACGAAGAAAGAGAAAAAAAATATCTCTATCTAATCACCGTGATCGAGCCGTTAAGAAAACCGCGCCAGATTGCAATTTTGAAGAAATTAGTTGAAACCCCCTTTTTTAAAGAACTGGACGAGTCTTACAACGTTTTTAAAAGATCGGTCTTAAGCCAGCTTTCCATTTATAGAGAAGAGAACGTAGCCAGAGAAATCGAAGAGGAAAAGCTCTGCCAGCAATATCAGAAGATTTCTGCAAGCCTGACGGCTTGGTATGAAGGTAAAGAATATACGCTAGTTCAATTAAGCCGGTATCTTGAAGAACAGGATAGGGAAAAAAGAAAAAGGGTATGGGAAACCATAGCTCATAAGAGGTTAGAGAAAAAAGAGCTTTTTGATGATATTTTCGATAAGTTATTATCTATCCGCTCACAGATTGCTGCATCGGCGGGCTTCGAGAACTTCAGAGATTATATTTTTCAAAAATATCAACGCTTTGATTATACCCCCGAAGACTGTTTAAAATTAGGTAGAGCGATAGAAGAGGTTGTACTACCTCTGCAAAAAGAGATCGAAGAGTGGAGAAAAAAAGCCCTGAATTTGGACCAATTAAAACCTTGGGATTTGTCAGTCGATCCAGAAGGAGCTCCTCCTTTAAGGCCTTTTCATAATGGGAAGGAACTGTTTGAAAAGGTAGGAAATATTTTCAAGAGGATAGATGGGCGACTCTGGAATTTTTACAAAACATTGGGAGAAAAAAACCTGATTGATTTAGAGAACAGAAAAGGAAAAGCCCCAGGCGGCTACCAAAGCACGCTTCCTTTGGCTCGGCTCCCCTTTATTTTTATGAATGCGGTGGGTACTCATAGGGATTTAGAAACCCTTCTCCATGAATCTGGACATGCATTTCATTCCCTAGCCTGCAGGGATCAGTTTCTCTATGATTACCGGTCAGCACCCTTAGAGTTTTGTGAAGTGGCTTCCATGTCCATGGAACTTTTTGCTGCCTCTTATTTGGATGAATTCTATTCTAGTTCAGAACTAAAAAGAGCGAATCGAAAACTTTTTGAAAGCATTATTCTTTTTTTCCCATGGATGGCAACCGTGGATGGTTTCCAACAGGAGCTTTATGTCAGTCCAGACAAGAGTAGGGAAAAGCGAGGAAGAATCTGGGAGCAGCTGATGGATAGGTTCGGTGGTACCGTTGATTGGAGGGGATATGAGGAAGCCCGTCGGTATTTGTGGCAGAGGCAACTACATATTTTCGAGCTGCCTTTCTATTATATCGAATATGGAATTGCCCAAATAGGGGCTTTGGCCTTTTGGATGGCAGCCAAAAAGGATTTAAAAGCCACCCTTGATCGCTACCTTTATGCTTTGTCTCTAGGAGGTTCAAGACCTCTGAAGGAACTTTTCCAAGCGGCTGGACTACCTTTTGATTTTAGTGCTCAGACATTGAAACCATTAGTCGAAGCGGCTAGAGAGGAATGGTTGCGGTTGAGGGCATAAATTGCTAATCCCTCCCGAACAACTCCTTCTTTGCTTGTTTTTAAAGGCTTGGCTCTGTGCCATGAATAGCTCCCTGCTACTCACTGCTTTCTATGTCTTTTTGGCTTAGCTCTTTTGCTCAAAAAGGATTATTTCTCTTTTTCTTTAAACTCTCTGGTTGTGTTCCTGGATTTGTCCGTTAAATCCGTTTTCCTTTTACGAAGCTGTCTAGCTAGCCTATCGACTACAAGATCGACCGCTTGATACAGATCATGCCCCCGATCTTCTGCGACAATATCCTTACCCGGAATGTATAATCTAGCTTTTATACAAAAAGCTTGATGGCTAATGTCGGCCTTAGAAGGTTCATGATGGATATTTAATTGGGCAGAGAGAATCCGATCGTTGATTCGGGTCAATTTTTCAAATTTCGATTCGATATGATTGTGGAGTGCATCGGTCAACTTTAAGGTTGGTGATGAAATCGTAATTTGCATTCTGATAATTTATCTTTTTTTTAGATATATTGTCCAGATCAAAACCTATTTGCTTTCTTTCCAATTTGTGAGAAGATTATTTTTCTACTATGCATACGGCTGCAACAAATCAATTGGTGCTTTATGACACGACCTTAAGAGATGGAGCACAAGGAGAAGATATTCACTTTTCTCTTTCTGATAAGCTTCGAATTGCTAAAAGGCTGGATGAATTTGGCATAGCCTATATAGAAGGAGGATGGCCAGGCAGTAATCCTAAGGATTTTTCTTTTTTTAGTCAGGTAAAAGGTTTGAACTTAAAACAAGCAAAGATTGCTGCTTTTGGTAGCACCAGAAGGGCCATGCTTGCTGTAGAAGAAGACCAACAGATAAGGCTTTTGTTGGAAGCGCAAAGCCCTGTGGTGACGATCGTTGGGAAAAGTTGGCTTTTGCATGTTTTTGAAGTTTTGAGGACTTCTGAAAAAGAAAATCTTGCTATGATCCGAGACTCTATCCAATTTTTAAAATCCCACGGCCGAGAGGTTATCTTTGATGCCGAACATTTTTTTGACGGTTATAAATCGAATAAGGATTATGCCCTACAATGCATTAAAGAAGCCGAGGAAGCAGGAGCGGATTTCATTGTGCTTTGTGATACCAATGGGGGGAGCTTGCCATGGGAAATTGGACAAATTACCTCTGAGGTCTGTTCGATTTGTAAGGTACCTATTGGGATTCATACGCATAACGACGGAGAGTTGGCTGTTGCTAACGCTCTTTGGGCAATAAAGGCTGGAGCACGTCAAGTCCAAGGGACAATCAATGGGTATGGGGAAAGAACCGGTAACTGTAATCTTATATCTGTTATCGCGAATCTTGAACTGAAAATGGGACAAAAAGTTCTTCCAGATGGAAAGCTCAAAGAACTAAGAGAGCTGTCTTTATTTGTAGATGAAATTGCTAATGTGCGACCTAATCCAAAGGCTCCTTTTGTTGGTCGATCTGCTTTTGCCCATAAAGGGGGGACTCATGTCAATGCCTTGCAGAAACTACTAAGAAGCTATGAACATATTGATCCGGCTCTTGTGGGAAATCATCGGAGGATTCTGGTTGGAGAACTTTCTGGCAAATCCAATATTGTTCTCAAGGCAAAGGAGCTTGGAATTGCTTTAGAAGAGAATAATCCTAATATCCAACGGGTGCTTAATAAAATTAAGGAGTTGGAAGCCAAAGGTTATGAATTTGAATCAGCTGAAGCCTCTTTTGCCTTGCTCCTGCGGAAACTCCTTTCTCCTTATCCATCCTTTTTCCATTTATTAGAATATCATGTGTCGATCCGTCAACTGCCTTCAAAGAATTACAAAGTCTGCGAGGCGACCATAAAAATATCAATCCATGGAGAAAGGATCTACACAGTTGCTGAAGGAGATGGGCCTGTGCATGCCCTTGATAGAGCCTTGCGTGAGGCATTGGTAAAATTTTATCCTGCAATCGGTCAGCTGCGTCTGGAAGACTATAAAGTACGGATTATTGATTCAACAGAAGGAACGGCTTCTTCGATTCGCGTATGGGTTGAATCAACTGATGGCAAAGAGATTTGGTCAACCGTAGGCGTTTCTCATGATATTGTTGAGGCTTCCTGGCTGGCTCTCTTCGATAGTATAGAATACTGGTTATTGAAAAAAACTGAAAATGGATAATAGCCATTTTCTTTCGCTTAAATCATAGAGGTAAGGGACGGTTGTAAGCTGTGATAGAGCCTATGGGACCTGATGCTTAAATGGCGAAGGGTAAAATCTATACAGTGGGCGATGAGCTAAGCTGCAATTCCACAACGGGGTGGGTTTAAAAAGAGTTCTATCACTTTTTCTCTTCTTTTTTCTCTTCTTTCTTTTCTTTTTTATGTTTCTTTGTTTTCTTCTCAGGTTTCGATTCGTCCTGAACTTGTTCGGCTTTGGGCTTTGCAATTCCGCAAATAGGACCAAAGGCAAGACTCAAAGACAGGACAATAAACAGTATTTTAGTGATATTTTTCATTTCAATAACCTCCTTGTTGACATTTCAATCATTTTCCACCGTTTAGATTCCCTACCCTTCGCTAAATTTAAGCACATACATTTGCAAACACTTTATAGATTGCTAATTTGCAGTGATCTTAGTAATAAATAGAATGGAAGTCAAAGTCTTTTCTATAAAATGTTATTCATGTTTTAGTTGGCTCTCTATATAAAAACCAATGATTGCTTATTACATTCATCATTTAAGCCCTTTTCTTGTTCAATTCTCTGAGGGGATCGGCATCCGCTATTATGGACTAGCTTATGCCCTTGGGTTTTTATTTCTATGGATAGGATTAAGATGGCAGAGAAAAAGGGGTTGGCTTCCGCTTTCTATTCGTCAAGTGGATGATTTGGTGTTTTGGATTGCCCTTGGAGGCGTATTAATCGGTGGTCGGCTTGGGTACTGCCTGCTGTATGATTTTGCTCACACCATCCAAGAGCCCTGGTCGATTTTTGAAATATGGAAAGGGGGGATGTCAAGTCATGGTGGCATCATAGGGGTGCTGATCGTCCTTAGCATAGCTTCCTACAAATGGAACATTCCTTTTTTTCAAATCGCCGATGCCGCCACATTGTGTGCGCCTATAGGTATCTTTTTTGGAAGACTGGCTAATTTTATAAATGGAGAACTGTGGGGAAGGCCGGCTGCCCTACCATGGGCAGTGATATTTCCCCAGGCACCTTTGGTCGATGGACAGGCTGTTCCTCGGCATCCTTCCCAGCTCTATGAAGCCTTCCTGGAAGGGGTTGTGCTCTTTGGAGTGTTAATTTATATCCGCTTTCAAATAAAAACAACGGGCTCGGTTTCGATCGGTTTTCTTTTCTTTTATAGTTTGCTACGAATCATTGGCGAATGTTTCAGAGAACCCGATGCGCACATTGGCTATTATTTTGGTTTTCTCACTCAGGGCCAACTTCTCTCTTTGCTGACTCTGTTGCTTTCTTTTATTCTTTTCTATATGAGAAAAAAGTGGTTAGTGGAGACACAGAAAGAATCGATCGTAAGCAAACATTAATGAGGTTAAATTAATGATGTGAATGAATTAGGCTAGTGAATGCTGTTGGTAAATAATTGTTCTCAAGCCAGGATTGTTTGTGTACCGGAGTGTATCAAAAAAGAAGGAAGAAAGTACAAAAGATGAATCCATTGGAAAAGTTGCGTCATTCTGCTGCCCATGTATTAGCGACGGCCATCTTAGAAATATGGCCAGAGGCACAATTGGCAGCGGGTCCTCCTGTGGAAGGAGGATTCTATTATGATGTGGAATTAGACCACCGGATTAGCCCAGAGGATTTTCCACTTATAGAAGAAAAGATGCGTCGCATTATTGCAGAAAGACAGCCCTTCAAAAGAATTGAAGTCTCAAGAGAAGAGGCTAGAGAGTTAGCTTTAAAAGGCAGGTTGGGAGCCTTATCTGAAAGAGCAACTCCAAGCCGTTATAAACTGGATATCCTTGAATCGATTCCGGAAAATGAGCCAATTACACTCTATCAAAATGATCATTTTATCGATCTATGTGCCGGTCCACATGTGGAAGATACGGGGTGGATAAAGGGATTTAAACTAACCCATGTTTCTAGTGCATATTACAAAGGGGACGAAAAAAACCCACAACTCCAACGTATCTATGGAACGGCCTTTTATTCAGAAAAAGAACTAGAAGCTTATCTTAAGCAACTTGAAGCAGCTAAACAAAGGGATCATCGTAAACTTGGCAAAGAACTGGAACTTTTCCTGATAGATGAGGAGGTGGGACCAGGTCTTCCCCTATGGCTTCCTAAAGGCGCAATCATAAGGGCTGAACTGCAAGCCTTTCTTACCGAGGAGTTGCAAAGGCGAGGCTATCTGCTGGTTCATACCCCACACATTGGTTCGTTAGATCTCTTTAGGATTTCTGGCCACTATCCTTATTACCGTGACTCTCAATTTCCTCCGATCCTAGAGCCTGCTGAACTTAAGGAATTTGAACAAAAACAGATGAGTTGTGCAGAATTGGCAAATCGGCTAGAAAAAGGGGAGGTCTCTGGCTATCTTTTAAAACCAATGAATTGTCCCATGCATATCCGGATTTTTGCTGCTAAGCCCCGATCCTATAGGGAGTTGCCCATACGTCTTGCTGAATTTGGCACTGTCTATAGATTTGAAAAGTCTGGAGAGCTCTCAGGACTGACTCGGGTTAGGGGGTTTACTCAGGATGATGCGCATATTTTTTGTATGGAAAGTCAGGTGGAAGCAGAACTTTTAAGCTGTTTGGAGCTTGTAAAAGTCGTAGTGGAAAAACTGGGGCTGACTGATGCCAAGGCCAGATTAGGATTAAGAGGGGAAGATAAAGAAAAGTATGTGGGAGGTGCGGAAAGTTGGCAAAAAGCTGAAAGGGATCTACGGAAAGCTGCCCAAGAGTCGGGTATTAACTTTGTGGAGGAACCAGGAGAAGCCGCTTTCTATGGGCCGAAAGTCGATTTTCTTGTCAAAGATGCAATTGGAAGATTATGGCAACTGGGAACTGTGCAATTGGATTACAACTTGCCTTTGCGCTTTTCTCTTACCTATGTTGGAGAAGATGGCAATAAAGAGCGTCCTGTAATTATTCACAGGGCTCCATTTGGATCGATGGAAAGATTTCTTGCCATTTTGATCGAACATTTCGAAGGGCATTTTCCCCTTTGGTTGGCTCCCGAACAGGTGCGGGTCATTCCACTTTCCGATGCTTTTGTCCCCTATGGCCAAAAGGTGACTGCGCTTTTGCAGCAGCATAAATTTCGGGTTACTTTAGATAGAAAAAATGAAACACTTGGGGCAAAAATTCGTATTGCACAACTTGAAAAAGTGCCTTATATGCTAATCGTTGGGAAAAAAGAAGAACAAATGTCTAGAGTTTCTGTAAGAACGGCAAGGAAAGGAAATCTTGGAGAGATGGAACTAGAGGCTTTTCTTTCTCTCCTCTTAACTGAGTGTAAAGAGCGAAGAATCTAAGAAGACTATATACTGTGCATCCTTCATCTCGTTTTCAACATAACAACAAAAAACCATTCGTTAGGATAAACAATGCTATTCGGGCAAAGGAAGTGCTTGTGATCGATTCGACGGGGAAATCTTTAGGTGTTCTTCCCATTCATGAAGCCCAGCTAAGGGCTCAACAGCAAGGGTTGGACCTCGTCGAGGTTTCCCCACAAGCCAATCCTCCTGTCTGTAAGATCTTGGATTATGGGAAATATAAATATTCGCTTTCCAAAAAAGAGAAAGATTCAAAAAAAGGGGCAACAAAGCTCAAAGAAATTCAGCTCCATGTGAATATCAATGAGCATGATTTTCTCATAAAATTAAAACAGGCTGAAGCGTTCATGGCGAAGGGAATGAAAGTAAAGTTCAATCTTTTTTTAAGAGGCAGAGAAATTACCCATCAGGATCTAGCATTGAATTTGATGAAAAGATTGATTCAAGACTTAGCACACATCGGACAAACGGATCAGGAGCCGAAACTGGCGGGAAGAAATATTTCCCTTACTTTTATTCCTTTACCAGCGAACAAAAGACTGCTAAAGTATAACCTCTCTGAGGTTGAAACGAATAAGCAAAAACCGAAAGAAGAAAAGGATAAAACCGAAAAATCCTAAAAAGGTTTAAAGTGTGGAGGGAAATCGAAATGCCCAAACCTATAGCTCGAAGAAAAACAAAAAAATCAGTCGCAAAAAGATTTAAGGTATCGGCAAACGGTAAAATTCTTTATTATGGTGCAGGGAGGCGACATCTCGCATCCTCGAAAAATAGGAAAAGAATGAGAAGAATTGGTTCAGTGAGACTAGTAGATAGTTCGGATCGAAAAAAAATTGAGGAAAGCCTCCCCTTTTCTAATCGCTAAAAGGATCGTACAAGGAGACTAAGGGAGGAAAAGCATATGGCAAGAGCAACAAATTCAGTAGTATCCCGCAAACGGCGTAAAAGGCTGTTACGGAGTGCGCGCGGGTTTCGTGGGAGAAGGAGTAAACTTTTTAGATATGCCAAGGATGCCCTCTATAAAGCTAGGTATTGGGCTTATAGGGATAGGAAAACCAGAAAAAGGGAGTTTCGTTCTCTGTGGATTCAACGCATTAATGCTGCCTGTAGAAACAATGGATTAACTTATAGTCGGTTTATGGAGGCTTTAAAGAAGGTTGGAATTATAATGAATAGAAAAATGCTGGCAGAACTGGCAGTTCGATCTAGTGAGGATTTCAACAGGTTTCTAGAGGTGGCTAAGGAAGGGAAATCTGCTAGTTAAAAATATTAAGGAATTGCTCTTTCCTTCCTTTCATGAGGAAAAAAGTCGTCATTTTAGGTTCGACTGGTTCGATTGGGCGGAGTGCTCTGGAAGTAGCCAGAAAGCTTTCTGAACGTATTGAAATAGTTGGTCTTGCGGCAGGGACCCAATCTGAATTACTCCGAAGGCAGTGTCATGAGTTTAAACCCAAAGCCTTTGCTTTGTGGAAAGCTTCTTCAAAGCCGGAATGGTTCAATGAGTTAGCCACATCAAAGGGATTATGGGGCCCGAACAGTCTCAATGACCTTATAGAGGAGGTAGAGGCCGATATTGTGCTTGTTGCTATTGTGGGGACTGGTGGACTAGAACCAACCTTAAGGGCGATAGATAAGAAAGCTCTCCTCGCTCTTGCCAGCAAGGAAATTCTTGTGATGGCTGGAGCAGTCGTGATGCGAAGGATAAGAGAAAAAAATGTACAGATCATTCCCGTGGATAGTGAGCATAGTGCGATTTTCCAGTGCATTCGAGGGGAAGATTGCCGGGCCCTCAAAAGGATTATTCTCACTGCTTCTGGAGGACCATTTCGAGGCTATACTCTTGAACAGCTTAAAAAAGTGACTGTGGCAGAAGCCTTGAATCATCCCACATGGAAAATGGGCAAGAAAATCACAATTGATTCGGCTTCACTTTTCAATAAAGGGCTTGAGATGATCGAAGCCCATCATCTTTTCTCTCTTCCTTATTCTCAGATCGATGTCGTCATTCATCCACAAAGCATTGTCCATTCTTTAGTTGAGTTCTGTGACGGTTCTCAAATAGCACAGCTTAGCCATTCGGATATGTGCCTTCCTATCCAGTTTTCTTTTACCTTTCCAGAAAGGCTGCCTAGCCCCGTAAGACAATTAAACTTATATGAAGTCGGAACCTTGACATTCGAATCTCCAGATCACAAATGTTTTCCAGCTCTTAGGCTTGCAAGATTTGCTGGAGAGGCTGCCGGAACTTATCCGTGTGCATTGAATGCTGCCAATGAAGTGGCGGTGGAAGCATTTTTGGAAGGTAAAATTTCTTTCTCTCAAATATGGGAGTGCGTTAGCTATGTTCTTGATACCCACCAGCAGATACAGAATCCAGGGCTAGAAGAAATTATCCAGGCCGATGAGCTTTCAAGAATGGCTGCAAGAGAATGGATAAAAAAAGAAGTTAGACATTAAGCGGTTGTGGAATAAATTTCTTTTTAAATATTTCTATGGGCTTAAAACCACTCCTTCATTTTCTTGTCATATTGTTCGAAGTAATCCTGCTTTTTAACATTATGATTGTTGTCCATGAGCTTGGCCATTTTCTGGCAGCAAAATGGAGGGGGCTTGTGGTGGAAAGGTTCGGGGTTTGGTTTGGTCATCCCATTTGGAAAAAAGAGATTGGAGGGGTAACCTATAGTTTGGGATGGATTCCTGCTGGGGGATTTGTTGCCTTGCCTCAGATGATTCCTAACGACAATAAAGGGCAAGACAATGGCAAAGAGAAAATCTCTCTGCCTCCGGTCTCTCCAAAGGATAAAATTATCGTAGCTCTGGCGGGCCCTCTTTTTAGCTTGCTTCTGGCAATTGTCTTTGCTCTGGTCGTCTATGTTGTGGGTCGTCCGGTGAGTGAAAGCGAAATGACAACAGTTATTGGCTATGTCATGAAAGACTCTCCCGCGTATCGAGCCGGATTGCGACCAGGGGATAAAATAATATCAATCGATGGCCATCCTGTTTGTAGATTCCAAGGTATGGATAACGACTCAGTTACCTGGAATATCATTCGAAGCGAAGGATCGACGATTGCCGTAGAGGTTGATAGAAACGGAAAGAAGTTGCGCTTTAATGTTGTTCCTGTCAAAGAAGAAAAATCAGCCTTCCAGAGGAAAGGTTTGAGACAAATCTTTATCATGCCGGCTCAAACTCCAACGGTTGCTAAGGTGTTTGCTGGGAGTCCTGCCGATGTCGCTTCTATTCAACCAAACGATCAGATTCTAGAAGTAGATGGCCAAAAACTCTATTCGCCCTTTCTACTTAATGATTATGTAAGTTCCCATCCTCAAAAAGAAATGACATTGTTGATTAAACGGGGGGAGAAGACTTTTTCAGTACGAATCAAACCCATGCTTCCAGAGGGAGAAAATGTTCCAAGGATCGGTATCCTGTGGGATTTAAATGGCCAGATGACCCTATCGCATCCGACTCCTTTGGAACAGCTCAAAGCGAGTGTTTCTGCGATGTTCAATGTTTTGCAAGCTCTTTTATCTCCCAAGTCTGACATCAAACCTCAGCATTTGAGTGGACCAATAGGAATTATGAGATTTTATTACATGCTCTTTGAAAGCCCGCATGGATGGAGGCTTGCTCTTTGGTTCAGTGTCCTTTTCAATGTTAATGCTGCGCTGATCAATTTATTCCCTATTCCAGTGCTAGATGGAGGGCATATTCTTTTGGGATTGGTTGAATGGATCCGTGGCCGGCCTCTGAGCCTTAAGTTGCTAGAAGCTTTGCAAACCGTCTTTGCAACTCTCCTCATTGGCTATATGCTCTATGTTACCTTTTTCGATGTTCAAGAAATTCCTTGGAAATCAAAAGGAAATATTCCAGAATTAAAATTCCATCCTAAGGAGGGAGAGCCGGCACCACAGCCTCATTCTCCCTAATGAAAATGGAGGAACAACCATGTTCTCTTATAAACGGAATTTTTTTGAATATACACGAAGACCTGTTCGAGAAGTTCGGGTGGGTTCGGTGGGGCTAGGTGGGCATCACCCCATAGTCGTTCAATCAATGCTCACCTCTGATACAATGGATACGGATAGCTGTTTGAAAGAAGCTATGGAGCTGGTAGAATGCGGATGCCAAATTGTCCGGATTACGGCTCCTACGGTTAAGGATGCATCTAATCTTGAGTTTATTCGTAAGGGATTAGATCAGTTGGGATGTAAGGTACCCATTGTCGCAGATATTCATTTTAAACCCGAAGCAGCCATGGAAGCTGCAAAATGGGTGGAAAAAATTAGAATCAATCCAGGGAATTTCTCCGACCGAAAAAAATTTATCATTCGATCGTATACGGACCAAGAATATAATGAAGAACTTCGAAGAATAGAACAAACGTTTCTGCCACTTCTTGAGTTTTGCTCCAAAAGAAAGATAGCGTTGCGTATCGGGACCAATCATGGCTCTCTTTCCGATAGGATAATGAACCGGTATGGAGACACCCCTCATGGTATGGTCGAGAGTGCTTTGGAATATGCCACGATTTGTAGGAAATACGGTTTTCATGACATTGTCTTTTCGATGAAAGCTTCTAATCCTCGAATTATGATTGCAGCTTATCGTCAGCTTGTGGAGCGTCTCGAAAAGCTTGGCGAAGATTGGAATTATCCTATCCATGTTGGAGTTACTGAAGCTGGGGATGGGGAAGATGGTCGGATCAAAAGCGCCATTGGTATAGGCTCTCTGCTAGCCGATGGCATTGGAGATACTATACGGGTATCCTTAACAGAAAGCAGCGTGCACGAAATTCCTGTGGCCAAAAAACTGATTGCCGTGGTTGAGGAGTTGGCCGCCGCTCCCGCTCCTAAAGTCAATGGATTTTCTTTTAAACCTTCCTTCGAATATAACAGGCGGCCTACTATACAGCTTGATTATGGCATAGCTATAGGGGGAGAAGCCCCCGTGCGTGTAGCCGTCCCTTTATCCCATTATGATTATCTTAGAAACAATCCGCCTGGTAAAGAGTTTCTTGCTGAATTTCCCTATGATCCTTCTGCTGTGATCGAGCTTGATCTGGATGATATCCAATCGATTTTAGCTTTAAAAGAATCACCAACAAAATTAGTGACTATCAAAGATGGCTCACCTTACCCACCGATTTTTGCTTTTAGAGCTTTGGCGGCGATCTTAGGGGACCGGCACCCTATCCTTTTGAAAGATACATTTTTCCCAGAGAGAGATCAGCATACCTCCGATAAGGAAAAAAACCTCATAGCTTCCAGTCTTCATATTGGCGCTTTGCTTTGTGACGGTATCGGAGATGCCATTCTAATACGACGGGATCCAGATCCTTCCTATGCCCTCGTCTTAGCCTATTCTATTTTACAGGGGTCTGGCAATCGGATTGTAAAAACTGAGTATGTGGCTTGTCCTTCTTGTGGAAGAACTTTGTTTGATCTTCAATCGACAACGGCCCGTATAAAAAAAGCAACAGGCCATCTCAAGGGTCTTAAAATAGCAGTCATGGGTTGTATTGTCAATGGGCCTGGAGAAATGGCAGATGCAGATTTTGGCTATGTTGGTGGGGCTCCGGGGAAGGTTAATTTGTATGTAGGAAAAAAAGCAGTGCGATTTAATATTCCTGAGGCTGAAGCGGTAGAGGCGTTGATTGAGTTGATAAAAAAGGAAGGAAAGTGGATCGATGCCCCCTCCTAAGGCATTCGATAATTTTGTTCGATTGATAAAAAATTTTTTTTTGATATGGTTTTTTTATGACATTTGCATTTGGTTTGCCATCAGGATCGGAATGGTTCTGGATATTTGTCGTGGTCTTTCTTCTTTTCGGTGCCAAGAAATTGCCTGAGTTGGCACGTGGGTTAGGAAAAGCTTTAGGAGAATTCCATAAAGCAAAAGAAGAATTTGAAAAAGAAGTAAGACAGGCAGCTAAAGTTGAAACAGAAGAGCCTTCTCAGAATATTCCAAAGATTGCTTCTCCAGAAGGCACTGTCTCTCGGATCACAGACAAAGAAGTCAATAAAAGCTCATAATCTAGAAATAGCACACTTTTTCCTTTTCAGCTACAGGAAGGAGAGAGAGTCTATATTTTTTTTCTAAAGTGGACTAACCGGTCAAGAGCTGCTTTTTTCTAAGGAAAAAGGTTTCTCAAAGCCTTTTAAGGTTTTTTCATAATATTTCTATAGAAAAAAACACTATGGCATTGACTTTCTTTTTGTTCTTTTTTATTCTCCTGTTCACTATGGTGCCTTTATCTCAAGTTTGGACTGTCGCCAGTTACGTTATTGGGAAAAAACTCAAAGGGGTAAAAAGATATCCCCTTGTGTTAATGTTAGAACCACTTTTCCGGTGTAATCTGGCTTGTGCAGGATGCGGGAAAATTCAATATCCGGATCATATTCTTAATCGAAGGCTCACACCGGAGCAGTGCTGGGCTGCGGCTGAAGAATGTGGCGCTCCTATTGTCAGTATAGCTGGAGGAGAGCCACTGGTCCATAAGGAAATCGATCGGATCGTCGAAGGGTTAATTAGAATGAAAAGATATATTTATCTTTGTTCCAATGCCCTTCTGTTGAAGAAAAGGCTGGATTTATTCAAGCCAAGCAAGTATTTGACTTTTAGCATTCATTTGGATGGGCTCAAAGAAGAGCATGACGAATCGGTTTGTCGGGAAGGAGTCTATGAAACAGCAGTCGAAGGAATAAAAGAAGCGGTGAAAAGGGGCTTTCGGGTTACGATCAATTCCACCCTTTTTGATGGGGCCAATCCAGAAAGAGTCAGAGCTTTTTTCGATGAAGCCATGCGTTTGGGAATAGAAGGAATAATGGTTTCGCCAGGGTACAGCTATCAAAAGGCGCCGGATCAGGAGCATTTTCTACAAAGGAATAAAACTAAAGAGCTTTTTAAACAAATTTTAAAAGACAGAAAAAAAAGTTGGAAATTCAATCTTTCGCCTCTTTTTCTGGAATTTCTTCAAGGAAATATCGAGTATGATTGCACGCCATGGGGAAATCCCACCTATAATGTTTTTGGTTGGCAGAAGCCATGCTATCTGCTCCAAGATGGATATGCCAAAAGCTTTAAGGAACTTATGGAGTCCACTCCTTGGGAAAAATATGGTTTTAGGAGTGGCAATCCAAAGTGCGCTAACTGTATGGTTCATTCAGGCTATGAGGCAACGGCAGTGAACGATACTTTTGGATCTTGGAGAGGCTTTGCTAAGACAGTTAAAGCTACACTATCTTTGTAAAGCAGTAGAGCAGAGTATGGGGAAAGAAAAAAAGGTGTTAAGCGGAGAAAAATACGTGTTTTCAAACGATAGTCAAAAGATCGAAATTCTTGAAGCAGCCTTTGATTATCGGGGAGATGTGACTCTTGAACTTGTTCAGGGGCAGACCATCGAAGGCTATCTTTTTAATAGGCAATTGACAAAAGCTCCTTTTTTTGTCGAAATGCTTCTTCCTGGTGAAGAGTCGGCGCGTCGTATTCCTATCGAAGAGATCTGTGCCGTGACGTTCAGTGGAAAAGATCCAGCAGATGGGAAATCCTATGAAGCATGGAAGGCTAAAAAAGAAAAAGAAAGACGTGAAGAAGCCAAAAAAATCGAGTCAGAAATGAAGCAGGCAGGCCTGCTGGACTAATTGACTGCTATCTTAGGCTATCTTTGCCTGCGGAGATGGTCCTGGGATTAATTCTGGCAATATTATCTAGAGGGGTTGTTTGAGGAAAACTGCCCACATTCTTCCTGTATTCCCTTTTTCAGCTCTGTAAGAAAAATATCGATCGAGATTACAGGCTGTACAGCTGCCCGCATCGAAAATCTGCTCCACTCCTTCAGAGTGAAGTTGATGGATTATATCGGAGAGAAAATCAATCTCATAATGAGGAAAGCGAATGCAGGGACTTATCTGGACAATTAGCTCGCTTGGCTTCGAACCGAAAACGTGGGTCATTTGCCGGAGGGCTTTTCTAACGATCTCTAAGTGCGTGCCTTTTTTGCCGGCATGCACAAGCCCTATTGCTGTAGAATGCGGATCGTAGATATACAGAGCCGCACAATCAGCCACACGGATGCATAGAAGAAGATTGGATAGGTCAGTTAGTAATCCATCGGCTTGTGGAAAGAACAGTTGGTTTTTGTTTTTTACAACAGCAATACCATCTCCATGTGGCTGCCCAGCTGTGGCTATGGGAATGGATTCGTCAAGGCCAAGAGCCTTCAGAGAAGGTCTTAAAAGATGCTCTTCTTTTGCTGCTTGGTTTGGCTTTCTTGGATAACGAAGAGAAAAGCCGTGTTTCAGCGGCAAAACAGTCAAGGCTGGGAAAAACTCCCATTGTAATGTAGGCATTGAGGCTATCCTGCTAGTTTTTCGGGCTGCAGGGATTTGAACCCTGGACCTCTTGGTCCCGAACCAAGCGCGCTACCAGTCTGCGCTACAGCCCGGAGCAATTTAATATGGCAGTTTATAATTAATTGGGAAAGTTTTTTTCTCATAGAACAGTGTTCAACAAAAATAATGAGCAGTGGCTTCTCAAAGAAAAGAGAACCAGTCAAATAGTTGTTGAAAAATGAACTCTTTTTATACATCATGCCTAAAAGAATTGGTAATAATGCTTATACAAAAAAAATATAATTAATTATTTTAATGGCAGGGTAGCTCAGTGGTAGAGCGGGGGTTTCATAAGCCCTAGGTCGAGAGTTCGATCCTCTCCCCTGCTAATTCTTCTAAATTGCCTCAATTATTGGATAAGATACAGAAAAAATGTAGAACCAATTTTCATTTTTCCTTTTTTATTTAAAAAGGATTGGCAATAAAGAGATAGAAGCTTATCTAATTTGATCAATTATTGTTATCAATGGGTAATATATTTAACCGGCAGTCTAACGATTTGCCTCCTAAAATACTTTTAGGGATTGTAGTGCTGGGTTTTTTATTTGTGATGGGCATCAGCTATTATTTTACGCCTAAATACTCGAGGGTTGGCTACATGCCAACACAGCCCATACCATTCGATCATTCTCTCCATGCCGATCAGCTTGGTTTAGATTGCCGTTTTTGTCACAGTTATGTTGAAAAAAGTGGCTTTTCTAATATTCCGACTACACAAACTTGTATGAACTGTCATAGGCAAATTAAAATGGACAGCCCTAAATTGGCACCACTCCGAGAAAGTTGGGAAACAGGAAAGCCTATAAAGTGGGTAAGGATACACCAACTGCCCGATTATGTTTATTTTGATCACTCCGCTCATGTCAACCGAGGAATAAGTTGTGTGAGCTGTCATGGTAAGGTCAATCAGATGCAGAAGGTCTATCACGACCAGCCTTTAAGCATGAGTTGGTGTTTGGATTGCCATAGAAATCCTGAATACTTTGTGAGGCCACCGGATAAAGTATTTGATTTGGATTGGAAGCCAGAGAATGAAGGAGAAACCCAGCGGCTCCTTGGCAAAAAACTAGTAAAAGAAATGGGAATACATCCACCAGAAAATTGTGATGCCTGTCATAGGTAATTACATGGATTATAGTATTACGGTCTTCAGATAAAAACAGCTCTTAAAAGGAAAAGAGGATTAGAGGTTTTATAATTATGGATGCGATGAAAGAAGAAGGGAAGATGAACCGCAGGACTTTTTTGAAGACTATCTCGGCGGCGGCTATGGCGACTGGATCAATAGCAGCGACAGGATGCCGACGTCCAGAGGCTTTTCTTGTGCCCTATACCAATAGTCCTGAATGGATTATACCAGGAAAAGCCTTGTTTTATGCTACTTCCAGACCGACTCGAAACGGTGCCGAGCCAATCCTTGTAGAATCTCACGAGGGAAGGCCTACCCATATCCATCCTAACCCTTACTTTTCTGAGTACGGAGTCTCTACGCAAACGCAAGCTTCGATCCTAGATCTCTATGATCCGGATAGGGATGGGCGCATTACCCGAAACGGAGAGGTGGTATCCAAAAAAGAGTTTATCGATTTTTTTAAATCTCAACTGCAACAGTGGAATGATAGAAAAGGGGCAGGGGTAGCTATACTTTCTTTTCCTGTAATTTCTCCTACGTTTGATCGGCTAAAAACCGAATTTTTGGAAAAATGTCCTCATGCGACTTTCGCCTTTTATGATCCAGTGGGTAATGAGAACAGAAAAGAGGCTATAAAGCGATTTTATGGAGTTTCCTATAGCCCTGTTTTCCAGTGGGAGAAGGCCGATGTCATTCTTTCTGTAGGATGCGATTTCTGTTCAGCTGAAGAGGGGGTAGAGGCCATCCGTGGATTTGTGAAATCAAGAAAACTAAAAGATAGCTCCAGTTCGATGAATAGACTTTATGTCGTCGAAAATAGGATGACGGTGACTGGGGCAATGGCCGATCATCGGCTGGCTCTAAAAGTCTCCGATTTTGAGCTTTTTTTGTTAACCTTGTGTTACTTCTTGACCCAAGAAAAAGGCTTTGAAAATTTAAAGCCCGCCATTACTTCCTTTAGCATTCCCGCAGATTGGAGTGCGGAGCTGATAAATTGGATAAAAGTATTGGCTAAGGATTTGGCCGATGCAAACGCACCCCTGGTAGTGATAAGCCGGATGGCCCCAGTATCGCAACAACTATTAGTTTTTGCCATCAACGAAGCCTTTGGAGAAAGAAAGGCAGTGAGATTGATCCCCCAGCTAGAATCAGAAGGCGCTAGCTTCCTAGAACTCTGTGAAATGATTAAAAAAGAAGAAATCAAAGAGCTTCTTATCATTGGGGCTAACCCAGTTTATAATGCTCCAGGGGATAGCCATTGGCCTGAACTACAGCGCAGCCTTCCTTCTGTTGTTCATTTTGGGCTATTAAACGATGAGACAGCTGCCTATGCTACTTGGCATATTCCTCTAAGTCATTACCTAGAATGCTGGGGAGATTCGAAAACCTCCAGCGGGCTCTACGTTACTCAACAACCTCTGATCGAACCACTTTTTGGATCTATCGGTTTATTGGAACTTTTTGCTTTTATGAACGGGAGGTGGGAGGCTTTGGAAGAGGCTGAACCAACTCCTCCCTCCCTGTTGGCTCAACCGCCAGTGGCAGGAGCTCCTCCCTTTATTCCTCTGCCTCTTGGATTGCGTCTAGTCCGAGATACTTTTTTTAAACTTTTCCCTGCCGCAGACGCTGATAAGGATCTTATTTGGAGAAAACTATTGCACGATGGATTTTACAAAGAGTCCTTACCTCAATCTGTAAATGCTGTTCCAAAGTGGGAAGAATGGAGCAAGAGTGTCGAAAATCTTAAAGTTCAAAGAGTCAATAAAGAGCAGTTGGAACTTGTTTTCTATCCTTGCCCTAAAGTGGACGAAGGCAGTTTAGCCAATAATGGATGGCTGCAAGAATTACCTGAGACCGTGACCAAGCTCTGCTGGGATAACGCTTTGCTAATGAGTCCTAATACGGCTAAGCGTTATGGCATTTTTGCCCGAAAAGCGGATTCAAGAAAGGCGGAAATCGTGCGCATTGTTTCTGGGGAAAAATGGATTGAGGTGGCTACCTTAGTCGTTCCTGGTCATGCTGACAATTCCTTATCTTTAGCCCTAGGGTATGGTCGGAAGAAAGAATTAAGAGTGGCCGCAGGGGTGGGCTTTAATGCTTATCCACTTACCAAAACCGAACAGTTTTGGTGGATTGGTGACTGTACGATCCAAAAA
This sequence comes from Methylacidiphilum sp. Yel, assembly GCF_004421185.1. GTDB lineage: Bacteria > Verrucomicrobiota > Verrucomicrobiia > Methylacidiphilales > Methylacidiphilaceae > Methylacidiphilum. The sequence continues at coordinate 46,995 of NZ_LXQB01000021.1, read as the reverse complement.
ACAAATCGGTTTTATGACTTGGCGAAATCTCAAGAACATCAATTGATGCATGGAAGACCGCTAGTCAAGATAGCTTCGCTTGAGTATTTCCGAAAGCATCCCGATTTTATTTCAGAGCAGGGGACGGAAGAGATCCCAGAAGTCTCCATTTATGAAAATCCTTATTCTGGCCAGAAAGAAAAAGGTCCTGCTTATAGGGGAGGGGTTTGGGGAGGGCCCTATCAATGGGGTATGGTTATTGACTTGGGAAGCTGCGTGGGATGCAACGCCTGCGTTGTGGCCTGTCAGAGTGAAAACAATATTCCGATTGTAGGCAAGGGGCAGGTTATGCGCGGTCGGATTATGCAGTGGATGAGGATAGATAATTATTATCAGGGGAGCGATGAAAATCTGCAGATGTTTTTCGAACCCATGCTTTGCCAGCAATGTGAAAATGCTCCCTGCGAGTCGGTCTGCCCAGTCTATGCAACAGTCCATAGTAAAGATGGGTTGAATGTGATGGTTTATAACCGTTGTATTGGCACAAGAGCCTGTGCAGCTAACTGTCCTTATAAGGTCAGACGATTTAATTTTTTTGATTACAATAAAAGAGATGTGCTGAAGAAAAAGAAGATTGGGCCCTTTGAAATAGAAAATTTGTATTTGGGTCCTTTCGGTGATCTAGGTTCTCCTTTGACTATTCAGCTTCAGAGAAATCCTAATGTTACCGTTAGGATGCGGGGAGTCATGGAGAAGTGCACTTTTTGTGTTCAACGGATTGAAGAAGCAAAAATAACGGTTCTGGCAAAGTCCAAAGGTACAGAGCCTAAAACTATCCCTACTGATTCTGTGAAAACGGCTTGTCAGCAGGCTTGCCCAGCTGGAGCTATCATATTTGGGAATCTGATGGATCAACAGAGCACGGTCACTAAATGGAAAAAGAATGAGCGAGCTTATCGGATTTTGCAAGAGCTGAATACAAGACCTAGGATCACTTATTTGGCAAGGATCAATAATCCAAATCCTTCGATTGCGCCTCACACCCAATCCGAAGGTAAAAAAGAGAACTAGAGAGCTATGATAGGCAAATTTGGGCTAGAGAAGAACCTTTCTGAAGAAAAAAAAGCGTTGTTGCTCAAGCAATTAGAGAGGCCTCCTCTTGTGCTGAACAAGAGGAACTACGGCTGGTTAACCGAAGCGATCTGCTCTATTGTCGAAAAGCCAGCGAAATTAGAATGGTGGATTGCTTTTCTACTTTCTTTTCTTCTCTCGCTGCTGCTGCCACTAACAATTGTTTATTTTATCAGTACAGGGCTTGGAGTATGGGGACTGAATAGTCCTGTATTCTGGGGGCTAGCGATTCTTAATTTTGTTTTTTGGATAGAGATTGGCCATGCGGGCACTCTGATTTCAGCCATCCTTCTTCTTACTAGACAAAAGTGGAGAAACTCGGTGAACAGAGCGGCTGAGGCTATGACGATTTTTTCTGTTCTCTGTGCAGCAGTCTTCCCTCTGTTTCATATTGGGAGGCAGTGGATGTTTTGGTATTTGGTTCCTGTTCCAGAGTCGTATGCAGTATGGCAAAATTTCAGGGCGGCCTTACTCTGGGATGAATTTGCTGTGGGCACCTATTTTACGGTTTCCTGTTTGTTCTGGTATTTCGGATTGATCCCGGATATTGCTGTTTTAAGAGATAGAGCTGAGAAAGGCTGGAAAAAACGGCTTTATCATATTCTTTGTTGGGGATGGAGCGGTTCGGCTACTGAATGGCATCACTATGAACTTGGTTATCTTTGTTTAGGCGGCATTGCCACGATTTTAGTCGTTTCGGTCGCTTCCGTTGTCTCTACTGATTTTGCGACAACGGTGTTACCAGGATGGCATGAAACGATTTTCCCTCCTGATTTTATTACCGGTGCGATTTTCAGTGGTTTTGCAATGATTGCCACTTTATTGATTCCTTTGCGAACACTCTACCCGCAGCTCAAAGATGTGATCACTCCAAAGCATATAGATAATATGGCTAGAATCATGCTTGCCACGGGTTCCATGGTAGGCTATTCCTATATCATTGAGCTGTTTGTAGCCTGGTATAGTGCCAATGTTTACGAAAAGTATCTCTTTTTGAATCGTATTTTTGGTCCCTATGCCATTGCCTATTTTTTAATGTTCGGTTTTAATGTCTTCTTGCCTCAACTCTTTTGGTGGAGAAAAATAAGGTCTAGTCCGTGGGCGGTCTTTTGCATTTCGATTCTAATCAACGTGGGTATGTGGTCTGAGCGCTTTGTCATCGTGGTTACTGCCCTCTCGAGAGATTTTCTGCCTGGATCCTGGAGAATGTATTATCCGACTTGGGTGGATATTGGATTGTTCGTAGGAACTGTGGGATTTTTCTTTATGCTATTCCTTCTTTTTACGCGGTTTTTCCCAGTGATATCGATCTCGGAAGTAAAAACTTTAGTCTATGAAATGGAACGGAAAGAATATGATTTGAAGAAAGGAACCCTTTATGGAGCCTGAGAGAACTGAGGATATTTATGGATTAGGAGCTGAATTTGATTCCATCCATAAACTAATGGCAGCGGCCATGGAGCTTTCTAAATTGGGTTATACGCAATGGGAAGTTTATTCTCCATTCCCGATTCATGGAATAGCCCATGTCAGGAGACTTGGTAAATCGAAAGTCTCTCTTTTTAGTTTGGTGGGAGGCTTGATTGGCTTGACTATTGCCCTAGTGATGGTAACGGCTATTTCTGCTCCTCGACCCTCATTCTTTAAGGAGGTGTTGAGTAGTCATCTCCAAGGCCTTTTTTATCCTTTGGTAGTCCAAGGTAAACCGTATCTGGGATTTCAAGCTTTTGTTCCCGTTCTGATTGAAATGACAATTCTTTTTGCTTCTTTCAGCACGGTTATCGGTGTGCTCTTTTTTAACCGTATGCCTTCTCCTTATAAATCGGTCTGGAATTGGGAACGGTTGTCGCAAAAAGCGATGGATGATCGCTTTTTTTTGGTAGTGGAAAATGCTGATCCACATTTTTCAGAAGATAAAACAAAACTTATTTTAAAACAATTAGGAGCCCAAGCTGTTGTGAGCATTCGGAGATAAACCAATGCGGTATTTCTTTTATATTTGTTTTCTTTTAGTGATTACAGTGATAGCCACAGCGGGACTACGAGGATGGAAAAGTCCAAAGCCTCCATTGGAGATTTTTCCTGACATGGTCAGGCAGTTGAAAGTCAAAGAACAGGCCTATAGCATCTTTTTTCCAGATGGTATGGCAGCCCGAATGCCAGTCAGTGGAACAGTATGTTGGGAGGAGCCGGTGGATAACCCTTATCTTTCTACAGGCATTATTGGAGAACAGTGGGGAGAAGGATTCCCCATTGCTTTATCGATCGATACGCTTAAAAAAGGAAAAGAGAACTTTGAAATTTACTGCTCGGCTTGCCATGGATTGGCTGGCTATGGTAACGGAATAGCAACGCGGTTTAATCTTTTTGGAGTTCCGAACTATCATCAGGATCATACAAGGGAGCTACCAGATGGCCAGATCTTTTATATTCTTTCACATGGTCAGGGAATGATGCTAGGCTATGGGGCCAATCTGTCTGTGGAAGAAAGATGGGCTATTGTTGCCTACATTAGGGCTTTGCAAAAAAGCCAAAACGTTCCTTTTGAAGCATTGCCTGAGGAAAAAAAACAAATTCTCAAGGAGATCCAGCAATGAATGATGCCAGCTACTTTATTCATCAACGGACTATGCTCCCTAAAGAAAAACTCAAAGGTGTTATTCGACTCTTAGGAATAGCTGGCAGCATTGTGCTGTTGATTTCGTTATTGGGGCTGTTGGTCAACAAATCTGAATTTTTCCATGCCTGGCTTTTTTCTTTTTTGTTTTATTTTGGTCTATGTACCGGCTCTCTGTTTTGGGTTATCCTCCATTATGTCACGAATGCTGGCTGGGACACTCTTTTACGAAGACAGGTGGAAAATGTAGCTGCACTATTCCCATTAGTTGTTCTGTTCGCTCTACCGATCTTCTTCGACATTTTTTCCACCCATTATCTTTACGAATGGACAAGACCAGAAATCCAAAAACTCAAAGAGTATTTGGAAAAAGCTTCCTATCTTAATGTCCCATTTTTTAGCCTCCGAGCGGTGCTTTATTTTTGTTTTTTTAGTATCGTGAGCTGGTATTTTCGCAAGCAGTCCTGTATCCAAGACGGCGATGGCAACCCATTGCATTCACTCAAACTTAAACGCATCGCTTATCCCCTTGCTATCCTCTTTGGCTTTCTGTTCACTTTTTTTGCTATCGATTGGGCAATGTCTCTTGAGTTTAGGTGGAGTTCCACCGTTTGGGCCTTTTATCTTTTTACAGGCGCAGCGGGAGCCAGTTTAAGTCTTTGGATTCTTATTCTTCTTGGTCTTCGAAAGTTTGGTTATCTCCTCCAAATGAACGCTGAGCATTATCATCTTCTTGGTAAATTGCTCTTTGCTTTTACAGCCCTGTGGGCCTATCTGGCATTCAGTCAGTACATGTTGATTTGGTATGGGAATATTCCTGAGGAGACAGATTTTTTTATAAAAAGAAACTATGATGGATGGTTTTACGTTTCTTTGTTGTTAGTGGTTGGTCGATTCGCGTTGCCTTTCCTATTTCTTCTTCCTCAAGCTACAAAGAAAAACGAACGATTTTTAGCAATGGTTGCTAGTTGGGTGTTGTTTATGCAGGCTGTGGAATTGTATTGGATTGTTATGCCCATGGAGTTTGAGAGAAATCTGGAAGTTGGCTGGATAGAAATATCGATCGTGGTGGGGATGGGATTGGTGTTTTTATCTGGTTATCTGAGAAATGCTAGCAGAGTTTGTTTATATCCAATCCATGATCCAAGGCTGCAGGAATCGATAGAAGTATATAACTGAAAGAAGGAAGGAGACAAATGATGAATACCCAGCAGATGGATCAAAACCAAAAGCTAAAAAAGCCTCTCATTTTCGAGGATCTGCTCGTGCTCGTTGGAATCAGCATGCTTTTCCTTTTAGGGCTTTTATTCTCCTTCCTCTATGCTTCTTCCATGCAGAATAAGCAAGCTTTGGCAGAAAAAAAGAGAGCCGAAGAAATAAGAAAAATGCGGCTTGCCGATCAGCTAGAGGCAAAGAAAAGGCTTTCATCTTATGGATGGATTGACAAAGAAAAGCGGATTGTTCATATCCCAATCGAGGAAGCAATGGAAAATGTAGTGAAAGAGGAGGCATCGAAAAAACCAAAGGCTTCAGGAGTGTATTTACCTGGTATACAAAGGCCTGAAAAATAGGAGAAAGCAACCGATGAGCAATCCAATGGTAGAATCTCAGGAGTGGATTGGGAGTGGAGTTTCTAGACCAGTCTCTCTTGACAGATCCTTTTTCATTCCTGTGATATTTATGCTTGTTGCTGCCTTTTTTTGGCTTTTGGTATCTATGGGATTTGCTCTTTTGGGTGCTGGTAAAATAGTGATTCCAAGCCTGCTTGGATCGTGGGGATGGTTGACCTTTGGTAGGATCGGATTGGCTTCTTTTCTTGTATTTTCTTACGGATGGGGAATGAACGGTGGGCTAGCCTATGCACTCTATCTTATAGGAAAGAATGCTCAGGAACCATTTAGGGGCAGCGGCTATTTTCTTTGCTCCGCTCTTTTTTGGAATCTATCCATTTTTATTGGGATGATGGCCGTTCTCATTGGGGAGATTCCTTCTCTATCATGGGCGGGCTGGCCTGATTTTGTCTTATTTCTGCTTCTTTTGAACTATTCCTTGATGAATTATTGGATTGTAAAGAAGTTGCTTGTTAGTGGAAGTTTTTTGAGAAGCCTTTCCCATAGCTATCTTCTAATAGCTTTACTATGGTTCCCATGGGCGATTGGCAGTCTTTTTATCTTTTTCCACTGGTTAGTTATTCGAGGTGTTTCTTTTGCAAGCATGGAATGGTGGTTTAATGAAGGGTTTTTGCATCTTTGGTTGGCTCCTGTTGGTTTGTCTATGCTCTATGATTATGTGGAAGGGAGGAACGGTCAACGATCTTCGAGTTTTCTTGGCTGGTTGGGCTTAATCCTATTTTTTCTATGTTCTAATTTTGCCAGTGCTTCTCACCTGATTGGGGCTCCTTTCCCCCTTTGGATCGTAGGTCTAGGTATTGCAGCTCGAATCTTGCTCATCTTAGGAGCCGTTGCCATTGGAATCGATCTATTGCAAAGGCTTAAAAAAAGAATACAGGCCAATAAGCAGAACATTTTCTCAAGATATTTTTTGATTGCCTTCTACTGTTTTTTGATTGCGATTGTCGGGGATGGATGCATTGCTATGCCATTCGTTAGCCGGCTCGTTCATTTTAGTTTTGTAGAAATTGCCTTTCTTGTCCTTTTTATCTATGGCTTTTATTCTTTTGTTCTCATGGGGATGGCCCATTATCTCTATTCAAATTTTTTTAGAAAACCGTGGCTATCGGAGACCTTTTTAAAGATCACATTTTGGACAAATATGTATGGGATAAGCTTTCTTTTTGTATTTTTGTTTCTAGGAGGGATCGTCCAGAGCGTGGAATTAGAAAATGCTGAACTTCCTTTCTCTCAAGTAGTAGAATCTGTGTTGCCTTATCTAAGAGGAGCTGGCATGTCTGCTACTCTGATACTCTTCTCCCAGCTTACCTATTGTTTTCTTTTGCTACTCATGTTCCTAATGCCAGTAGAGAAGGAGGGAATCGAAAAGAATGAAAAAAATTTATCGCGATCTATCTAACTCATAATCGATTGGAAAGGTAGTCAATGATAGCACGAATTGTTTGGGTTTTAGGCATCTTTCTCTGTTTTCTATTTGGATGGTTTGTCTATGTCATTATCCCTTCGCAGGTTTTAGATCCTTCGCCTGAAGGAGAGGAAACCCCCCCGCCTAATTTTGGGCTTGTTGAAGTTGGACAACAAGTATATGGAGCTAATGGCTGTTCAGGATGTCATACGCAACTAGTCAGGCCAGCCAATATGGGTTCGGACATTGCCAGAGGATGGGGAAACCGAAGAACTTTGCCAGTGGATTATTATCATGAGACCAATCCGTTTCTAGGGATTGTGAGAATAGGACCTGATCTTTCTAATATTGGGAAGAGGAAAAAAGATTCAAGCTGGTTTTATATTCTTTTATATGAACCCAATCAAATATTTCCTGGAACGATTATGCCCCCTTACAAATATCTTTTTCGGAAAGTCAGAGCGGAAGGAAAAAGGAATCCCCAAGCTCTACCCCCAGAACTGGATAGAACCCTTCCTAATGGGATGCAAATCATGCCCTCACCGGAAGCTGTAGCTCTGGTAGCATATCTGCTTTCTCTTGATAGATCTTATCCTACCCAACCCAAAAAGCAATGAGAGAAAACGAAAAGAATCCCCAACCGACAGGCATCCCGCAACCCCCTCTAGGGGAAGAATCGAATAGAAAAATTCCTAGTTGGTTTTGGCTCCTATCCTTTATTATTTTGTCGGTGGTAGTGTATATCTTGGTATTTGAAACAGGGGGATGGCGATCGTCGGTCTTCGACGCCACTAGCCTCTTTTGGGGGTATATGCCAAAAGAGAAACCAAAAGAGAAGGTTTTGCAAAAACCACAAGCTGTTGCTGCTGATCCTATGGCCATTGGGCAGGAGCAATACCAAGCCATGTGTGCAGCTTGCCATCAGCCCAGTGGTATGGGTATGGCTGGGCAATATCCTCCACTGGCAAATTCAGAGTATGTCATTGGGAGCAAGGCAAGATTGGCGGCCATATTGTTAAACGGTCTTTCTGGAGAACTTAAGATCAATGGACAAAATTACAATGGGGTAATGCCAGGCTGGAAAACTGCCTTAAACGACGAAAAGCTTGCTGCCATTATGACCTTTATTCGCAATTCTTGGGGTAATCATGGCGATAAGGTCGAGGCCAGTGAAGTCAAACAGTTTAGAGAAAAATATGGGAAAAAAGAGGGAGCGTGGAAGACAACAGAGTTATCCACCCTTGGAGAATAGAAAGCAGAAAAAATCGCATTGAATTTTAAATCAAATCAATTTTATTAATAAGAAAAAGCATGTTTTTGTGGATTGCTTAAAAAGAGAAAATGAATAGTATATACATGTTATAACATATAATGGGAGAACGCGTATGGATTCTGAAATGTCTATGACTTCTCAGGCAGCACATGGTCATCATGAAGGCCATGAAGAAATCTCTTGGATAAGAAAGTACGTTTTTTCTACCGATCATAAAATGATCGGTTACCAATACATGGTGACCTCGCTGTTTGTGGCCCTTTTTGCCTTTTTCTTGATGGTGTTGATGCGCTGGCAACTTTCTTTTCCTGGAAAACCGATTCCTATTTTTGGGCCTATTCTTGAAAAGTTGTTAGGCTCATCAATGGCTCCAGGTGGAGTGATGACCCCGCAGTTGTATAATTCATTTGGGGCGATGCACGGCACCATGATGATATTTATGGCGTTGGTGCCTGCGCTTTTTGCTGGGTTTGGCAATTTTGTGGTTCCCTTACAGATTGGAGCACCTGATATGGCCTTCCCTCGGCTGAATATGGCCAGTTTCTGGTTGTTTTTTGTGGGAGTGCTCATTATGATGGTCAGTTTTTTTGTGCCTGGAGGAGCAGCGAAATCGGGATGGACTTCGTATACGCCACTGGCTGATTTTGCTGATATGGGGCCGGGTTTTCATCCCATTTTTAATGGCCAAACCCTTTGGCTTATCGGTATGGCCTTTAATATCACAGGAAGTTTGCTGGGCTCAGTGAACATCATTACCACCATCATTCAGTTAAGAACAAAAGGGCTTAGCTGGATGCGCCTGCCTGTTTTTGTGTGGAGTGAATTAGTCACAGCCTTTTTGTTGCTCCTTGCTTTCCCACCATTAGAATCAGCAGCGATCATGCAGCTGATGGACAGGCTTTTTGGAACAAGCTTCTTTTCTCCTGAAGGCTTAATTATTAATGGCAAGCATGCGGATATTAGTGGGGGAGGTTCCTCGATTCTGTGGCAGCATCTTTTCTGGTTTTTGGGCCATCCTGAAGTCTATGTTCAGATTCTTCCTACCATGGGAATTGTGGGGGAGATCTTTGCGAATAATACTAGAAAACCGCTTTGGAGTTATAAGGTATTCGTTTATTCGCTTTTGGCCATTGGCTTTTTATCGATGATTGTTTGGGCCCATCACATGTATATGACAGGCATGGGACAGGCAGTAACATCGTTCTTCCAGATCTTTACAACAATCATCTCTATTCCTTCCGTTCTTTTGGGAACGGTCTTGCTTCTTTCACTCTGGGGAGCTTCTATCCGCTTTAATGTCCCAATGCTTTTTGCCCTTGCCTGGCTACCAATGTTTGGCATAGGAGGATTAACGGGTTTGCCCCTGGGATGGACAGCTTCCGATGTGGTACTCCATGACACCTATTATGTAATCGGACATTTCCATTACATGATGGCTCCTGCTTCCCTGCTTGCTCTCTTTGCAGGAATTTACTACTGGTTCCCAAAGGCTACGGGCAGATACATGAATGAATTTCTTGGTAAAATTCATTTTTGGCCCACTTTTATATTTTTCAATGGCATCTTTTTCCCCATGCTCGTGCAAGGGTTTGCGGGCGTTCATAGAAGATGGTACGATGGAGGTGCGGGCTGGCAGATGGCTCAGAATGTCTTGTGGTTGAATCAGGTAATGAGTTTTTCTGCCTGGGCTTTAGCGATTGCTCAAATTCCCTTTATTATTAACTTCTTCTGGAGTTTATTTGCAGGTAAAAAGGTAACTGATGATAATCCCTGGCAAGCAACAACCCTTGAATGGGCAACTCCCACCCCTCCAGGACATGGAAATTTTCTGCATCCTGTAGCGGTTTATAGGGATCCTTACGAGTATAGTGTCCCGGGATACAAACAGGATTATTTACCGCAATGGGAATCGGATGAAAGACTAAATAAAGAAGGAAAATTGTCCCAGGTTTCTTTTTGATAGTAAAAAACATATAGAAGAAAGAAAAGAAAGAGGAGAGGTTTTTAAAATGGAGATCCCCTATACAGTGACTGCCAGACCGGATACCGGTCTTTATAATGCAAAGGTCGGGATTTGGTTGTTTTTAGCTTCTGAGGTCATGCTTTTTGGAGGCCTTTTTTCAGCCTATATTTTTCTAAGGCTAGGTGCTACCCATTGGCCGCATCATATCCTTAATGTGCCCATGGGGCTCTTTAATACCATGGTGCTTATTAGTTCGAGTATCACGATGGTTATGGCGTGGAGTTCCTTAAAGATGCGGCAATTTTCTAATTATAGAAAATGGCTTGGGATCACTCTTTTTTGTGGGGTGTTGTTTCTCAGCGTTAAATCTGTGGAATATAAAGATAAGTTCCATCATTACGGGATAATCTTGAATAGTGGACAGGAAATTACAGGCCATTTGGCGATGACAGAAGAGGAAGCCATCCATTCTGATGTCCTAAAAATTAAGCCTGATCCTGAAAATGCCGGAGATTTTCTTTTTCAATTAAAATCCATTTTTTCTAAGCCTGAGGGAGAAGAGAAAGTCCTAGAAATCCCTAAAAAGGAAATTCGCTGGTGGTCTAATTTCGTTCCAAAGTATAATACCTACCTGGCCACCTATTTTACGATGACTGGGATTCATGCGCTTCATATTTTAGGCGGATTATTAGTCTTGGGTTATTTTTGGGGACCAGGAGCGGCCTTATATAGAACCAATCCAGAACATTTAGCCAATAGGGTCGAAGTAGCAGGGCTTTTTTGGCATTTTGTCGATCTAGTTTGGATCTTTCTTTTCCCAACACTCTACCTGTTTTAATGAGGATTACTACTTTATATAAAGGAGAAGGCTACAATGAGTGAAGAAATTCAGACGGAAAAAAAGCGGATTAAGTCTTATTTCATCGTTTTTGGATTTTTGGTAATACTTGCTTTGGTCAATGTCGCCGTTTCATATCTTCATTTAGGGGGAATGAATATTGCTGCAGGATTAGTCATTGCTGGTGTACAGGCATTGTTGGCTTTAGGGATCCTGATGCATATTTTTTGGGAGAAAAAGACTATCCATCATCTTATTGGTCTTGCGATCCTTTTTGTTTTGGCTTTATTTTTATTATTAGTAGCTTCTTATTTTGATTCTATAGGAAAATAAATAAAGGAAAAAAATATGTCCCTTCGACAATTCCACTTGGTGTTTATAACGCTAGCCACACTTTTGTTTCTTACTTTTGGAGTCTGGTCAATCTACAGCTATATACAAAGTCATGAGCTTTTGTATGTATGGCTAGGAGTAGGGTCTTTTTTGTTTGGCATTTTGGCTGTTATCTATGGGATATGGTTCCTATTAAAGATGAAGAAAATGAAAATTTATTAAACCTGATGAAAATACACTACCAGAATAGGAAAAATAAGAAAAACTATCTCCTAGCCTTTACTGCTGTTGTTCTATTTTTGCTTTATTTTCAATCACTATGTAATGATCAAAAGATCTTTTCAATGACAGGGGTAACGAGGGGTTTTGAAAAAGAGGATTGGGCAGGATTCTTTCTGGTAACTATTGTGTTTGTTGTATGGGCAGCTCTTGGGTTTTTTATTTATTATCTTTTTAGAAAATCAAAAGCTCCACCTCCCGATTATGCTGAATTCTTGGATCTACAAGAAGACAATGAAGAAGAAAGACTGTGGAAAAATTAAAAATTCTAAAAAAGTCATTTTTGGGCCTAACAGATAAAATAAGCAAACTTAACTAGGAGTTGTTGAATGAAAAGCGGGATCTTTGGATATGTAGGGTTGCTATTAGTTCTTACTATAGACAAAGCTTTTTCTTGTGGCATTTGCTCGGTTCCTAACTCTCCGGCGACGAAGGGGATGTTACCAGCAGTTCTATTTCTCCTAGGGTTGTTGGGGTTAGTTTTTGGACTTTTCATTTCGTTTTTTATAAAAATGAATAGAAAAGAAGCGGCTTTGGAACGAGAAAGACAAGTTGAAGATGCCACCAAACCTCAAGAAACAAGCCCTCAGTTTAGTGTTGAACGCGGAGTATAGAAAGGAATTATGATCGCACTTTTGTTGGAACTTACAGGTATTTCCCCAAATGCTGCTGAACATGGACACCAAGTAGATCAATTCATGGAGTTGATCTTATGGTTTATGCTTATTCTTTTTGTTATTTGGTCTTCGTTTTTTGTTTATTCTTTGGTGAAGTTTAGCAGCAAAAGGCATCCTAAAGCTAGCTATGAAGGGTTGAAAGCTGATTGGCCAAAGCATTTGGAATGGGGAGTTATTTTTGTTGAGATGGTTTTACTCTTCGGCTTTTCCATTCCACTATGGGGCAAACGGGTTTTGAATCCCCCATCGGTTTCTGAGGCGATTGTAGTGGAGGCTATTGCTCAACAATTTGGATGGCTTTTCCATTATCCTGGAGCTGATGGTAAGCTGGGGAGGCGGGATAATTTTCTCATTGATCCTATGAATCCCATAGGTCTCGATAAAACTGATCCGGCATCTAAAGATGATATTGTTACGATGAACGAGATGCATGTACCTGTGGGAAAACCTTTACTGGTTCAGATTGGTTCCAAGGATGTAGTCCATAATTTCTATATTATTCAAATGCGGATACAAAGGGATGCAATTCCAGGATTGACTATACCACTGTGGTTTACTCCTATCAAAACGGGAAGATTTGAGATTGCCTGTGGTCAACTTTGTGGAGTCGGCCATTTTGCTATGAAAGGCTATCTTGTGGTTGAGTCTCAGGAGGAGTACAATAATTGGCTCAAACAGATGGCTGAAATGAATGCTGAATCTAGCAATCATGCTCGGCCTTCTGTGGCGGCTACTAACTGATCAATTCGAATTCAATGTTGGCCTACGGTCCCTCTCCTATAGTTAATTCTAAAACTGGCTCTAAACTAATTTCTAGAGAAGATGGATTATGATCCTTTCGATTTGACACAACATCCCCCTCGAAGTCCTAGAGTGCAATTAGGCGGGTTCGTACTGCTCCCTAGAGTGATTGACAAAGGGAGAGCATTGCTCAAAGGAAAGATCGGGGAGTATAAGTTCAATTGTCCCATGGATCAAAAGCTCTTTTCTTTCCTTCAGATTAATGAAAAACAGTTTTTGGAGATTCTTTCTAAAACTTCATCAGATAAAGAAGTTTTGAAAGAAATTTTAAAAATATCACCTCTTTCCTTAGCTTCTTGGCAAATTGAAAACTGGTCTAGTTTTCTGCAGCGAAGCGGCCCTTCTGATCTTGAATCAAAAAAGTTTTTTGTCACCTCTCTTGAGCAAATTGCTCCTGATCGAGAGGATATAGGAAGTTGGTTTGATCTTTTGGATTTAGACGATTATGTAAGCTTTGGAGGAAGGCCTTAATCCTGAACAAGAAAGGCATGCCACCGGTTTCACTGAGAATACTCAAAACTAAAATCGATAATATCTTTATAAAGACTTTTCTAAGGCAAGCTTAGAAGAGTTTCTATCCATTGGCTTGCTCCTTTGCGGCCATTAAAGAATTTTTTATAACTTTGACTAAGGGTTTTAGTGCATCATGATCGAATTTGAAACTTGTATTGGTCAGGTAAAAACGTAACGATTTATTAGGATCTTCTTGATTTGTAGAAGCAATAAAACATTGCACATAAGCCTTATCCCTTCGTTCTATTGGCCAATCTTTAATAGTATTAGTACAATTGGCGAATTTTTCTATACACTCAGCAATTTGTTGATTTTCTTTCATTACACTATAACAAAGAGTTTCCAGTGCGCCTGGTTCATTGCAGTCTGGCAGAAGGTGAATTTTTACAGCCGGATATCCTTTATTAGAAGCAACCTTACAGCAACTCTTCGGAAAATTTGAAACTTTTGTTATTTTTTTCAGTTGGTTTACGATTTCTTTAAAAGTTCTATTCGGCTCATTTCCCGCATCGGCAATAAACAATATAAGATGGGACTTTTTATGATCTTTAAAATTCGCTATAGCCGCTTTAAATTTTTCAGGAAATTTATCTCTACCATCTGCACTCCATACCACATATTCATTAAACTGGTTTTTCTCTCCTAACTTTTTCAGAAATACTTCGTCTGCTTCTCCTTCGCAAATAATAAGAAGGTCTTCTTTTTCTATGGGAGGGATATTATTTTGATTATTCATTTCACTAGTAAACAGATGGGAATCATCGTATTTCTAGCCGGGATTTGATGGCTGATTCAGCAAATTCTCCAGGAATTACGGATGCCGAAAACTCATTAGTTTTAGGATCCTTTTTTGCATGGATAATTGTAAATTCAACGGGTTTCTTCATGATATCGACAAAACTTTCAAGGCATTCATAGCTATGAGTTGTTGCAAAAACCTGTATTTGGGTTTTTGTGGTAACATCGTCTAACAATCGCCAGAAACTCTGCATTCTACTCCAGTGAATACCATTTTCTATCTCATCAACCAGAATGATCCCTTGTTGTTTGAGCCTAGGGTCTGCAGCCGCGAGCAAAATAGTAAATGATTTATGAGTACCAGAAGAATAGAGGGTAGAGGGAATTATTATGTCTGGATCTTTTATTTTAAAAAAAACAGCTCCATTCGGAAAGTCTGCGGGTACCAATATAAGAATATCTTCGATTTCAGGGTATACCTTTTTAAAAGCATCTAAGAGAACACTCTCTTCTTTTTTTTCAATAAGAGAGGACAAAATTCCTGCAGATTCAGATGGAATTTGAATACTGTTACTAAAAAAGAACTTATTGGGCAAAATTTCTTTGAAAGGGCCATGCTGCTGAACCAGATTGTTATCAGTAAATCCAATCAAGATCTTTTCAGGTTTCTTTTCAGGTTTATTATTTTCAGTAATTTTAAATTCTAAACAAGGTTCTTGAAAAGGAGGTATAGAGGAAGGAGTACTAAATTCAGATAAACGGCGAAGTATTATCATCTCTACCTTCCACTTTTCAGAGGAATCCGAATTTTTCTTATCAACTTCAAAAACAATTCTAGAGTATGGGTCATTAAAATAACGTTCTACCAAACTGAAAAAATTATCTTTTTGTAAAATAGGTAAAGGAGGAATGCGAGAGCCATTTAACATGCGTATTGCCTGTAGATGGGGATTACAAGCAATAAAAATAGCTTCAAGTATCGTCGATTTACCGGCAGCGTTATCTCCAGTGATAATATTTATTCTAGCGAGATCCTCTAGAGCGAGATCTTTAAAACAGCGATTATGATATTCAACGCCCATTTGGTATGGATACTCCGACTAAATCCTTTGGATGACCGGAAGAGAAAGCAGCACACCTTTCACAGCGGTTTTTCTCCTCTCCAACACGAACACTTTGGAGCTTACTCTTTCAAAGCACCTCTATAACCGGCTACACAAAGGTTAGTTTTGGCTCTACGAACTGCCATGCGGAGCCTTTCTCCTATTGCCTTCAAAGACTTGGAGTTTCACCTTATCGAAACGGCTTGCAGTTTGATACTCTATCCAGCTATGATCGATCTTCCAAAAAGGTAGACCAAGGGGCGCTTGATTGTTGGTAAGTCTATGAGCGATCTTTTACACGAGAACTTGTCCTTTTGCTTGATTCAAAGTGGTTTTGAGAAACCCTACAAAGTTGCCTGCACCATACTTTCCAGATCTTAACCAAACGAAGTCTTAGGCTTCAGGAGCTGCCAATGATCTTCCTTGACCACAAAAAATGTGAATCGGCGTATCGGTAGAAAGCAGCGGCTCTTCTCTCCTCTTCCCCAAATTTGCCTAGCTGACGAGCCGATACTTTCTTTTACCAATAATGAGCTCGTAGCCAGCCTATTCTTAGGAAAGAGGCCAAAGAACAGGCTAGCTACTAGGACTACTTACAAAAACACCCAATTCCAATCGGATGGGAGCAATAGCTTGCAGCATTAGGGGACAACGAAAATCTTGCCTGTGTAAGGACAACGGACTTCCGTTCCTGGAGGAAATCCCCTAACATCCACCAAACCCGCATCTGGAGCATAAGGGCTTTTTACGTATCCAGGCTTTCCAGGGACTGATATCCCTTTTGGATATTTACTTGTGGGTTGTTGTGCCTGCGAACCTCCAGAAGATCCCCATGGTTTATATTCTCCAGAAACAGGAGGATTGGATGTAGAAGGACTACCGGCTGTGCTTTCTCCTGTTGTTCCAGAAGAACTGCCACCAGGCTGGGGTTCGTTTGCTTTTTCAGGCAATTTCCCAGCTTTGGCGCCTTTAGATCCTTCTGATTCAATTTTTTTTGATTTATTAGAGCAAGCTAGAAAAACCAATGAACAAGAAATGAGTAATAGTAATACTTTTTTCACCTTGACAGGAAAGCTACGAAACTTTTCAAAAAAATTCAATCTAGGAATTTAGAAATTTTGTAATTATTTTCAATGTCATCTTTTCCTTAGGCTGCAGGTGGAAAGACTTAAGGATCTCAAAAGTGGATCCTTGGTAGTCTTTCGCGAATAATCCCCTTTCATAACTGACCGTATAGATAGGAAAGTGATAAATTTGTACGGGTTCTTCGGGGATAATCCATTGCCAAGCAAGATTTCGGGTCTTGTCATAAATGGTCCATTCGCTCACCTGCTCTTGTTCAAAAATCATGCCTGGGTTAAGTTTTTTATCCTTAATGAGGATATAACGGTCTAGGGAATCAACTGAAAGGATCGAATAATTGATTTCACAACAATAAAGAAGTTCTATTGGGACCGTATCGTTATTAGTGATGGTGTAATGCACATAAAGTTCTCCATGAGGAGAAAGAATGTATTCCTTTCTAATTGTAAAATGGAACTTTTTGTTTATAAAATATAGTCCTCCATTTCTTTCCAATACAACGGATAATCCCTTTGCATTCTGGACGAGCTCCACAATGGTGAAGGGCTGATTGACAAAATCCCCATATTCCAAAAAAGAACCGTTGATAAAATCATAGGCTGAAGTGGATAAAGGAACGAAATGATCTAGAAAGAGAGTCCTTTGATGCCAATCTTCGATATACATATCTGGAGGAACAGGTTCAGGGAAATAACAGGGATGTCGTTTTAAGGTATTGGCTAAGTTATAAGAGGTGGGTAGGAAATTAAACTCGGTGATGGAGCCACCATACAAAGGTTCAATACATAAAGAACAGTGGGAAGAGCGGAGGAAAATTTCTGGGAACTTATCTGCATCAAAATCATTTTGCTCAATAGGCGGTAAAAGATGCGCTGCTTTTTCTTTGATCATTTTCTCAGCCTTAAGAATATGATAAAAGGCTGAATCTCGAATATAATTACCAAAAAGACCGTCTTTAAAGGCATGCCAATACACTGTATGTCCTTGACTTGCCAACAGACAGTCAAAGATTTCTTCCTGGAATTCCTTGGGCAATAATCGGATTTTGGCGCTGACTTGAAGCATTCTTTTATGGATGTGATTAGCTTCGGGATACTTAGAGAGGAAGGTTAACCAGTGACCTCCACGAAAAAACTTGAGGAATCTATCAGCATCAAATCTGACCTTTAAGTCATTGAGTGCGGAAATGTAATCTAATGTGGCTTTATGCGGTAAGCAAAAAGGTTGTAGTTCTTTTCTCCCCCCTGAAGGCAGGGTGATTATTGGCCAGCATCCATCAATGAATTCCGATGGCAGTCTGGTTTGAATCCAAGATGAGTTATTCTCGAGATATTGCAACCAGTCTTCAAGTCGACCCCTATGATAAATTTGCTCTCTGGTATCAGGCCAAAAACCGTATAGCTCTCCATTTTGAGCAATGCAAAGAAGTTGCATGCCTTCCCTGTGGCTTATTTGTACGAATGAGGAATGGATATCTTTGATATCTTTAAAAGGAATTTCTTTTGAGAAGGATGAATGATAAGCAAACACATGAATGGCGTGCTGGTTGAATTGAGTAAGAAATGGCTGGCTGATTTCGGCGGGTGTTATACCAGCATTTTCAAAAAGACTGTCCTCTAGAATGGTATATTGATACCCAGATCGGCAGAGTAGCTCGACAAAATAAGGTTCCCATATTGATTCAGCTAGCCAAGCTCCCTTAGGAGACTGACCGAAGGTGTTTTTTAAAAACCGATTCAATTTTTCAAGCTGCAGCAAGCTATCCTCATTGGAAATATAACAAAAGATGGGTTCATAAAATCCTCCTCCAAGAAGTTCAATCCGCTTCTCAGTAATCAATTTTTGAATCAGTTCTATAACCTCTTTTTCATTTTCTTGGAGATAGACTAGATAGTTGCCGCTAAAATGGAGAGAAAGTCGGACTTGAGGATGATTCCTAATCGATTGAAGGAAAGGGAGGGTGGCCTTATGAGTAAATTTTTTCTTGGTTTCAGCAAAAACACCTGTGGGCTGATGAAAGTGGACAACCCAAAGAATATCGATCTTTTTTAGATGAACCATTGTTGTAACTCAAAATCCTCAGAAGGAAATACGAAATCAATAGTCCCTCTTTCAGGATATCGTTCCAGGCTTAGATGTTCATGATTAAGAATCCTTACAAAAAAACTAACTTGACTATTTTCTTTCCAACCTATGGAAGCTACAGGAACAGCAAGGACAAAGAAATCATCCCAAAAGACCTCTATTGTTCCTTCCACAGGCTGAAAAATACCTGCACTGTCCATGGCTTCAATTTTCTTATCCCATAGGTTACCATCTTTGGCGACGCATTCGATTCTATGTATGGCCGGAGAGATAAAGTCAACGACCACAATTTCTGGTTTTGCTGCTAAGTCTAACCGGAGGTAAAAATTGTTTTTATCAAAACCAAAGAACAGTTTTTTGCCAATCCGATTCGATTGGTACATAGCGGTTTGTTGAACCGAAATGTCAAGGAAGCCGGCACCAACCCAATCAAAATAATTTTCGAGTCTTCCTGTTAATTTTGGGCTGATGTACAATCTGGGAAAAATATAAGGGACAGGGAGGGAAGGAACATTGATAGGCAGGTCTAGATAAGGCGGTGGGGTGAAGCCTAAAAACCCATACACATTTTTAAGATGAGCGCGGAAGAGCTCATCAAAGAGCTGGTCGGAATCAGTGGAAAAATCTGGACCATACCACCAGAACCAGTCACTGCCTTCGGCAGCATAAAGACATTTCCAACTTTTAAGCTCAGAAGAATTCCCTTCTTTAGTTGAATTTTTAGTTAAAAATTCTCTGGTTTTCCCCAGCCATTCCCAAGCTTTATTCTCCTCGCTATCTCCAATCCATATATCGAAGTCAGCGTTGATCCATGAACCGGTATAAAGCTTGTAAACAGTAGTAGTTGGGGGATAGGTGTCAAAATACTCAGAAGCGAGAGTTGTTCTTAAATTACGATGTTCAACAAGTCCTCTATAGAAGGAACTAAGAAATGCCTCTCCCCCATCGTTAAAAGACTCCCAAGCATTTTCACCATCCAGAGCTATAAGAATTGCCCCTCTTTTAGGATCAATATGTTTGCAGGTATTCTCAAGGCTATGGAGAAGAAAATTGGCCGCTTGTAATGGATCGTTTTGGGAAGCTTTGAATCCAATAAAATCCGACAGGGGCCTTTCCCTGAAGAGAGCACAAAGAGCAGCCTCTGGTAACTCTACCCGCCAACCCTGGAAAAGAAGGAGATGATCTTCATGTTTCCCACGCCAGTGAGGATCAAGTTCAAGACTACGGAAGAGAATGGATTCATCTGTAAAAAAATAATCAAATCCCGCTTCTTTGAAAAGTGGCAGAAGTTCTGGACAGACTGAGCCTTCTGATGGCCAAACCCCACGGACAGCTCTACCAAAAACACTCTTTATTTTTTCCTGGCCTAGCTTCAGTTGGTTCAAGGCGTCTTCGGGGGCTTTGAATTGAGAGGGGAGGTTGACGTAGGGCATGCAGCGGCGAGCAAAGTTGGTGTCATAGATAAGAGGAAGAATAGGGTGATAGTAGGGAGAGGTGGTGATTTCGATCTGGCCTCTATCCAGAGCCATTTTATACTTTGGGATGATGGAGGAAAGGATGGTATGATGAATTTTCAAAAGCTCTTCTTTCTGCTCTTCGGTATAATTTCCTCCCTGCTTTCTTAATTCGTTTAGAAAAGGATACTGCTTTCGGGCAGCATAACCACACCAGACCAGATTATAAAATACTTGTATGTCTAAGTAATCCTGAGGATTAAAAAGCGAGGTTAATTCTTCTAATCTTGCGTAATTAACTACCTTGCCTCTTCTTTGCA
The DNA here is from genome assembly GCF_004421185.1 of Methylacidiphilum sp. Yel. Classification (GTDB taxonomy): domain Bacteria; phylum Verrucomicrobiota; class Verrucomicrobiia; order Methylacidiphilales; family Methylacidiphilaceae; genus Methylacidiphilum. The sequence continues at coordinate 26,772 of NZ_LXQB01000021.1, read as the reverse complement.
AGAGTTCATAATACCGAGGTATTGGCCGAATCATGGTTTCATAATTGGCTTTGAAAAAATTTTCCAAAATCTTTTGTTTTTGGATCGGATTAAGTTCGGTGGCGGGGATTCTGGTTAAAATTTCAACGAAGTCTTTTGCTTCTTTTTCTACTAGTTTTTCAATCTGCTCAAGCAACACCGGCGTAAAATTAAATATCGTTTTGAGTCCTGGAAATCTTTCAACCATTTCCAACATGTCCAGATAGCTATGAACCGAATGGAGTCTGACCCATGGCATGAGCGCCACATTGGTAGCATGATCAATGTAGTCGGGTTGATGCATGTGCCAGAGAAGAAGAATGTTCATAACAATTAAAATTGTTTATTGGCTATCATACAAAACTATACAAACTATATCTTACGAATTTGTCGAAGAAAATCGGCTGCTTCTTCCGGATAGATTGGATTGATGAAAAATTCACTACCTAATTCAAATCCTGCAAGGAAAGAAATCCTTGGTAGAATTTCAATGTGCCACCGGTAATCGACTTCTACTGCAGTCATATACTCACGTCGAGAACTACGAAGCGGAGCTGTCTGCAGAACAAGATTATAGTCTGGATTTTCTAAGCCTTTTTTCAATCGCTTCAAAAGATTTTGAAGAATATCGCTTAAAAGCATGATCTGATTATCGTCAAGAGCAGAAAAATCCAAGGAAGAGAATTTTGGCATTATCCAAGATTCAAATGGGAAGCGGCTTGCCCATGGGCAAAAAGCTACAAAAAAAGAGTTTTCTAAAACAATCCTTTTCCCATTTCTCAGTTCCTCATATAATACGTCGGCAAAAAGGCTTCTTTCTTTCATTTCAAAATGCCTTTTAGCCTGCTCAATTTTTTCCTTAACTTCGCGAGGGACTATGGGCAAGGCTATCAATTGAGAATGCGGATGAATGATTGTAGCCCCGGCCATCCTGCCTTTGTTCTTAAAGATGAGAATATAGCGAAAGCGAATATCTTGTTGTAAATCAAGAATCCTCTCCCTATAGGCTTTTAGTACTAATGAAATGCCTTCAACTGTTTGATCGGCAAGCTCGACTGTTGGATCGGGATTTTCGATGATGACTTCATGAGCACCTATCCCATTCATGCGATCAAACATTCCAATACCCTCGGCTTGGAGATCGCCTTCAATACGTAAAGCGGGATACTTGTTGGGGACAACGCGAACAATCCAACCAGGGGAGTCGGAGGGACTATCCTTAGGTCTAAAAGCGAAAACTTCATGAGGAGTGAGTTTTTCTTTCCCCCAAGAAAAGGCATCGAAAATTTCTCTATGATTGTTTTGAGTCACTACAGTGTATTCTACAGGCCTTTGTTTTCTTTCAGGAGAAAAAACGACCCATCGATTTGGCACAAAAGGATCTTTACGAAGTTCTGGCATAAAGTTAATTATTTCATCTTTGCTTCGGTAATTTCCGAAAAAAGATACCCATTATGTTAACTGCAAACTGTATCGTTATGTTTTTTTTGATTTTATTCTGGCATAAATGCACTTCTTTTTTTTGTATCAATGGGTGGCGCATAGGGGCAAGAACAAAATGGATTGCAGTGGTATAGTATAGTCTACAATTGGCTTAAAGAACCAACTCTCTTTTATTACATAACAGAAACAATAGTGATGAAATTTGAAGTCATTAAAGAGGTAGCGGGTTCGAAGGCTAGGTTAGGAAGGCTATTTACTCCGCATGGGGAAGTGGCAACTCCCTGTTTTATGCCTGTAGGAACAGCAGCGACTGTCAGAGCGGTTTTCCCAAAAGATCTAGAAAAAGATGGCGTCCAGATGGTTTTGGCCAATGTCTATCATCTAAGTCTTCGCCCTGGAATCCAGATCATTAAGGAGGCAGGAGGACTTCATAAATTCATGGGATGGGAAGGAGCGATTCTTACTGATAGTGGAGGATTTCAGCTCTTTAGCCTCTCTTCTTTCTGTAAAATTTTACCCGAAGGGGTACGATTCAAATCCCCGATTGATGGTTCTTCATTGTTGCTGACTCCTGAATCGGTAATCGATGCTCAAATTGAACTGGGAGCCGATATTGTAATGAGTCTTGATCATTGCCCGCCTTGGTCTTCTAAGGAAAAGGATTTAGTTGAGGCCACTCGACGGACGATATGTTGGGCTAAAATGGGTAAAGAGCGCTGGGAAAAGCATTGGGGGACTGAAATGGTAGAACGTTCTACAAACCCTTTGCTCTTTGGCATTGTTCAAGGAGGCACTAAGAAAGAATTGCGTCAGTATTGCTTTGAAGAACTTTTGAAAATAGGGTTTGATGGATTTGCCATTGGCGGTTTAAGCGTTGGAGAGCCGCAAGAGGAAAGCCTCAAGACTATCGAAGCCCTTAGCCCTTTTATGGATAGTTCCTATCCAAAGTATGTCATGGGGATGGGCCATCCATGGCAAATCATCCAGATGGTGGATTTAGGTATAGATCTTTTTGATTGCGTATTACCTACTAGGCTAGCCAGACATGGATCAGCCTACGTTGAGGAAGGAATCCTCCATTTAAAAAATGCCAGCTTTAAAAAAGATGGATTACCTATAGAGGAAAAATGTTCCTGTTATGCTTGTCGAAAATTTAGTAGAGCCTATATCCATCATCTGTTAAAATCTCAAGAAATTCTTGGTATAATGCTCTTGTCTATGCATAATCTCTCATTTTACAACAGATTGATGAAGGAAATGAGACTATCCATTGGCAATGGACAATGGATGGATTTGTTAACTAGATGGAGAAATAAAAAGATAACAAAGTAAATTTAAAACGAAGAGAAATTCTATGAAAAGTAATGTTGAATTCTGGTTTAGTATGGCGCCACCTCCTCTCCCGCAACCCCATGGTCGCCCAGGGGCCAACCAGCAAGTTCCAGAAGGCCCTCCCCCAATGACCTTTTTTGTAACGACGATTCTCATATTTGGAATCTTCTATTTTCTGCTTATTCGGCCTCAGCAGAAACAAAAAAAAGAACAAGAAAAGCTCATTGCCAGTCTTGAAACCGGGGACAGAGTGATTACTTCTGGAGGCATTTTAGGAGTAGTGACTAATGTCAAGGAAAAAACCGTTGTCATTCGGGTCGCTGAAAATGTCAAAATTGAAGTATTGAAAAGTGCTCTGACCACCGTAACGAAAACTGTAAAAGAAGAACCAAAAGAAACAAAAGAATCGAAGGATGCCAAAGGTAAAACTGGATGAGTGATTGTTTGCTTATCAAAAAAAGAGATTTGCAAAAGCTCCCAAAGATTAGGACTGTTTATATAAATGATTGTGGGGAGCTTATTTTGAAATTTGATAAGGGGTATTAGTAAAATGCTATTTTTTTCTTTTGCTACGGCCCTTTTTTTCCTTATTACCCTCATCTGGTATTTTACTGCCGTCGAGGACAGAATCAAAAGATGGGTAGGATTGGCTTCTACTCTTTCGATTCTCTTTAATGCAATATTTTCCCTTTTCCCGCTAGAAAAAAAGATAAGGCTTGGGCTCGATCTAAAAGGAGGAACAGCTTTCTTGCTAGAACTCCAAGGCGAACCCACTCCCGGGGCGCTCGATCAGGCTATCGGGGTCATTCGCAAGCGGGTTGACAAGTTTGGTCTTTCTGAACCAATTATTCAACCGGTAGGCAAACGGCGAATCAGCGTGCAAATACCCGGCCTATCCGAATCAGAGAAGGCTGCGGCCAAAGAACAGCTTTCCAAAGTCGCTAAACTGGAATTTAGGCTAGTGCATCCTGACTCGGATAAGATGATAGCCGCCATCCAATCTGGACAAGAAAAAATCCCTCCTGGCTATGAGATTCTTCCTTTTTCTCAAGAGATATCAAAAGGGAATAAAACGGAAGCATGGATCCTTGTAAAGAAAAGGGAAGAGATGGGAGGGAAGTATGTCAAACGGGCTTTTAGAGGATTCGACGAAGTAGGACGACCTACCGTGGTGATCGAATTCAATGAGGCAGGGGCAAAGAGATTTGGTGAGATCACCTCAAATAATATAGGTAAAAGGTTAGCCATTGTCCTAGATGGGGAAGTGAAAAGTGCGCCTGTTATCCAAACGGCTATTTTTAAAAGCGCCGTCATTTCTGGTGGGAATATGAGTCCCAAAGAAGCGGAAGATCTTGCCAGTGTTCTTGAAAATCCGCTTGAGACCCCCGTGAAGATTTTAGAAGAAAGGGGAGTGGATCCCTCTCTTGGGAGAGATTCCATAGTCAGCGGCATCAACGCCGCCCTAGCTGCCTTTGCTTCTGTAGTCCTTTTTATGGTTTTTTATTATAGGCTTGCAGGACTGGTTTCCATCATTGCCTTATTAGTCAATCTCCTCTTGCTTTTGGGATTACTGGCTCAGTTTCATTTTACCCTGACTCTGCCAGGGATTGCGGGTATTATTTTGACTATAGGCATGGCGGTTGATGCGAATGTGCTTATTTATGAACGGATTAGAGATGAGCTTGAGGTAGGAGTTCCTGTCAGGCAAGCCATTTTTATTGGCTTCAATAAGGCTTTTAGTGCCATTTTTGATTCTAATGTTAGTCTGATTATTCCATCGGTTATTCTCATGGAGCTTGGGAGTGGCCCATTACAGGGATTTGCTGTAACTCTCGTTCTTGGTATCGTTGCCAATCTTTTTGCTGCTCTTGTCTTGAGTCGTAATGTGTTTGAATGGCTTTTGTCTTGGGGGATGCTAAAGAAACTTTCCATGATGAAATTCCTGCATAAACCAAATTTTGATTTTATAAAATTCAGTTGGCTGACGGTCCCAGCGGCTGCTATGCTACTGATAGTAGGAATGTCTACTTTCTTTTTGAGAAGCGGGGAGCTTCTTGGAGTTGATTTTGCCGGAGGCGATGCTCTAACGGTTTCCTATAAGGAAATGATTCCAGTAGCTCGCGTCAGAGAGGTTTTAGAAGAAGCAAAAATCCATCCAAGCTTACTGCAGTATGCTAAAGAGTCCAAGCAGCTTATCTATCAAGTTCGTTATGGGGAAGGGGAAAAAAGTGTCGGTGTACTTAAAGAAAAATTTCCACAAGCTGGCTTTAGTCTATCAAGAATGGATAGTGTGGGTCCGGTGGTTGGCGAGGAACTTAAAAATCGAGCGGCTTTAGCCCTTTCCTTAGGTCTATTAGCCATTCTCCTTTATGTATCTTTCCGTTATGAATGGTCTTTTGCTTTGGCTGCTGGCATTGGACAGCTCCATGATGTGTTGCTAGCCATAGGTCTTATGGCCATATTTGGTAAGGAATTTGACATGTATTTAATTGGCGCTTTTTTAACGATTCTTGGCTATTCGATTAACGAAAAGATCGTTATTTCTGATAGAATTCGGGAAACATTGAAATATAAAAGCAGTTTGACATTCAAAGAAATTATTAATGAGGGTATTAACAAAACCCTTGCTCGGACAATTATGACTGGAGGCACGGTAGTGTTAGCGACCGTATCGATGCTTCTCCTTGGAGGCCCAGTGATTTCTGTTTTTTCCTTAGCCATTTTGATTGGGGTGCTTGGGGGAATGTTTTCTTCTCATTTTATAAGTCCAGCTCTGCTGTACTGGTTTCATCGACTAACTGAGAAGAGAGGGAAAAAGATTCCTATTCAACCGCAAGCCGTTTAACAACCCTTCAGTCTTAAGAAAGAGAAAGATGTTCTACCCAACAATAGGTTCTGTTCCTTATCTTAATGCCAAGCCTTTAATCTATGGACTTAATAACCACATTGAGTTTGCAACCCCTGCTCAACTTTCTCTGATGCTCAAAGAGGGAAAAGTTGATGTGGCTCTCTGTCCGGTTGGAGCATCGCTGATTGAGGGATGGAGCTATTTTGTTGATGGCATAGGCATTGTAGCCGATGGAAATGTCTATAGTGTCATACTGGTCAACGATAAACCTTTAGATGCCTTGCAAACAGTTAGTGGCGACTGTGAAAGCCGTAGTTCGATGCTGCTTCTACGGGTTATTTTTGAATGTTTCTTCGATAGACCACTCCGGTTTGTTTCTGCACACGAGAGAGCAGATGGTTTTCTTTTGATTGGAGACAAGGCTTTACAGTATCGTAAAGAACATCCAGAAAGAACGGTGATTGATCTGGGTGGCCTTTGGAAAAAATTGACCGGTCTACCCTTTGTCTTTGCGCTGTGGACGATCAGAGCCGACTATAAGGAGAAACAAAAGATAAAAGAACTTTTAACCCAAGCCAAAGAAAGAGGCTTAGCTTCCATAGAAAAAATCGCTCAATCCCCACAAGAGATTACCTACTTGACCCAATTCATTCGTTATGAAGTTAAGGGAAAAGAAAAAATGGGCATTGAAGAGTTTTCTAAAAAATTGATACAATTAAGGTTAATCAAAGAGGTTAATCCTTTTCATTGGGTATGAATACGATGGAATATGGTGCCGCTGAACAGTTGATAGATGAGGTCAGAAGAAAAATAGAGAATTTTGAAAGAATAAATTTTGAAGAAGCTAGATCGCTTTATTTCCTTCCCTTAGCGGAGCTTGGGATGTTGGCTGATTTAAGGAGAAAGCAGATCAAATCCTCAGCATATGGTGGGAAGGGGGCCGAAATTGTAACCTATATTATCGATAGGAACATTAATTATACCAATGTATGCACGACCTATTGCAAATTTTGTGCCTTTTATCGAACACTCAAAGATCCTGATCATTATGTGCTTTCTATAGAGCAAATTGAAGAGAAAATTAAGGAATTGGAGGCTATTGGAGGGGTTCAGATCCTTTTACAGGGAGGCCATCATCCAGCTCTAGGCATCGATTATTATCTGGATTTGCTTTTTTCTATCCGTAAAAAGTTTCCCCACATTAATATTCATGGGTTTTCGCCTCCTGAGTTTCTTCACTTTTCCAAAATCTTTCGTCTTCCTGTAGAGGAGATTATCAAGCGGTTCATGGAAGCCGGACTTGGCTCCATACCTGGTGGTGGAGGGGAAATTCTTGTTGATTCTGTCAGAAAAAAAATTGCTCCTTTAAAATGCTCTTCAGAAGAATGGTTGGGAGTCATGAGAACGGCGCACCGTCTCGGTTTAAAATCTAGTGCGACGATGATGTTTGGGCATGTAGAAGAGCTGGAGGATCGGTTGGAGCATCTTGAAAAAATCAGAAAGCTACAAGATGAAACAAGAGGGTTTACAGCTTTTATCTGTTGGACATTTCAGCCGGAAAATACAAAACTCAAAGCGACAAAAAAAGGACCATCAGAATATTTACGAATGCAGGCGCTGGCTAGAATTTTTCTGGATAATATTGAAAATATCCAATCTTCTTGGGTAACTCAAGGAGTAGAAGTCGGACAAATTGCCCTTTATTATGGGGCCAATGATTTTGGCAGTGTGATGATGGAAGAAAATGTCGTTTCTTCGGCGGGAACCACCTATAGAACTACTGTAAAAGAAATCGAAGAAGCCATTACTAGCAGTGGATTTAAACCTAAAAGAAGAAATAATTGGTATCAGCTTTTGAATTAATCTTTGGAAAAGGTCTCTAGTTGCGATTTGCCTTGCAATGGATGATAAAAATATTCAACAGAAGGCCTTTGGGCTGCTTCTTTATCAGAAAGTACAATGGGTAAAAGAACGGACATAGAGTCGATTTTAGTGATCGGCAGTGGGCCCATTGTGATTGGGCAGGCTGCCGAATTTGATTATTCTGGGGTTCAAGCTTGCAAGGCGTTGAAAGAGGAAGGGTTCAGGGTAATCCTCATTAACAGCAATCCGGCGACCATCATGACTGACCCTGAGTTTTCTGACAAAACTTATATTGAGCCTATCACTGCCGATTTTCTAGAGAAGATCATCAGGTTGGAAAAACCCAATGCCATACTGCCGACTTTAGGAGGACAAACCGCTTTGAATGTAGGCGTGGAGCTTGCTCAAAGGGGAATTTTAGAAGAGCTTGGCATAGAAATGCTTGGAGCGAATGTTCAAGCTATAAAGAAGGCCGAAGACAGGCAGCTTTTTAAGGAGGAAATGCTTCGGATCGGTCTGGACGTACCCCAATCGGGTATTGCCAGAAACATAGAAGAAGCAAAAGCGGTCGCGGCACAAATTAATAGGTATCCTTTGATTATTAGGCCTGCTTTTACTCTGGGTGGTCAGGGCGGAGGGATCGCCTATAACCGGGAAGAATTCGAGACCATAGCTGCACGGGGGTTAAGTGTTTCTCCTATCGGCGAAATTCTGATTGAAGAAGGCTTGGTGGGGTGGAAAGAGTTTGAAATGGAGGTGATGCGGGATAGCAAGGATAGCTGTGTGCTGATATGTTCAATAGAAAATCTTGATCCAATGGGAGTTCATACCGGGGATAGTATTACAGTAGCCCCTGCTCAAACTCTAAGCGATGAGGAGTTCCAAAAGATGCGGGATTGGTCTTTTGCTGTTATTAGACAAATTGGGGTAGAGACTGGAGGATCTAACATCCAGTTTGCCGTTGATCCGAAAACCGGAAGAATGGTTGTCATTGAGATGAACCCTAGGGTGTCCCGTTCTTCTGCGTTGGCCTCTAAAGCAACGGGATTTCCTATAGCCAAAATTGCGGCTAAACTTGCTATTGGCTATACGCTCGATGAATTGCCCAACGATATTACAAAAAAGACCTTAGCCTGCTTTGAACCCGCCATCGACTACGTAGTCGTCAAAATCCCTCGGTTTACTTTTGAAAAGTTTCCAGAAGCTGATCCGACTCTAAGCTCCTCGATGAAAAGTGTTGGAGAGGTGATGGCTATTGGAAGAACCTTCAAGGAGGCGCTGCAGAAAGCCTTAAGATCCTTAGAGATTGGTGCATTTGGGATTACCGGGGGCATCCATGGACATGATCAGTTGCTTTCCGAAGAACAAATTCGATATTTTCTGCTCACTCCTCGAGCGGAACGGATTTTTTATATTCGTCATGCTTTTCGCTGCGGAATGGATATAAAAACCGTAGCTTCTCTAAGTGGGATTGATCCATGGTTTCTTAGTCAAGTGGAAGAACTTGTCAGAGAAGAACAAAAATTAAGGACTAGCCATGACCCCTCTTTATTGCTTGAAGCAAAGATGGATGGTTTTTCTGACAGACAACTTGCTCATCTCTGGAACCTTTCCGAAGAAGAGGTTAGAGCTTTAAGAAAAAGGCTCAATTGTCTTCCTTCCTATCGATTAGTTGACAGTTGTGCGGCTGAATTTGAAGCTTCTACCCCTTACTATTATTCCACTTACGAACCGGGGCAGAGTGAACTAATAAAGGCCGAAGACAAAAAGAAAATCATCATATTAGGAGCTGGACCGAATAGGATTGGGCAAGGAATCGAATTTGATTACTGTTGTGTTCATGCTTTGATGGCTTTGCGAGAGCTTGGCTATAGAACTATCATGATCAATTCAAATCCTGAAACCGTTTCTACCGATTATGATAGCTCTGATGAACTGTTTTTTGAGCCGCTCACCACCGAAGACGTTCTCCAAGTTTACGAACGAACGAAGGCAGCTGGGGTGATCATACAGTTTGGGGGACAAACCCCTTTGAACCTTTCCTTGTCATTAAAAAAAGCTGGCGTAAAGATTCTTGGTACATCGGTTGAATCCATTGAGATGGCTGAAGATAGGAGGCTTTTTTCCAGGCTAATTGCAAAACTTGGGCTGCGCCAGCCGCAAAGCCGGATTATTTCAAATGTAGAAGAATCCATTGAAGCTGCAAAAGCAATAGGCTATCCAGTGCTTTTGCGTCCTTCTTATGTATTAGGGGGAAGGGCGATGCATATCGTTTATACAGAGAATGATCTTGTGAGATTTGTGGAAGAGGCTATCGAGGCTGCACCAGATAAGCCAGTCTTACTTGATCATTTTTTAGAAGACGCCATAGAAGTGGATATCGATTGTGTTAGTGACGGTGAAGATGTCTTTATTGGGGCTATTTTGGAGCATGTGGAATTGGCTGGGGTCCATTCCGGAGACAGTGCCTGTGTGATTCCACCTTTCAGTCTTTCAGAACCCATTAAAGAAGAAATTCGACAGACAGTTTATTTGTTAGCCCGGGAATTAAAGGTCTTGGGGCTGATGAACGTACAGTTTGCTGTGCAAAAAAACAATCTTTACGTGCTAGAGGTTAATCCGAGGGCCTCTCGGACCGTTCCATTCATAAGCAAGGCAATCGGAATCCCTCTGGCTAAGTTGGCGACTCAAGTGATTATGGGAAAAAAGCTAAAAGACCTTGGATATGTTGGCGCTGAGATTACCCCTTCTTATTTCTGTGTCAAAGAAGCGGTTTTCCCATTTGATCGGTTTGCTGGGGTGGATATCCTGCTTGGTCCAGAAATGAAATCCACTGGGGAAGTCATGGGAATAGATGATGATTTTGGGATTGCTTATGCTAAAACCCAGATTGCTTTGAATGCGCCCTTGCCGCTGCGAGGAAAAGTTTTTATAAGTGTCCGCGATCAAGATAAAAAAGATGGGATTGAGATTGCCCGTGCCCTTAACAAGCTTGGTTTTGAAATTGTAGCTACAGAAGGTACAGCCCGTGCACTAAACGAAGCCGGGGTAGCATGCATGAAACTCTATAAGCTATCCGAAGGCAGACCGAATGTATTGGATCTGATCAAAAACGGGGAGATAGCGCTTGTAATCAATACTCCTTCTGGTCCAACGGCAAGAAAAGACGAGATTCGAATAAGAACTACCTCACTTTATAGTAAAATTCCTGTCATGACAACTATTGCCGCCGCTCGTGCAACAGTCGAAGCGATCCGATCGCTCCAGTCCAGAGAAATCCATGTGAAAGCTCTGCAAGAGTATCATTATGGCTTGTCAACCGCTAGATGAATTTTTCCTATGAAGGGAAATAGTAAGAGAGCTTTTATTATGTATTATATTTTTAGAACTACCCCTTCTTTTGCCTTTTTGCCTTTGAGAATAGCCCTTGGCCTTATTTTTTTTGCTCATGGATCTCAAAAGCTCTTTGGATGGTTTGGTGGCAAAGGTCTAGAGGCAACGGCGTTGAGTTTTACTGAAAAATTTCATTTGGTTCCAGGTATCCTTTGGGCATCATTGGCTGGCGGAGGAGAATTTCTTGGAGCAATCCTTCTTTTCCTGGGCCTAGCTACGCGTCTTGCCGCTTTCAATTTGGTCCTAATTATGAGCGTTGCCATTCTTGTCGTGCATAGGCATGCTTTTTTTGTGCATGATGGAGGGATGGAATATGCATTGAGTCTTTGGGCGGGGTCTTTGTCTTTAGTAGTTGGAGGTGGGGGCTTTTTTTCCCTGGATCGACAAATCTCGCGCAGGATTGGTGGAGCCGAATAGTTAAAAGTTCTAAAAAAAACGAAGCATGAGACGCAGTTTTTTTTTGTCCTTTTTTATGGCACTAGTGGATACGTCATATTCCGCGGTTTTCTTCTGTTGCCCCACCATTTTATTCTTCAGCTCATTTATCTGACCATTGGCGCCCTTTTTGTCTTCGGTTATTCTGTAGGCTCTTATTTGAAATCCCACTACTATTTTCATTATGTGAACTGGATCATGTCCATATCCAGTCTTTGGATGCCTGCAGTCGTCTATTTATTCATAGGAATATGCCTGGTAGACATTAGTCGGCCATGGCTCCCTGCGCCAGTCCGCTCTTTTTTTGTTGGTAGAGAATGGATGATTGGGCTGGGGATTGTGGGAGCCGTCAGTCTGATTTTGATCAAGGGTTATGTCAATACCTTAAATATTGAGCTTAAAAAATTGGAGCTTGTCATTAAGAAACAAAGTCTACATCCCTTCTTAAGATTAGTGGTGGCTTCGGACATACATGCAGGAGGAACAATTGGTAAAAGAAGGCTTTCAAGAATATGTAAAAAAATTCAGTCCCTTCAGCCTGATCTTATTCTTCTTCCAGGAGATTTGCTTGATGGCAGTAGAACAGTGCTCGAAAAGGAAGGGCTAGATAAGATTTTTATGAGCCTTTCTGCTCCTTATGGAGTCTATGGCTGTATTGGAAATCATGAGTGTTTTTACGGTTCCGATAGCCTTGCCTCTTTTCTTGAAAAATGCGGTTTTACTATTCTCAAAGATGAAATAAAAAGAGTCGATCAGTTTTTATACATTGTGGGTAGAAATGATAGGGCGGTGGAAGTCCTGGAAGGCAAAGAAAAAAGAAAACCACTGAAGATCATTCTTCAAGGAATAGATAGATCCAAAACTATATTTGTGATGGATCATAGGCCGACAGCTATCGAAGAGGCCGTTGAGAATCAAGTCGATCTGCTTGTTTGTGGACATACGCATCAAGGACAATTTTGGCCAATCAATCTTATTGTGAAGAGAATTTTTTCTTTTAGCTACGGATACCAAAAAATAGGCTCGACACATGTGGTTGTCACCAGAGGGGCGGGGACTTGGGGACCTCCTGTAAGGGTTGGACAGCGATCGGAGGTGGTACTGCTGGAGATTCAGTTTAGAGAAAAATAAACTAGTCTTTTGGTTGGAAGGATCAGAAGAATATCCGAAGGCTTCCTTGTATCCAGAAAGGAAGTTGTGGAGTGATAAAATCATAATTGAAAGATCTTGCACTAATAAAGCCGGGAGCACCCGGAGCCCAGTATTTTTCGTCCGTAAAATTGTAAAAATAAAGGCTTATTTCCCATTTTGAGGTGGTATAGAAAATCCGTGCATTGAGCGTATACCATGAGGGGATTCTAACGGTATAGTCATAATTTAAGAATTGCCCACTTTGAACAATAGTCCAGAGTGAAAATCCTAGGCCTTTTTCAGATTGATAAGTTATGACCGTGTTGGCGTAGTTTCTTGGAAATCCAATAAAGGGGTAATTGAGAGGAGCGAGAAAAACGTATGGATCCACGCGTAAACCGAGTTGATCAGCTATGTTGGAAGGATAAGGCTGAGTAGTCAAAGGACCAATAGGAGAGCCAATCCAATCTTCATGGGCATCAATGAATGCATAGCCAACATTGATAGAAAGATTGTGCAGGGGTGTCCAAATAGCTTGTAGTTGGCTGCCTTTGAGATAGGCTTGGGTGGTGGCTACCGATCCTTGTGGAAGCACATAGGCGGGAATGAATCCGTCTTGATAAAATCCCGAAAGATCGATCGACACTTTGTCTTTATAGAGGTTAAATTTCGTGCCGATTTCGAAGTATTGATTGGTTAGATGATAATAGGTTGAAGTAAAGTCTGGAGCGAAGCTCCCAAAGGCACTAGGAAAAGGGTTTTGGCCGAAAAAATAGGTAAAATGGGAATTCATCCAAGAGAAAGGATCATAAGTGAGGCTCATAGAAAGTTGAGGCAGAATAGCGGTCATGTTATTTTCTAAAAACAATGGCAGAGGAGTACCTGGAGGACTAGAGGCGTGTACGGAATAAAAATCGGCCCGTCCTCCAAAAATAAGGCTGCATTTTTCGCTCAGATCAATCTTATGTTGATAAAATGGGGAAAGTTTATAAAAAGTCGAAGCGGTTGTTACAAAATTATGGGAATTATAATAAAAACCAGGATAGCCAGGAACAGGAATGTCAGTGAGGTAAGGATTGCCAAAGAGCAAGGCTTGATTGTAGGAAACTATTGGAGAAAAAAAAATGTCCAACAAAGGTTTTGTTAGATCCCAGGTATTAACAGGAGAATGCCATACTCCAGAATATTCGTTGTCGCTAAAATAACGAAATTCAAGGCCGCAATCGATACTATTGTGTGTGAACAGATTGCCTATTGGAGCCGAGAAATTGAATTGATTTTCTATTCTATCATCAAAATTGTAGCCTGCAGGAAGGACAGTCCAAAAATCGACAGGAATCATTTGATCGATGAACGTGCTATAGTACTCGAAGAGGGAATTGTTGATGATTTTAAAGTTGTCTGAAACTTCCAGAGTTTCTATGAGCTGAGAAACGGCATAAAACTGTTCAGTGCTATCTATAGGATTATTCAGAATATTAGTTCTTGGATCGATGGGGACAGCAGCTCCCCAGTTGACCGCATAGCCTTCCCCAGGAGGAGAAGTGCCTATCCCCTTGTGGAATACCCCGTTTTGGTCGAACCAGCCCGCAAAAGAGCCAGTCAGATAGAGCCTATTATTAATTAGTTCCTGAGTCGGCCGATTGAGACCCGCCGGAGGATTTAAGCTGTTGGAATCGATTTCTCCATTAAAATCGATTGTCAATTTTTCGTAAGGTTTATAACTCAGTGCGAGGTATCCAGACTCTCTTCTTAGATAGGAGCCATAGTAGTAGTTGTAATAGGAAGAGCCATCTTGACCAAAATAGTCAAGCCGATAAGCCAGGTTATTCTTAATTGGTCCTCCAAAGTCTAAATTCCAGAAATTCGTTCCATACATCCCTGCCGTATAGGAAGCCTCTCCTTGGAACCGATCAAAGTAGGGAGATTTGGTTATTTCATTAAGGTATCCTCCAGCCAATTCTTGAGGTCCAAAGATGATATTGGAAGGACCTGTTACCATATCCAGATTTTCATCCATATTCGGATTCATTAGAGGCCCAAATTGAGCATCTCTACTGAATCCAACAAGCATGCCATTTCTATATCTTGTTGCTGGCAGTCCCCTTAAGATAGGTTCAGCTTGCGGACTACCGGTCATCTGGGTTTGATTAATGCCTACTTGATAGGCGGAAAGCTCATTGACATTCTGAAAATTAATGGATTCTAAACTCCTTCTGGAAACTATCTGAGCAGTTCGTGTGGTTTCTTCGATCTCTGTTTGATCGCTGGTGGCATCAATAGATTGGTTTTCCTTCGGTTTTTTCGACCGAATACTAGATGGCTGCAGGGGATATTCAGGTGCTATTTCTTCTGGAATGGTAGAAGCCAAGGGACTTAACTTGTCGTTATTTTCACTGGATTGAGCCTGCAGCAAGCAGCTGAAAAAACTGAAAGTGGCAAAAAAGTAGAAAGAAAAATAAAAGTAAGAGCAGCTAGATATTTTTAAAAAGTCTCTTTTGTTTGATAACCTTTTTGCCCCCACTTTTTTTTTTCACCAAAAGTCGACAAAGACTCAACATTATGTAGAAGAACAGACAAGCATATTTTTTTAAGGATCGAAATTCAAAACACAAATTGTTTTCTTGTATAGAAAAAAATAGCAATAGCTAAAAAGAAGATCCCAATGCAGAGATGTTTTTGATCGAGTGGATGGAAATTTTTTTTTCGTATAAACTCTTTCCAAGAATGGCTCCATAGAGGCCTTTTATCTTTTGAAGTTCCTCCACATCTCTAAGACAACCTATTCCCCCAGAAGCAAAAACAGGCAAAAAACTATTTTGTACTAGTTTTTGAGTGCCCTTGATATCGGGTCCTTCTAGTGTTCCATCCGTCATGACGTTCGTATACAATAAGAAACCAGCACCAGATTTTTCCAATATTTTTACAAAAGTTTCAATTCGGTAACGGCTTTCTTTCGTCCAACCTTCCATTAAAATTTGACCATCCTTTGCATCGATCGCTGCTACAATTCTTTCGCTACCTACCGCTCCAGAAATTTTTTCTAGAAAGCTTGGATCAGAAAGAAGTCGGCTACCGATGACCACTCTTTGAGCGCCACTTTCAATTGCTTTAAAGACATCATTTTCTGTGCGCAACCCCCCCCCGTATTGGATAGGTAAGTGAGTACATTTCGCTATTTTTTCTAAGATCAAAAGTTGTTTTGGTTTGCCTTCAAAGGCTCCTTCTAAATCAACTATATGTAGCCCGTCGGCTCCTTGTGCTTGCCATAACTGGGCAGTTTGGAGAGGATCCGATGAATAGACTTTCAGAGCCTCCAATTTCCCTTGTCTTAACCGGACGACTTGTCCTTTATAAAGGTCAATGGCAGCATAGATTTTCATGGGACTCTTAGATCGTAACTAAAGGTCTGTGGATTGTTGAGTGGATCAAAAAATTTTTTAGAAGTTGGATCCCTTTCTTATGGCTTTTTTCAGGATGGAATTGAGTAGCTAGAAGATTTCCTCTAGCGATGGCACTGGCAAATGGTACAACATAGGTTGTTTGCAAAAGAATAATCTCTTTTTGAACGACTTCGGGATAATAGCTATGCACAAAATAAAAGTAATCACCAGATGATATCCCTTCCAAATACTCTGATTTTTCCAACACTTCTACCGAATTCCACCCGATATGAGGTACTTTTTCTTTGCTTTCAGGGAATCGGACAACTTTTCCTTTAAAAATACCGATTCCTTTGGCACCCTTAGATTCCAAACTTTCTTCAAAGAGAAGTTGATACCCAAGGCAAATACCCAAAAAGGGTAAATCCTTGGATATCCAACGCTTTAGGAAGGGGAGGAACCCTTTAGCCTCTAGTCCTCTGATTCCGTCTCCAAAAGCTCCTACTCCAGGGAGGACGATTGCAAGAAAATTATAATGGTTAGGAGGATAAAAGAGCCTTTCTACTTTACAAGATAAGGATTCAAATGCTTTTTCGACACTCTGAAGGTTGCCCATGCCATAATCGATAATCCCAATGGGAAGCACTGGTTGAGTTTTCTGTTCGAATCTATTTTGCAATTCTTTACGTTTTTTTCTATCAATTCTGTATAATAGTAAATGAAAAACAAATTTTTTTTTTATGACCCTTTTTTTTACCAAAATGGATGGGGCGGGTAATGATTTTATTCTGCTTGACAACCGCCAAGGATTCCTGAGTTTGGATGCTTCTTCTATAGCTTATCTCTGTGATCGTCATAGAGGGATTGGAGCTGATGGCATTTTGCTTGTTGAATGGGCAGACAAAGAAGGGCTCCGAATGGTTTATTTTAATGCAGATGGCAGTCGCGCAAGCTTCTGTGGAAATGGTGCTAGATGTTTTGCTAGGTTTGCATTGGAAACAGAACATAAAAACGTAGCTTGCGGAAGACTGTCTTTTTTGACGGATTGTGGGAAAGTCGAGGCTTGGGTTGAGGGAGAAAGGGTGAAGATAACAATGCCTTCTGCGAAAAACTTCAGGATAGATTTGCCAATTAGCCTTAACGACCGCACGCTTATCGGCCATACAATCGATACTGGTGTCCCCCATGTTGTAATTTTTGGAGATTATGAAAAATGGCCAGAAGCTGCTCTTCAGGCTTTGGGCTCTGAAATTAGATGGCATAGTGCATTTCAGCCGGAAGGAACGAATGTGAATTTTGTCTGGAAGGCAGGAGAGCGATCGATAAAAGTAAGGACTTATGAACGGGGGGTGGAAGGAGAAACACTGGCTTGCGGATCTGGAGTTACGGCTTCGGCTCTTATTTCTAGTGTGATCCTAGGCATGGATTCGCCAATCGAAGTTTTCGTTCGTAGCGGGCAGAGATTGCAGGTGCATTTTAGAAGAACTGAAAAGGGCTTTGAGGAGGTCTTTCTTGAAGGTCCTGCCAAAAAAGTCTTTGTTGGGCAAATAGAATTGCCTTAAAAAAGAGTACTATGAAAATTCAAGGAACCTATACGGCTATTATTACCCCATTTCATAATGGGCAGATTGATAGAAAAGCTTTAGAGCGTCTGTTAGAATTTCAAGTCGAAAATCGTGTCGATGGGATAGTTCCTGTTGGGACAACGGGAGAATCGCCAACGCTTTCCTATGAAGAGCATATCGAGCTGATCCGCTGGTCTGCAGAAATTGTGGATAAACGTATAAAGATTTTTGCTGGTACTGGATCAAACAGTACAGCTGAAGCCATTCACCTTACCAAAGAAGCTGAAAAAATAGGGGTTGATGGCGTTCTCTTAGTTTCTCCCTATTATAACCGTCCTTCTCAGGAAGGTCTTTTCCGCCATTTTTCGGCAATAGCTACTTCAACTTCCTTGCCGATTCTCCTTTACAATATTCCTTCAAGATGCGGTGTGGATATTGCTGTAGATACAGTCAAGCGGTTGGTAGAAAAAAATAAGAATATTGTGGGCATAAAAGAAGCTGGAGGGAATGTGGATAGGGTAAGTCAGTTGGTAGAAGGACTTGCTGGGGATTTTTCTATTCTCAGTGGGGATGATGCGTTGACTTTACCTTTCCTGAGTGTTGGGGCAGTTGGAGTAATCAGCGTGGCTTCCAATCTTTTTCCTAGGCCGGTGGCTGCACTCGTACGATTGTTTCTAGAAGGAAAGCCATTTGAAGCCCGTCAGCTCCATCAGAGTCTCTATCCGTTATTTAGGGATTTGATGATTGAAACCAATCCTGTGCCTGTAAAAACAGCATTGGCAATGGAAGGCTTAACGGATCTGGAATTCAGGCTACCACTGGCTCCCCTTCAACCTCAAAATCTTGAGAAATTAAAAACAACTTTATTGCGCACAAAAGAAAAACTAGCAAAAGTAGAACATTTATGGGCTTGAGTGGAAGATGAACCAACAAGGAAGGATAACAAAAATTCTTTTGACAGGGGCACATGGGAAAATGGGACAGACAGTTGTTCAGGCTGCCTCATTAGATCCAGAAGTCAAAATAGTAGGATTGATCGATAAGGAAGACCGGCTAGAAGAAGCTTTGAAGACAGCTGCTGATTGTATCATTGATTTTTCGGTACATCATTTTAGCCGAGAGCTGGTGGAAGCCGCTCTTAGCCATTCTCTTCCCTTGGTTATTGGTACGACAGGGCATACTCCCGAGGAGCTTGAAAAAATAAAAGAAGCTGCTCAAAAAATCCCTATTGTTATGTCTCCTAATTTTTCTTTGGGAGTAAATCTTCTGGAATTGATGGTACACACCGCTACAGTGGTGCTGGGTAAAAGCTATGATAAAGCCATTATTGATATTCATCACAATACCAAACTCGATGCTCCCAGTGGAACAGCAAAAAGGCTTTTTGAAGTCCTCATGGCCGCAGAAAAAATAATTGAAGAGGCTTCTAAAAATTTTGCTTCGGAACAAAAGGTAGCACCAAAACTGCCTCAAATCCATTCCATAAGAGCTGGGACAGTGGTGGGAGTTCATACGGTTTTGTATTGTGGTCCTGGAGAGGTTGTAGAATTAACCCATAGGGCAGAAAACCGGTTCCCTTTTGCTCACGGTTCACTCAAAGCGGCTAAGTGGATAGTCGGTAAACCTCCTGCCATTTATTCTATGAGAGATGTGCTGGGATTGGGTCAATTACAGTAGTCAACTCTTAGATTACTAGCGAGAAGGGACCAATGTGGGCTTGAATTCAAGAAAATATTGATAGGGTAAAAAACGGAACTCTTTGTCAAGACTAAAGCCTGCATGCTGGAAATCTTCCACTACTGCTTGAGCGGATAGTTTTATATGCCTTTTGAATCTTGCAGTGGCTGGGAAAAGCCGCGGAGCATGAGGCTTGATGTCTATGACTGCTATCTTTCCATCTTTCTTGAGTGCCTCAGCTAAGGCTTTGAGATAGTTGGGATTGTGAATATGATGATAGCTATTGCAGAAAAAAATCAGATCCACACTCTGCTTTTCAAGCTCAGGATTGTTTGTGGGCGATTTTCGGACAATAAGATTATTTAAGCCTTCCTTTTTCGCCCGTTTTTTTAAATATTTCACCATTGATAATTCTCTATCCAAAGCTAAGACTTTGCCTTGAGGACCAACAACACGGGCAAATTTTACAGCAAAATATCCAGTGCCAGCTCCAATATCCACAACAGTTTGTCCCGGTTTTAATTGGAGTGCCTGGATAACAGTTTGTGGTTTTTGCCATTTGTCTCTAGAAGGAGCATCAAATTGTCCTGCCCATAAGGCAGGCTCTTTGAACCTATATTCTTCTTGCTCCCTATGCGAAGTAGTGGCGTAGCCAAATTTGAGGAAACCAAAAAATAAAAAGCAAAGGAGCACACAAGAAGATCGTAAAAAAAGAGAGTTCATAGAAAGTCTAAGGGGTATACGAGCTTTTATTTGATCCCAAAAAACTCGGCTCGACACCAACTGACCGCATAATGGACAAGCTCTTCGGTCGATTTGATTTTCAATTTTTCCTTGATTGAACTCCTGTAGGATTCGACAGTTTTAATACTAATATGAAGCTGTTCGGCAATCTGTCTGATGCCAAGGCCTTTACCTATCAGTTGGAAAATTTCAAATTCCCTGTTGCTTAGAAGCTGGGTGGGGTTATTTATTGATTTTTGGTTCTTAGAAGAGATATTGGAAATAATTTCATTAGAGACCCTTGGACTGACTGCTATTTCTCCCCTGGAGACTTTGTAAATGGCCTCGATCAGTTTTTCAACTCCTTCAGTTTTCATTACATATCCTCTTGCCCCTGCTTTCAAAGCCCTTTCTGCATAAATCATTTCATCATGCATCGAAAAAACAAGATTGGAAATATTTGGATAAGCAAATCGAATATCTCGGATCAGTTCTAAACCATTTTTACCAGGCATCGAGAGGTTTATAATGGCTACATCGGGTAGTGTCTTGCCTATCTTTTCAAATCCATCGTAGGCATTGCTAGCTTCTCCACAAACTATAATGTTCTTCTCTTTACTTAGCAGTTGAGCAATTCCTTCCCGAACTATCGGATGATCATCAACAATGAACACTTTAATTTTCTCTGTTCTTGTCTTATTCTTTATTTCCATTATCTCCTCAGACAATAGAAGTTAATTTCAAATTCAGCTATTTTTTTTTTTGATGCTCTCCCTTCTTTGACCATAAAAGATTGATCAAAAAATTCTTCTAATCTTTTTACCCAAAGAAGGTTGCAACTTTGTTTGTTTTTATTTTCATGAAACTAGACATACTATTAAGTATTTAAAGTAGTATAAATGCAACTATGTTATTACAGGAAAATGTGATACAAATTTCTTTTCTTTGACCTTAAAAAGCCATACACTAATTTTTTTCTACGGGAGATATTGCCTAAGGACTTTTTTTTCAGTGGTTTTTTATATGGGAGTAGAAGGAAAAGAGTTTCTTTGAGTTTCGGCGGCAACTGGAATAGAAGGCAAAGTGGCGTGAGGGAGGGGATGGTTGTGGTGGCCGACCGCTGGTTTCCCTCCAGCAAGAACTGTTCAACTTGCTGGACGGTGCAGGAAAAAATGCCGCTGGCTGTTTGCGAGTGGCGATGTCCGGACTGTCGACAGCCTCGGTGAAGCAGGAAGTCAGCTTCGAACCTGTGTTAGTAGAATTGAGTAAGTCTAACGAAATGGAACGCTGAATAAAAAATAAAAGCCATTTTTGATTTGCAGTGTGATAAACTTAAGGATTTAGATGAGAATTGTTATTGGAATCACAGGGGCTAGTGGGGCTATATATGCCCAACGATTACTCCATTTCCTATCATCGACCGAACATGAAATCCATGTTATCATAAGCAATCGTGGCAAACAGGTGATCGGTCTGGAATTAGGCAGAAATCTTGAAATTCCTAAAAAATTTGGCTTATACAGTGATAACACAATGGATGCACCCTTTGTCAGTGGTTCATCCAGATTCGATGCTATGGTTATTATTCCCTGCTCAATGGGTACGGTTGGTCGTATTGCTCAAGGAATTTCTAATTCAACAATCACTCGCAGTGCAGACGTGTTCTTAAAAGAAAGAAGAAAGCTCATCTTGGTTATTCGAGAAACCCCCCTCCATTTGATCCATCTTCGCAATTTGGCCGCTTTAACTGAAGCCGGCGCCTTAATCTTACCAGCCTGCCCCTCTTTTTATGGTCTTCCCTCCACCATCGAGGAGCTTGTTGATTCGGTCAACGCCAGGGTATTGGATCATCTTGGTATAGAAAATTCTTTGTCAGTCCGCTGGAGAGAGCATTGCTAGAGATAAGGAGAGGGGCCTTTGAAAAGCTACTGGGTCAAGCTGAAAAATCTTCTTGAGCTTGTAAAGTTTTCTCACACCCTTTTTGCCCTGCCTTTTGCCTTGAGTTCCATGATGGTCGCTGCCAGGGGGTTGCCTTCCTTAAGGACGTTGATTGGCATTCTGTTCTGTATGATAGCCGCTAGGACAATGGCTATGGCCTTCAATCGTTATCTTGATTGGGAGTACGATAAACAAAATCCAAGAACCCAGAATAGATCAAAATTGGCGACCAAAAGAGAAGTTCTCTTCTTAGGGATCATTTCTCTAGTAATTTTTGAAATCAGTGCAGCCTCGCTAAATTTCCTTTGTTTTGCCTTATCGCCTGTGGCTGCTTTTTTGATCGTATTCTATTCTTTTACTAAACGGTTTAGTCCTTATTCTCATGCCGTACTTGGAGTCTGCCTTAGTCTTGCCCCTCTTGGGGCATGGGCTGCAGTCAAAGGCTCTTTTAGCAGCATGCTTCCGTTTTTGCTTTCTTTAGCTGTCTTTTTCTGGACTTTTGGTTTTGATATCATTTATGCTTTGCAGGATGTGGAATTTGATAGGCGCTTTGGTTTATATTCGTTGCCGGCTCAATTTGGAGAAGATTTATCATTAAAAATAGCGGCTCTTTTACATTTTCTGGCATGGATAGGATGGGTTTTTTTTGGATTCATCGGAGGACTGCGATGGCCTTATTGGATAGCCCTTGGAGTGGTTGGTTGCATTCTTGGCTCTGAACATGTGATGAGCAGAAAAAGAGAGCAAGCGAAGATAGAAAAAATATTTTTTGAACTCAATGCTTGGATTAGCGTGTTTATTTTTATAGGAATCCTTCTTAGTATTGGAATACAAGCATATGGAAAGCATTGAGAGAAACTATAGAAGATTGTTGGATCAGTCGATTCGCCTAGGGTTAACAGATGTCCTAGAGAAGGTTAATGAGGGACATAGACTAAATTTTAAAGATGCCCTCCGTCTTTACCAAAGCGAAGATCTCAATTTCTTAGGAGCACTTGCTGATAGTGTTGCAACAAAAAAGAATGGAGAGCGGGTCAGTTATATTCTGAACCGCTACCTGAACTATTCAAACATCTGCATTTTAAGCTGTCAATTCTGTGCCTTTTATAGGCGGGAAAACCAACCTGGATCCTTTACTGAATCAATAGAGCAACTTGTTAATGAAGCAGAAGAAGCAGCAATAAATGGCGCAACAGAACTGCATTGTGTCGGTGGGCTGCATCCAAAACTTCCCTACTCCTATTATCTTGAGTTAGTCCGTGCTATTAAACAAAGAGTTCCTCAAATGATGATGAAAGCTTTCACGGCCGTAGAAATAAGGCATTTAGCAAAAAGAATTGCCAAAAAACCTATTGTGGAAGTCCTTCATGATCTTGCATCAGCAGGCCTGGATGCTTTGACAGGAGGCGGAGCTGAGATATTTGATCCCGAGGTACGCCATCAAATCTGTTTAGGGAAGGAGTCGGCTGAGGAATGGATGGAAGTTCATCGCCTTTGGCATAATCTTGGGAAAAAAAGTACCGCTACGATGCTTTTTGGCCATGTGGAAACATTCCCCCAGCGTATAGATCATTTGTTTAGGCTTAGGGATCTGCAAGAAGAAACGGGCGGATTCTGTGCCTTCATTCCTTTTGCCTTCGAACCAGCCAATACGAAACTAAGTCATATTCGAAAGGCATCCAGTGTCGATTTTTTGAAGACGATCGCGCTCAGTAGGCTTTGTTTGGATAACTTTGACCATATTACTGCCTACTGGATTAGTTCTGGCATGGCGATAGGAGAACTCGCTTTAAATTTTGGAGCGGATGATTTACATGGTACGATCGATAAAGAAAAAATATTCCACATGGCTGGAGCCAAAACACCGCCAGGACAAACGGTTGAGGCCCTAAAAAAGGCCATTGAAAATGCTGGCAAACTCCCCGTCCGTCGGGATACCTATTACCGTATCATTGAACCGATTCCTTTGCGAAAGCCTGAAAATGGTTCTTCCAACCCATCTAAAGTCAAGATCAAGAGTAATAAGGAAATACTCCGGAAAATCCCTTAGCTTTTGTTTGCAAGAAATTACTTGTAATGGTATTATGTAATAAAAAAAAATTATTTATCTTCTTATGTCTAAACCTTCGATGCCATTTCCAAAAATGAAAAAAAATACGTCCTCAAGAAGGAATGATCCATCGAAAAACGAACCAGGGGGAGAATCGAATTGGAAAGGGTTTCTTTTTTTTCTAGTATCCATTCTTTTTGTGGTCCTTGCTTATTATGTGAGTGTCAATCAGGGGCCAGGGATAGAACAGAAATCCCTTCCTCAATTAACCCGACTTTTGGACCAAGGAAGGGTAAAGTCCTTAGTGTTTATTCGAGATACTTCTACAGGTCAGACTTTTCTGGAGGGAAGGTATACACGACCTGCAGGGCCTACAGAAAACGCTGAAATTATTGTCCCTTTTAGAACTGTTGTCGATTTGGAGTTTAATAGAGACTTAAAACAATTTCTTGCCTCCAAAGGCTTTCCAGAGATTGATGTCAAAGTCATTCATAATTTTTGGGGACAGGCTTTTTTAAGTGTGTTGCCTTTTTTGCTCTTTATATTGGCTCTCTATTTTCTTTTTCGCCAACAGATCCGGATGGCTGGGAGAGGTGCCTTTAGTTTTGGAAAGAGTCGAGCCAGACTTTTAAGTGGTGGTAAAACCAAGGTCACTTTTAAAGATGTAGCTGGAGTAGAAGAGGCAAAAGAGGAGGTCCAGGAATTAGTAGAATTTCTCAAGGATCCGAAGAAGTTTCAAAAACTTGGAGGAAGAATTCCTAAAGGGGTTCTAATGGTTGGCCCTCCAGGCACAGGCAAGACCCTCTTAGCAAAAGCTATTGCGGGGGAAGCGGATGTTCCTTTTTTCAGTATCAGTGGTTCAGACTTCGTTGAAATGTTTGTGGGGGTTGGGGCTTCGCGAGTTCGTGATATGTTCGAGCAAGCCCGGCGTCATGCACCTTGTATTGTGTTCATTGATGAAATTGATGCCGTAGGGCGAGCCCGTGGCACTGGACTGGGAGGCGGTCATGATGAAAGAGAGCAGACATTAAATGCTCTTCTTGTTGAGATGGATGGTATCGAATCGCAAGAAGGAGTCATTGTCATTGCGGCAACGAATAGAAAGGATGTTCTGGATCCTGCGTTGTTGCGGCCAGGAAGATTCGATCGGGAAGTACGCGTCAATCTTCCTGATATTCGTGGACGAGAACAGATTCTTAGGGTGCATGCACAGAAAATTAAGCTTTCTAAGAGTGCTGATCTTACCGCTCTGGCAAGGGGAACTCCAGGATTTTCAGGGGCCGAACTGGCTAACTTAATAAATGAGGCGGCTCTTATTGCAGCTAAGAAAGGCAAAGAGAGCGTCGATCAGCCTGATTTAGAAGAGGCCAGAGATAAGGTTAGATGGGGGAAGGAACGGAGGAGTCTTGCGATGAGTGAAGAAGAGCGGAAGACTACCGCTTATCATGAGGCGGGGCATGCCCTACTTAATGTCCTGTTGGAAAATACAGATCCTATCCATAAAGTTACAATCATACCCAGAGGACCGGCTCTTGGTGTAACGATGATGCTTCCGGCTTCTGATAAATACAATGCCCGAAAGAAAGAGGTTCTTGATGATCTTTGTGTGGCAATGGGAGGAAGGGTGGCTGAAGAGGTATTTCTTGGAGATATTTCCAGTGGGGCCAGTGGGGATATTCGCCAAGCCACATGGTATGCTCGTAAGATGGTTTGTGAATGGGGAATGAGTGAAAAACTGGGGATGGTTCATTATTCCGATGACTCTTCAATGGTTTTCCTTGGTAGAGAACTGGGAACTGCTAGGGGGTATAGTGAAGCGACTGCGCGTGCTATTGACCATGAAGTCCAACATTTTATCCAGACAGCTTACGAAAAAGCTAAAAGGATCATTCTTGAGCATAAAGACAAAGTAGAAGCATTAGCTCAGGCCCTTCTCGAATATGAGACACTCAACGCCGAGCAGGTTATTGAGATTGTTAAAACCGGGAAGATGACTAATCCTCCACCAAAAAATACACCATCTTTACCCTCGAACAATGTGGCTGAGTCGATGCAGAATCCTACTCGAGAAGAAGAAGCAAGAAAAAATGATGGGCTCTTACCTGGGCTTGAAGGAGCTCCCGCTTAATTGTTGATAGGGAAGGAGGATAAGCTGAACTGATAATCAGTACAGCATCATAGGAGCTTCCTGTACAGGGAAGGAAGAAATCTTTTCTTTATTCATCAGCCAACAGCGTCGCGCGCAAGACCCCCTTCCTTTAGGCATGGGGAGGAGTGTTGTTACTCTCGCTTCGCAAAATAGGATAGTATGTGAAGTATGAGGAGGACAATCCGATTGTTTCTAGAACCTACAACCAAACAGGCTCAAATCCTCTTGCGCATACTCCCTGAGTACACTGATTGTTTCAACGCTGTCTGTGCTGTTGGCTGGCAGAAGCGTTGCAAGAACGGTGTGAAATTGCATCACGAGACGTACTGGACACTCCGTACTGAGCATCCGGATATGC
>NZ_LXQB01000021.1:0-408 GCF_004421185.1 Methylacidiphilum sp. Yel | reverse complement strand
CAAGGTGAGACGGCCGCATGGGAGTGTCGTACCCATCCGGTACGACTCCAGGACCTACCGCCTACGTCCGAATGCAGGTATTGTCAGCAATTCTACGGTTGCCCGACGTAAGTCAATTGTGTTCGCTTGCAATCCACATGCGAATCGTCTACTTGCTCAAGCGACCGGCTTCGATAGCGCAGATCTGATCTATCGAAAGGGACGGTTTTGGCTGCACCTTGTGCTAACCATCCCCGATATTCCCTTCTCACCTACAGGAACTTGCTCAGCCAAGCATCATCTCAGGCGCTTGGCTGGGAAAGGTTCACCGCTTCCGACGCGATTGCGAGCAGGTTCTCAGTCGGCGCATCGTCGATTCTGCCTGTTCCGGTACTGTGATTGTTGTTGAAAATCTAAAACACATACGCA
>NZ_LXQB01000020.1 GCF_004421185.1 Methylacidiphilum sp. Yel | reverse complement strand
AGGCCGATGAGAGTGTCAGGGTCTATCAAAACCTCAACACCCTCATCGGAGAGCTTGCCCTGGCTAAATCTGGTCAGTTATCTCCAGGAATCCCCTGCCTTTAGGCATGGGGAGGATGTCAATCCCATACGAAACCCAGTGTTTGTTGGGAAAGAATGATTAGGTCAGATCATCAACCTGTTGCAGCCTGTAGCCTTGGACCGGAGTGAGAGCCGGAGCTAAAAGAAACTCATGATGTCTATACAGATGCCACTGATAGAGCAAAAATTGCTTTTCTACCAGAAACCCATTTCTTTCTGAGGAGATGGGAATGCCAACAGAAACAGACAGTTTGTTGATTCTATCCATTAGTGAGAATGTGCGCATGTCCAATAACTGCCGCCTCCATCCCTTACGTCGACACTAGAAAAACCTGTCCCATGTCTTAATACTATTTCTAGTTCCTCTCTGGCATAGAAATAATGCCAATGGGTTTTTCCCCCAGTAATTTGGTGTTTTATTTCTTTGTACCATTTTTCTTGATTCATTTCTTGAAGCACAAAACTTTGAAAGGAAAAGATCTGAAAAACGACAAAACCTAAAGGCTTAAGAAGGCGTTTGATTTCAAAAAAAAGATTATAAACATACGGTTTTGGAATATGTTGTAGTGCTGCAACACTAAAGATAAGATCGATGCTTTGATCGGGAAGAGGAATGTTGACTCCATCATAGTGAAGGAAGCAAAAGGGTGGTTTTTTCTGAAGCCTTTTTTCTGCCTTAGCAATCATATTTTTAGCAATATCCAGCCCTAGAATAGTTTGGGGCGGAGTGGAGTGGGCTAGCAATGCCCGGTGCAGTGCTTCCATAATATACCCAAGGCCAGATCCAATTTCGAGGACGACACCATTTGTAGGAAACTGGATATAAGGGAAAAGATTGAAAGCAACATTTACATAGCTATCTGCCCGCTCGGTGAGTTTCTCTTTTGGAACTCCATCGTGAATGCGTGCTTCGACACTTTCCATAGACTCATTTGGATCATCCCAAATAGCAGCAGCTTCTCTTAAAAGTTCATTACTCATTCATTACCCCTTCCATGCCATAGCTATGACATTTGCAACTCATTATAAAGCACTGAGGCCAGTTTGCATTCTGCCCTTTAAAGGAGGTGATTTTCCAGCTAGCCTTTCGTAGAAAAAACTGCCCTCGGCGGGACTCGAACCCGCACGAACCTATTCGGTTCACAGGATTTTAAGTCCTGTGCGTCTGCCATTCCGCCACGAGGGCTACGAAGAAGTTCCTCTCTTTCTCTCTGAGGCTATTTATTTTGCTTTTATACCTAATCGATTACAACCAAAATTTCTACAAAAGGCCTTTCCTTTTTCATGGATCAAAATTGGTTTTTTCAAAAGCCATCTCTTTCTATTTGATACTCCTTGTATTGAATGTGGCGTAGCGTTGCCAGGACTTGATTAAGGTGATTTTTTCGGGAAGTGTTAGCAAAATCCTTTTTCTTGCCTCCTCAATATCGAGCAAGGGTTCTTTTCTTGCAACCGCAACTTCTTGAGTTGTGTATTTTTGAAAGTTTCTTTTAGTCTGACCAAAATTCAGAATAAGCCAGTTTAACAGCTCTGCAAGTGCATCATCGGGTATTGAAGAAAAAGCAACTCCTGGAACTTGGATTACATATTTTCTGCCTTCAGGACTTAGGAGGAAAAAGTCGATCGTTTGGGCAATCTGAGGAGAGACTCCAGCGATTCCTTCTCCTTTTAAACCATGACAGCCTGCACAGTGAAGGAAATAGAGTGCCTGTTCTCTTGGCATAGCTAACGATATTCCAGAGGAAATGGAAAAAAGAGCTAAAGCAGATAAAAATACACTAGGCAATAAACTTTTAGCCATATTCCCATGGAAGATTCCATGCCATTTAGCGGGAGACCATCGAAAGGGCAATAAAGCAGACATTTTTCCTATTCATTCTTTATGAGAATCCTGAGCTATTCCTAAGATGGAGGCTCCTGTACAATGATACACCATGTTCGGTGCTCCAAAACACCAGATCGTATCGTTATTCCGGTTGATTTGATAAACAGGCATTTCTGTTTCATTGGTTTGCCGACAGTAGCACCTCCCGCAGAATCCCTTTCCACAGCAGTCCCTATAGGAAATCAGATACTGCTTGCCATCCAGTGGATTTCTACAGCTTCCGACCCAGTGGGTTGGAGAAGGGAATGTTCCCGGGGGACACGCCGTGACTCCTCCGCCGCAACAGCTGCAAAGAAACCCATCGATACTGCAATATCTCCAGTAGGAGCAGGAAGACTCATCGTTTGTCCTCTCTGTCAGCTCCTTCTCTTCTGAATCAGTGCTTTGTTTTTGGGTGCGTTCTATAGGAGCTGGTAGGAGTTTGCAGGCTGCTCCCAAAAATAAAGCCAAAGAAGTCAGAAACCCCCGCCTTGAACCACGTAGGGCAAGACGACGAGACCAGTATTCGACAAGCCGATCGATCCAATTCATGCTGGGTGATTGGTGTTTTTAAAGTCTGGGGATCTCGAAAAGTCTTTTTTGGAAAGAGGCAGCTTTAGGCTTTCCTTTGATTCTTCTCTCTGTTGTTGAGTATGATGGAGCAATCCTTCTAACTGCTCTAAATTGTTCACAAGTCCTTTTGCCATGACTTTCCCTTCTGCGTCAAGATAAATCGCGTAGGGAAGGGCACTCACTCCAAAGGCAACCCCAAGTTCTCTTGAAAGGACATAGGGGAAAGGGGATAAGAATGTGGAGGCTCTGTACTGTTGATGCGCGGCAAGATTTTCTCCATCACTGGCAAAGATTATATCTAGATTGTTGAGTGACCGACTCAAAGAAGCTACTCCAGGTATAAGCTTCTTACAAATTGGACAGGAAGGAGAAACAAATAAAAGAAGGCTATTTTTTTTCAAAGGATGTTCCCCTCCGATTCGTACTTGAGGCCGATTCTGATCCACGTCTTTTAATTCGAACAATGGAGACTTTTCCCCAACCTTGATTCCCCACTGAAATGACAAAGCTCCTAGCGGGGCGATCCTTTCGTGAAGGATGCCGATCTGTCGAGCAAGTGCAAGCAAAAGAAGGGCTAGAAAGCCGATCGCCACCCACGACAGAATAAGGGAAGCAATAAGCAGTTCAGTCATAAAGCATCTTTTTTTTCAATAAAGCTTGAGAAGCATTGGTAATGATTTGGTTCCAACCTGAAAAAATGACGAAAAAAATAGTACCAATCCAGAAAGAAAATATTCGTTCCCAGAATGTGGGGAACCGAGGAGTTGAAGGGAGAAAAGAGAGAAGGACCAAGATACCGCACAAAATGATATTTCTAAGAAGAATCATCCATGAGTAGGCCTCTTTTGAATGGCCAAAACAGCCGCAATCGATCGTTTTCTTTCCCCTAAGAAGATTAACTAATATAGCTACTGAGAAGCTTATTAAAAGGAAGAGTGCTAAAAATAGACCAGCTTGGGTGGGGATAGAAAGAAAAGAGCCAGCTACCCCGATTTCAGAGAGGATGATGAAAATCGATAAAGGAACTACAAGGTATCTTGGCAGCAGTTGGTAGCCTTCCACGGATCGAGTAAAAGGAGAAAAATGGAGGATCTTTTGGATGGCAGAATACAGAAAAAGGTCAAAGAAAAAATACTCAATGGTATTTTGGAATATGGGATTGTTCATTTTCTTTAGCCGTCATATCCAATAAGTAGAAGAGCTTCTTCTCCTAATTCTTCTATCGTTGCGGTTTTAGTTCCATTGCGAAGATCATAAATATCCAGATAGGCTTTGCGACAAAGACCGCAGAGTAAAGTTTCTTCTTTGGCTACGATGCGAATGGAATCTACTGGTCTTTCTAAAGCTATTTTTCTTTTGACTACCCCATCGGCTCTTCCAATTTCCCAAACTTCGGTTCCACTGTCCTTATGCTTTCCCTTGGCTGCTTTGTGCATAAGAATGTAAAAATGTCTTTCTTCTGGATCGCAACTCAGAAGCTGCCAGCCACAGGGCCTCCAACCACTACCAGAAGCTATATTCCATTTTTGTTCCCATGCTGCATTTAATCCAGAAAGACTCAAAGACAAAAGCATTCCTTCATAGGAAACGAAATAGTATTGGTTTGTGCTTTTCAGATATATCCCATGCTCGAATATAGGATCTTCCAAGGAAAAACCGGGGGAAATACGCTTTTTTTCTTCTACCTGGCCTTCATTGTCTAATGAAAGAAGCAATAGGCCTCCATCCTGTCCAATCATTGCAAAACCTCTGGTTTCATAAGGATAAAGCAACACATAACCAGGGGTGGGAATTTCCATAACGAGTTTTTGTTGGTGAAGATCGACAACACTGACCGAACTAGCTGGGCTAATATTGCATACAAGAAGAAACCGGTTATCGCCACTCAATGCTTGAGTGTTTTTTTTCATCACACAAAGGAAGCGTTTTGGGGGGATTTCTATTTCATGGAGGACCGAAAGATTTTTCGTATCATAGACAGTGATTACATCGGTTCGAGTGCCTCTTGTTCCTCTACTAAAAAATGTTTCTATAGCGTAGAGAAACTTACGGTCGGAACTAAGTACAATATTGCCCATATAGCCAAGGTCGATCATTCCAAGAACTTTTTTCTTTGGGACATCGACTAAAAAAGCTTTACGATTGGCTACAGTAAAGAGCTGATCCACTGAAGGTTGAGGAAGAGAAACAGTGGTGAAAGTTTCTATAGCAAAATCCTTTCTCCTGTATAAGGTCCCAAATTTACTCTAAGGCTACGTAATAGCCCCCCTTTCTCGATACCTAGGAATCTCTGAGGTAGGTTTCGTTCTTTAATGCTTTATCTAAAACTAGTAGCTGCCTCCCTGAATTTTGGATGGTTCCAATAGAAGCCATCCTCCATATTCTTAAAACAATTTTTTGTTATGTCAAAAATATCTTATTGGAAAATCAATGACTGCTTTCTTTTCCCTGCGCTAGCTCAGAGCTAGGTGCACATCTTACCCTAGCTTCACTCCAGCTGAGCGAAAAGAAAAAGATTGCTTTCCATTAAAATATTTGGCAAATAATCAAGCCCAGTATGGGTTCTAAATTCTCTGTTTATCTCCTTGTTGGTGCTATCGTTTTTCTTTTTTTCGTTAGAACAGAGCCCCTTTTAGCAAAAGCCTCCAAAGAGCCTTGCAAAAAAATTAAATATCTTACTCCTCCCGGTCCAAATGTCGTCGTTGTGAATAAAAAAGAATTTGAATCGTATTTACCAAAAAGAAGAAAAACATCAGGGGGAATGTGTGCTCGGGTAGTCCGCACATGCATTGAAAAACTTATTGGCAGGCCATTAGATCGAAAGGATTATGCCAAGGAATATGGCGAAGTATTGGTTAAAACTGGATTATATAGAGAGCAGCCTCCAAATTCACAGCCAAGGGATTTCGATGTCCATATTCTTTATCCGAGGAAAAAAAGTCATTACGGACATATGGAGATCTATTACAAGGGAAAATGGTATTCAGACTTTTATCAGAAAGCTTCCCTTTGGCAATTATGGCCAAAGGAATATTCGAAGGTGAAGCTTTATCGGCTTGCCTATGAGAGAGTGGTTCTCACACCACAGAATCCCACCTATCAAAAGAGAAGCAAGCCTTCGATGCGACTCGCACAATCTCCTGTGTACTAATTTGTGACTTCAAGCTTTTTCCTTTGACCTACTAAAAGACTATAAACTACTGATTTTTATTATTTTTTGTTTTATTGAAAAAGGGAGGAGTTTGAAAAAAATCTTTTAGATCTTTTAGCAATGCATCAGCTTTGGCTTTTGTAAAATCTGAACTTAATTCTGCTCTTTTCTTTTTCAAATCGTTTAAGCGCCGCTGATCTTCTTTTTTTGTTTCTCCCTCTTCTTTTGAAATTTGAGCTTCAAGCTTGTGGATTGCAGCATCGAGTTCGGAGAGAGCGGCTTGTGCTTCTTCTTTATTTTCTTTTGTCGGATTTTGCTTGTATTCTTCAATTTTATTTTTTGCAAAAGAAGCTTGTTGCTCCCCAGTGCATCCGCCTAAAGAAAGGAATGTCAATACAAGGAACAGATATATTTTCCAAAAGGAGGGCATCGAACTTCTATGGTTTTTTTGGGTTTACTATATCAAGGAAGAAAGAACAAGAGGAAGTAACGATTTTAGAAAAAAAATTAAAAGACACTTTTAATTATAATTTTATTTAATATCATGAAAATAAGGAACAAATTATGAAATCGTTTTTCATTGATTCATATAGCATCGAATTTATTTGTATAGGCATTGTTAGCTGTGCTCTTCTCTTCTTGGGGTGTAGGTGGTATTTGGAACATAGGCTTGAGTCTTTTAAAAAACAAATCGATTTTTTGAATCGAACATGGACTGAAAATCTCAAATCAGACAGTTCTCAGGATGAGATTCAGTATCTTATGAAATTAGTGCTTGAGCGTATTGACCAGCTTGATCAACACCTTAATGAGCGGTTTGATAGAATCGAGCAGAAATTAGAACAGATCGATAGGAAGCTGTCTACTATTCAACTTATTCAAGTAGAAGGAGAAGACGATTTTTTTGAGGAAAATTCCAATACGACAAGCGAAGATTTCGAAAAAGACACAAAAAAGTATCGATTTCGTGGCGAGGATGGACTTTTCCCCTTTGGTCTTTCTTAAAATTCTTTTTTAGGAAAGCAGACTATTGGACAAAAAGTCTATTAGATGAGTTTTTCTCTCTTTGTAACATTTTTTAATGGGAAAGAGGGTTATTTTTTTAAAAGATAGATTTTTGGCTTGAGATATTGCTTTTTGACAACATCCTTCAAAGCAAGCAGCGCTTCAATTTATAGCAGCTGGAAAAAATGAAAAGACCGTGATCATGAAGAAGAATCTCTCTAGCTATTTGCTGGACAGAGCTCTTATTTCTTCTGATGGGAGAAGAAGGATAGTCATCGATCACATTTTCCCAAGGGTAGATTGTGGCGGTTTTCCTCTCAAAAGAATTATTGGAGAGAGGATGACTGTCAGAGCCCATGTTTTTGCTGATGGGCATGAAAAGATTTCAGTTCGTTTTGCTTTCAAACATATCAATGAGGAAAAATGGAATGAAATTCCCATGGTGGAGTGTGGAAATGACGAATGGGAGGCATCATTTCCTCTGAATAAGCTTGGAATTTATGAAGGGAAGGTCATTGGATGGATTGATCATTTGCAAAACTGGCTGGAAAAACTCTATAAACTTCCTGAAGACGATAAGGATCTTGGCGTAGAATTATTGATTGGAGTGCAGCTTTTGGAAAAAAATTTCCTAGAGTTATCTCCCAATGAGGAGTTGGAATGGTGGATCGAAGAGCTTAAGAATGAACGGCTTTCTATTCTGCAGCGAGTACATTTAGCCAAAAATCCTGCTCTCCAGCAACTGGTTCAGAAATATCCAAATAGAAGTTTAAGTTCGGAATCAACGGAACCGTTTTTGATTTTTGTGGAACGCCCAAAAGCTCAATTCAGCAGTTGGTATGAATTTTTCCCTAGGTCTTGGAGCATTGTAGCGGGAAGACATGGGACATTCAAAGAATGCGAAAGGCTACTCCCAGAAATTGCTTCCATGGGTTTTGATGTTGTCTATTTGCCACCCATTCATCCTATTGGGAAAAAAGCAAGAAAAGGCAAAAACAATTCTCTTGAACCTACTCCTGAGGATGTCGGTAGTCCTTGGGCGATTGGATCAGAGGAAGGGGGACATAAAGCGGTTCATCCTGCGCTAGGAACTTTAGAAGACTTCCGGCATTTTGTAGAAAAAGCAGCGCAGTATGGCATAGAGGTTGCATTGGATATTGCATTTCAATGCTCTCCAGACCATCCTTATGTTACCGAACATCCTTCTTGGTTCAAATGGAGGCCGGATGGAACGGTGCAATATGCGGAGAACCCACCAAAAAAATACCAGGACATTATTCCCTTTGATTTCGAAACAAACGATTGGGAAGCTTTATGGGGAGAGCTAAAGAGCATATTCGTTTTCTGGATTAATCAAGGCGTCAAGATCTTCCGAGTGGATAATCCCCATACAAAGCCTTTGGAATTCTGGCGATGGGTCATTTGGGAGCTCAAAAAAGAGTATCCAGAAACAATTTTTCTTTCTGAAGCCTTCACCAGGCCGAAGTTGCTTTATGGACTGGCAAAGAGAGGCTTCTCTCAAAGTTATACTTATTTTACCTGGAGAAATACTCCCGCTGAACTAAGGGCTTATATGGAAGAGTTGATTTCTTATCCTCTTGTCGAATTTTTTCGGCCCAATTTTTGGCCTAATACCCCAGATATTTTACCCTGTTACCTTCAATATGCGCCCCCCTCAGTTTTTAAAATGCGCCATGTTTTAGCTGCCACGTTGAGTTCTAATTATGGCATTTATGGTCCTGCTTATGAGCTTTGTATCAATACTCCTCTTGAACCAGGGAAGGAAGAATATCTAGATTCTGAGAAATACGAGATCAAAAAATGGGATTGGGAGGCTCCTGGGAACATCAAAGATTTTATTAGAAAGGTTAATCATATTCGAAAAAACAATGTGGCTCTCCAGCGAACTAATAATATTCGGTTTGTGCAGACGGATAATCCCAGACTTCTGGCTTATGTGAAAGAGGCCCCCGCCCATGCTGATCCTCTTCTCATTGTTGTTAACATGAGCAGGAATGTGGAGATGGGCTGGGTGAATTTTTCTCCTTCTATGGTTGGATTAGAGGATTCAAAACCTTATGAATTGATGGACCTTCTTGCTGATGTGTCCTATACATGGCATGGGGAGTGGAATTTCGTTAAACTTGATCCTGAAATATGTCCTGCTCATATTTTTCGGCTTTCCCAATATGGGTAGGGGCTTTATTGACACCGAAAACCCACAAGTAAAAAAAAATGGATTTGCTTTTTTGTCAGACTCCTCAACGAAAAAAGGCTGCAATAAAAGCTCTAAAGGACTACTTACCGCATTGTCGTTGGTTTTCTTCAAAATCACAGTCAATTGTCCAGTTGGAATTCGAAGAAGAGATTTTTTTAGATCCTTTTAGGAAAGAATTAAGCCTGCTTTTTTTTAGGGTAATCTATGATAAAGGACCTGAAGCTCAAGATCTTTTTCTTTTGCCTCTCCAAAGAAAAAGTCTTTTAGAAGCTCAGCATAGTGGCAGGGAAATATTGTTTTATTGTGAGGATCTTGGCCTTTGCTGGATTGAAGCGACATCCAATAACGATATTGGCCAGCTGTTTTTGGAATTGATTGTGCAGAAAAAAGAAAGCAAAGGACGTCGTGGCAGTATACGAGGCAGTTGCTTGCAGCTTGTCTTTAACGAAACGGATATTTCCTTTAAAAAGAAAGGACAATTTTTAGGCACAGAACAATCTAATAGCTCCTACATTTTTGATCAAAAATTTTTCTTCAAACTCTACAGGAAGCTGGAAGCAGGAGAGAATCCAGAATCTGAAATCCTTTCTTATCTAACCGAAAAGACCACTTTTGGCAATATTCCTAGCTATCTGGGAAAAATGGAATTGTTCCTCAATGGTAGCAAATATGTCATTGGCTTGTTGACAAAATATGTGCCTAACGAAGGCAATGGTTGGAAAAGAGCGATGAGTTGTTTAGAAAGATACCATAAAGTTGCCAAAGAAAGCCTTAGCAGCAGTGTCTTGTCTCATTTTCCTATGGAAACATTCCCTCATGATTGTTTTGATTTGGATGCCATTTATCTTGGGGAAAGAACTGCCGAGTTACACCTTGCTTTAAGCAGTGCTCAAGGCATCGAGGGATTCGAACCAGAACCACTACAAAAAACCGATTTAATAATGCTTTTTGAAGAAGCCATTGCACAGATCGACAAAAAATGGATCAATGCCTCGGCCAATCCCTGGTTTCAGAGCATCCTCTCTCAACGGAACCTTTCGTTCCAATCCTTAACGGAGAGAATTTGCCAGAAACTGAAAGAAAAAATAACCGATCTTGAAGAGCAGAGCCCTTATAAAATAAGGATCCATGGAGATTTTCATCTCGGGCAAGTCTTGTGGACTGGATCAGATTATTTTATCATCGATTTTGAAGGTGAGCCTAATCGGTCGATTGACAAAAGAAAAATGCTCTGGCCTGCATTAAAAGATGTCGCAGGCATGCTCAGATCTTTCCATTATGCGGCTTACTCTTTTTTTAGTCCAATGGATAACCCTTCTAAGAGGATCTTGGCAGCCTTCTGGTATTCGAAAATCGTTGAAAAATATTTAGACTCTTATAGAAAGAGGGTTGGATCTGCCCCAATATTACCTTCAACGGAGCAAAGTTTCTTTGCCTTACTTGATTTCTTTTTAATTGAAAAAGCAGTATACGAAGTAGGCTATGAGTTGGGTAGTCGACCTTCCTGGGTACCAATTCCTTTGCTTGCTCTTTTGGATCTTATTGAATGAGTTACTTTTTCTTCCTGTCTCCAGACCGAGTCTTCCCTCTTCCTCTGGCTCAAGCTAAGCGGATAAAAATAGAAATCAGACTTCGACCACAGTCTTTCCTATGGGAGCATTAGTAAAAATGGAGTGAAGGGCCTTTGGAGCATTTTCTAGCCCATGAAAGACATTTTCTTTATGCTTTAGTTTCTTTTCTTTGACCCAAGTTTCCAATTTTCTAATGGCTTCAGGCCATCGATCTGTCCGATCTCCCACAATGAATCCTTTGAGAGTAGCCCGTGCGGAATGTAACCGTTCAAAATTTTTTATAGCATATGGAGTTTTTACATTATACTGGGAAATCATCCCACAGATGACTACTCGACTATTTTTTCTAAGAAAAAGAAGCGCCGTATCCAACGTTTCTCCTCCAACATTATCATAATAGAGATCAATACCTTCAGGGACGCATTGCTTAAGTTTTTGCTCTAAATCTTCACTTTTTTCATTAATCGCATAATCGAAATTCAATTCCTCAAGGAGAAACCGACACTTTTCTTCTGAATCAGTTATTCCAACAACTTTACAGCTATGCATCTTTGCAAATTGTCCTGCAGTCATTCCGACCGTTCCAGCGGCGGCAGAAATCAACACGGTTTGTCCAGCTTGCGGCTTTCCGTAATCAAACATGCCAAGGTAAGCCGTTATTCCAGGCATCCCTAGCACTCCTAAAAAAGCTGGTAAAGAGGCAATCGATGGATCAATTGGCCTCAGATCCCTTTCATTCGATAGACCATATTCCTGCCATCCTAGATATCCCAATACGTATTGACCAGATTGAAAAACTGGACTCTTGGATTCCACCACTTCGCCAACAGACCAACTTTCCATGCGGTTTCCTGGTTTTACTCCTCTACTAAAGGTGGTTGGTTCTTCGGTGAGAAGCCTCAAATAAGGGTCAATCGAAACATAGCGATTTTTAACCAAGACCTCGCCCTCTTTAGGAGAGGAGATGTCAGTAAATCCAATTGAAAAATGGGACTCATTGATGAGGCCTTCAGGTTTTTTTACAAGGATTACCTGTTTGTTTTTCATAGTTTGACATCCTCCCCATGCCTAAAGGCAGGGGATTCCTGGAGATAACTGACCAGATTTAGCCAGGGCAAGCTCTCCGATGAGGGTGTTGAGGTTTTGATAGACCCTGACATTCTCATCGGCCTC
>NZ_LXQB01000019.1:3360-6732 GCF_004421185.1 Methylacidiphilum sp. Yel | reverse complement strand
CAACTACCTGATCCTAGAGGCAAAAAAAAATCTCTCCGCGGTAGAGGCCGTCTGCACTTAGAAGGCGCTTACCCAAGTGGAGCGGGCCTTTAGGAAGTTAAAAGATGTCCTAGAGATGCCTCCGATCTGTCATCATGATCCGAGAGCTCGTCCAGGCCTATGGCTTTGTCGCCGCCTTGGCCTTCTTGCATGACCGGCTATTGGAGAAAAAACTTAAGGCAGCCAAACTCCCCTTTTCCCCCGAAGAGGCCCTGACTCACCTACGCATTGTCCAAACACGCCCGAGGCAGACATAGCTGGCACCAAACACCGCAAAGTCACGGCGGGAAACCAACATGGGCGGCCGGATCCTTTCCGCCCTCCGAGTTGGCTTCATGGAGCCTTGGAAACCCAAAAATAGCTCCTAAAACCCTCGCATAATGACACATTGAAAAAAGCTCATTGATAATCAGCGCTTTACAAAAGTTTCACCAAACATAGGTTAGTGCCAATGGCTGCTATCCAAGCAGTCGTCCTGGGTTCTGTCTGTGGATAGAAAAGCGATGTGCTTGCCTTGAGTATGCGGTAATGGATGTGCCCAGAATGGGGCATAAGCCTTGGGCGCAATATTCATACTGCGATCAATCTAAAAGGGCTAGCAACCGCAATTGTCTTACTCGTGGCAACTCCCTCCAGCAATGGCGATGCCTGAAAGAAGGGGCTTCTCCGTAACATGAAAAGACAAGCCTGTTAGACACAAATGGTGGAAACGCCTGGGCAGGAAGAAAACGGGTGAATGATTGCGCAGAGTTTTAGTAGCAATTTAGCCTTCAGCTGTAAATTGACAGCTCAAAATTAGTCGGTAGCTCTTCGTTGGAATCTAGACAAATTGATTGTCTATTTAAGTCCTAAATTTGTCTTTTCATGCCCTGGTTTTATAGATTGGACAATGTATGATATTTTTAAAAAAAAAAAGAGCAAGGAGGTTGAATCCTATGGAAAAGGCCGAATGTTGTTGCTGCTGTTGTTGTCGTGAACAAGAATGTTGTGAAAAAGAAAGTAAATGTGGCTGTGAGAAAGAAGAAAACCTTGTTGAATGTCTTGAGAGGGGATGGCAAAAATCAAGCTTGAAAGCATGGGAAGATGTGCTTAAGGAAATTCTTAAAGAAAAGATTAGGCAAAAATATGGAGCAGAACTTGATAAGGGGGCTCAAGCTTTTGTCGATGCCATGGATAAAAGCTGGAAGGCAAAGGTTACTGCTGCTAAAGCACAGCATGAGTTTAAAGAGGCAATACTTAAGGCTTTGTTTAATACTGGGCAATAATCACACCCCATAGCTTTTGGTAAGATTTTGCTCCATTAAAGAAAAAAAGGTTGAAAAGGCATCTTTCAATACAATTTTAAGGGGTTTTTTTGGAGCAAAACTCTAGTATTGTCTGTATTCTAAAGGCCATAGAGCGGTGTAAAGTGGTGGAAGAAAATAAAGAAAACAATCCTTTTTCTAAGCTGGATAAACCAAGCTTTATTCCACTGAAAGATGAAACTTAGGCAGGAGGAAGCCGATTCCCTTAAGGAATGGGGTGGTAATCTCTTACCCTCCACATCCCCATGTCATATTAGGTTCTTGAACCAATACAGTATCTCCATATTTTTTATGCTGTTTTTTTAAATCTTCAAAACGCCATTCGATGAATTCTTTTTCTTTGTCATTGATACATGATGGATAATATCTCTTTTGAAGTTTCTCCCACATTCGCCCACAAATGGATAGAACTAAAAGATTGAGAAAAATTAGAAAATGCCTATGTTTTTTTTTGCAGGTACGGGAAGAACTTTCTAGAAAAACGAAAATTCGATCTATTGACTAGGGGTTCAGGGGAAAATTGTCACCGCTTTAGGATATTCTCAAAAAGACATCTTAATACGCACGGAAGAGTTTATGCGCCAGTTCTATGATCATGCCCTTCAGATTTGTCTCATTGCCAACACGATTGCTAAAGCTCTTGCTGCTCAAAAAAGCTTTCTTTCTAAAGGAAGGACAAGCAAGACCATTGGTTTTTTTTCTATAGATCATAGCCTTGAAGTTGTTAATCCAAAAAACTAACCGAAAATCCCCTACTTATTCTAAGAGCTTTTCTTTTATTCAACGGTGGGGATTTCAAATCGGAATTACTTAAAATTCAGATTAAAAATAGGTTGTATTTAATCAATTCTAATTTTTTGTGTCGGAGGGACGTTCGAAATTTAATCCTATAGATAAACAGGTTTGCTTCATTTTTAGAGTTGGATCACTTGTAATAATCACTGCTGCAGCGTTAATAGTAAAGGCACAATATCCAGTAACAATCCTTATCCAGGAGACGAAGTATTATATAACACCCCTTTCTCCTAAGCCGACACTCATTCAGGCAGAAGTTACGTTTGCGACCTACGATGTTCCGCAGAATCCTTTCATATCCAAGTCAAAAATGTTGGGGATAAGCGCCCGTAGTGTTGAAAGAATTTTTGACAGCGAATGTCCGATTCTTGAATCCAGATATCCCCTAGGAATATATAGAATCCATCCTTTCTTGAAGTTCAATGTTAGACCAATGATAGTAAACCCTTCGGAGACGATTAATCCTGGAGAGAGACCAAAACGATAGAAGTGTCCATGCAAAGCGCTGAATGGGAAAACCAAAGATTAACCATGTATAACGAGACGACAAATCGTTTTGGGGGGCTGCTTTTATTTACCAATCCCAGTGGTACCAGGCAGATTTATGCCATTGCTGATCAAATTGTCATTCCTAAATTTGGAGTGGCAATAAGCGGAGGCATGTAAGGGACATCATCAAAAAACTAGAAATTATAAACTCTTTCTCGTCCATGGCGGGGAAGGGTTTTTTGTGAAAATAATTAGTTATAAAACTCGTTAATTACGAAGGCATTGTCTTTCCTTTTCGGTGAAATGCACTCCTTCAAGCCTATTTTATCCCCTGCGGAATAATTCATTAAATATAATGATGATATACATAATATAAATTATTCTACCTTAGAAATATTATATCATTTTTATTAATTATTTTATTTTTATATATCTGTAAGAACGTAAGATATATTCTTAGGATACATACGGGTTATGCCTTAGGCAGAATACAGAGTATGATCTAATTGTCATGGGCAAGAAGGATGAGTTACGGTTGCCATGAACATTCGAGTTAGCAAACCATAACTTGTAATGTTATAAGGATGGGGAAAAGAATAGCCTAAAGGGATAAAGGGAAGGCTATGATATAAGAGTAAAGATCCTCATCTTCTATTCAATAAAAAATAGAGACTAATCGGTAAAAAGGAGGTTGATACATGGCACAAGCGACAACGCAAACGGTCTCGATATCGATACCGGACAA
>NZ_LXQB01000019.1:3058-3210 GCF_004421185.1 Methylacidiphilum sp. Yel | reverse complement strand
CTACTCTACTGGGGAGCAAGCTATTATACGGAGCAAGACGGCACATGGCATCAGACGGTGATTAGGGATACGGACTTCACACCAAGCCACATCATCGAGTTCTATCAGAGCTATCCTATCTATATTGTGGCTGGGGTAGGATCGATGGTGTA
>NZ_LXQB01000019.1:0-2971 GCF_004421185.1 Methylacidiphilum sp. Yel | reverse complement strand
GGCTCCAGATTTGCCCAAGAGTGGTAGAACTGATCAAACAGGTCTACTATGGCAAGCCGGCTACGCCACCTGCGGTTGTGTTGAACGACCCTGAAAAAGCTACGGATCCGGCTTTATGTGAAGTTTGATACTAAGAAATAAAGGATTCGATGGAATGGCGGGTTGATTCAACTCGCCATTCCAAAAGAAAAGGAGGAAAAATATGCAACAAGTAGCTGCAGAAGCCGAAGCAAGGGCACTCGAAAGAAAGTTCGACATAGTCGTTCTTGTATCGATGTTTCTTGCTATCCTTTCTGGCTTTCACATCCATCAGATGCTGACAGCCGGGGACTGGTCCTTCTGGATCGACTGGAAAGATAGAATGTGGTGGCCAGTAGTTGCACCTATCATGGACATAACTTTCCCAGCAGCTTGTCAGGCTATACTGTGGACAAAGTTTAAAGCGCCTATAGGAGCAACTTTTAGCTGTGCTGGATTGTTTTTTGGTCAGTGGATGAACAGGTATTGGAATTTCTGGGGTTGGGCACACTACCCTCTGAATTTCGTTTTCCCTGAAACGCTTCTTCCTCAAGCGATTGTCCTCGATGGCGTTTTAATGATCACCAATAACTTTGTGGTGACTGCGCTAATCGGAGGAGAGCTGTGGGGATGGCTCTTCTATCCTTCGAATTGGCCCATGATTGCTCCATACCATGTTCCTGTGGAATACTATGGACAGCTCATGAGTGTTGCTGACCTGATTCAATATGAATACATCCGAACCTCCACTCCTGAGTACATCCGTATGGTCGAAACAGGAACAATGAGAAGCTTTGCTGGAGGCGTGCTTGGAGTCTCGGCATTTTTCTCAGGGTTCTGTTCGGTCATTATGTACTTTATATGGTGGTACTTCGGATATTTCTTCGGGTGGACGAAATTTATAAAACATTCGAAGGTATA
This sequence comes from Methylacidiphilum sp. Yel, assembly GCF_004421185.1. Lineage (GTDB taxonomy): Bacteria > Verrucomicrobiota > Verrucomicrobiia > Methylacidiphilales > Methylacidiphilaceae > Methylacidiphilum. The sequence goes on along the minus strand of NZ_LXQB01000019.1, from coordinate 2,032 downwards.
AAGTATATAAGGAAGAGGGGAGGATGGATAATCTTCCCCTCAAACACAAAAGGAGAAAACGAAGTGAAAATATTCAACTGCGAAACTGGGATGAAAAAATTAGTCAGTATAGGAGGAGCGCTTTTGCTCTCTGGGCTAATGCTGGCTCCTATGTCATCTCTTTTTGCTGTGCAGGGAATGGGAGCAAAATCTCAAGAGGCATTCTTGAGAATGCGTACCGTTACCTTTTTCGATACCCGATTTTCCTTTACTCCAAACAATAGGGTGAAAGTCGGAGACGAATTTACCTGCACGGGTAAAGTAATGCTCATGCCAACATGGCCCCAAGAAATTCCTTTTTCAGGAATATCCTTCTTTAACTTCTTCGTTCCTGGACCACAGGTGTTGCGGAAGGCTATTTTTGTTAATGAAAAATACTTCCAATTTAATTCTGTGGTGTTGGAAAAAGGAGGAGTTTACGAATATAAAATGATTAATCAAGCCAGAATACCCGGAATATGGCCTGTTGGTCCTATGGTTAGTATGGAAGAAGCTGGACCGTTCATCGGACCGGAAGAGTTCTTGACGATTGAAGGTTCTACTGGTGGATTTACCAATCCAGTAAAGACCTTGTTAGGGAATACAATCGATCTAGAAAATTATGGTGAAGGTCGAATGATAGCTTGGACGCTGCTAACCACTGCCATTGCGGTAGTCTGGCTTGTGTATTGGTGCTCTAAGCCATTCACAAGAAGACTTGGATTAGTGGCAGCTGGAAGAAAGGAGGATCTATTCAGCCCCATGGATAGACAGGTTTGTTTCCTGTTTACCATCGGAACGATCGTATTGGTTGCAGCTGCAGCGATGATAACAAGAGCTCAGTATCCAATAACGATACCGATTCAGGAAACAAAATACTATATCAAACCATTGCCTCCAGAACCAGCTCTAATTCAAGCTGAAGTCACTGATGCGACTTACGATGTTCCAGGCCGAACCCTGTCATTCCATTTGCAGGTTAAAAATATCGGTGATAAGCCTGTCGTTTTAAAAGAGTTTTTAACTGCTAACGTCAGGTTTTTAAATCCCGATGTCCCTGGAAATACTTGGAATGAAAACTATCCTGAAGTAAATGGTGGTCCTATGAAGGTAACCCCATCGGAGCCAATCAATCCGGGAGAAACAAAGACATTAGAAGTCTCCATGCAGAGTGCAGAATGGGAAAATCAAAGACTCACAATGTATCATGAGTCAACGAACCGATTTGGAGGACTCCTGTTCTTTACGGATACTTCTGGAACACGCCAAGTCTTTGCTATTGCCGATCAAATCGTCATTCCGAAATTCGGCGCTACCATTGGCGGTGGTATGTAAGAAAATGCATAAGCAAAGAGTATTTAAATAGAAATAAGCCCTCTTCTAAAATTTTAGAAGAGGGCTTATTGTTAATGATAATCTTTATCCGTTTTTCAGGATTATAGCCTTAATGCCTGCCACATTAGCGGAACAACCTGTTTTCCCTTGTGCGTCTGCCTTCCAATTATCTCTGGCCAACCATACCGAAGTTAATCGAACACCTATTGGGCGCTTTGAGAGAGCAGAGCAAAATGGTCAGTTTTAGTGGTCTGAACCTCCCCATGGCTAAAGCCAGGGGGTTCTGGGGATGAGACACGCTGAATCCTCGCGCCCCTTCCACTTGCTTGAGAAGCCAAGCGGTACGACGTGTGCGTTCTCATCGTCGGCTGGCGTTCCCTTTCGGCAGGCGCACCGCTCTGACACCCCGGAGGACGTGGGAGACGGCGACGGCCGGCTCCGCTTGCAGGTTGACCGAAGCTCGACGGCCGCCCGCCGCAGAAGCGGTTCCGCACCCGGCCACAGGCCATCTTGGTATGGTGTGCATCGAGCCTGTCTTCGGAGACGAAGCGAGCAAGGAAGGCGTAAAAGAGGTCCATTTGGAGGGGCAGCAGCCCGCAGTCACAGCGGTGGACCTGCACAGACAGCAGCTTCTTTTCGATACGTCCGCAGAGGCATACCTGCGAGAGTATGGTAGAAC
>NZ_LXQB01000018.1 GCF_004421185.1 Methylacidiphilum sp. Yel | reverse complement strand
TTGGACACCTTCTCCTGAAACATCTCTTGTAATCGATGGGCTGTCAGACTTTCTAGATATTTTATCTATCTCGTCAATATAAACGATACCCATTTCGGCTTTTTTAACATCAAAATTGGCGTTCTGAAGCAGTCTCAAAAGAATGCTTTCAACATCTTCGCCAACATNNCTATACAGAAAGGGACATCAAGAAGTCGGGCAAAGGTTTTAGCAAGGAGTGTTTTCCCTGAACCAGTGGGGCCAACAAGGAGAATATTAGTTTTTTCAATTTCGACATCTTTTATTTGATTCAGAGAAGAAAGATCAGTCAATTCCTCACTGAAAATTCTCTTGTAATGATTATGAACAGCCACGGAAAGAATTTTTTTTGCATTGGTTTGACCAATGACATAGTCTTCGAGTCGAGCAAAGATTTCTGTAGGCTTTGGAATTTTTGGCTTAACTTGATTTTTAGCTGGCTCTTCGCGAAGCTCCCTTTCAAGAATACTGTGGCAAACCTCAACACAAGCATCACAGATATATACCCCTGGTCCAGAAATAAGCTTGCGCACTTCTGCTTGGGTTCTTCCGCAGAAAGAGCACATAGTTATATGCACTGATCTTGCCATGACTACACTCTACTTCCCATCTCCCATAATGATTTGTGGTTGGGGGACCGGTCTGATACTGACTCTGGTTTTGACCACCTCATCAATAAGCCCATAGGCTTTTGCGTCTTCAGCAGACATAAAAAAGTCTCGATCCGTGTCTTTTTCCAATCGCTCAATGGGCTGTTTAGTATGATAAGAAAGGATTTCATTCAACAACCTCTTGGTTCTTAATATTTCTTGAGCTTGAATGCTGATGTCGGAGGCTTGGCCTTGAGCTCCACCAAGGGGCTGATGGATCATAATACGGGCATTGGGTAGAGCAAACCGTTTGCCTTTTGTTCCGGCAGCAAGTAATACGGCTGCCATACTTGCAGCCTGACCGATACAATAAGTATTTACATCGCAGCTTAAAAATTGCATCGTATCGTAAATGGCCATACCCGCTGTCACGTACCCTCCAGGAGAATGGATATATAGGCTAATGTCCTTTT
>NZ_LXQB01000017.1 GCF_004421185.1 Methylacidiphilum sp. Yel | reverse complement strand
AAGCCGCCGCACTCTCCTCCGAGACGAAATACTACCGTGTCATTCGATGGACGATCCGGGGCCAGGACCGCTGGTAGGTGCCGCTCGTCCAGAAAGGGACGCCGCCTGCGAAGACCCGGCAGGCACGCGATGAGGCGAACGCCTGCCTCGATATTGGCCTTCTACAGTCGCTATCGTCGAGGAGACCGCGGCTTGCCTGGAGAAGTTTTGCCCGAGGGTCGAGCATCCTGGCGCAAGCTTAGGCCCGTCAAGAGAGCGATTGGCCGTTTACGCCGGGCAACCAACCCGGACAATTTTAATGAGGACCGGACAGTGAAGAAAGCCACTTAAGAGGTGGATCGCCTCCTTGCGGTATCGGCTTCTTCAAGTACAGCTTAAAGAAACTAAGCGACGCCTTGCAGCCGAGCGCAAGAGAAGCCACGGTGAGTTGGCGAATCAGATTCTTACAACCGGGAATATCATCAAGACCGAGAAGATCTCATATCAAAGTTACAAGAAGAATTTCGGGCGGAGCGTGAAGGTCAAGCCACCAGGGATGCTCGTCCGCATCGTTCGCCGCAAGGCAAAGAGGGCTGGCGGCAGACTCTACGAATTCCCGAAGCGTCCTACCTTGCTCTCGCAGGCATGCCTCAGCGGCCGCATCGAAAAGAAGCCGCTGTCTGTGCGTGTCCACCGCTGCGACTTACGGCTGATGCCCCTCCAAAGGGAGCTCTTTTGCGCCTTCCTTGCTCGCTTCGTCTCCGAAGACAGGCTCGATGCACACCAGGACAAGATGGCCTGTGGCCGGGTGCGGAACCGCTCCTGCGGCAGGCGGCCGTCGAGCTTCGGTCAACCTGCAAGCGGAGCCGGACGTCGCCGTCTCCCACGTCCTCCGGGGCGTCAGAGCGGGCCGTCTGCCGAAGGGGAACGCCAGCCGCCGATTAGAACGCGCACGTCGCAGTGCTTGGCTTCTCAAGCAAGCGGGAGGGGCGCAAGGATTGGGCGTGTCTTCCCAGAACCTCCTGGCTTTAGCCATGAGGAGGTTCAGGAGCACGGCCTCAACTTCTGCCATGCAAGATTATCTTCCAGAAAAAAACCACTCTTTTAAGAGATCCATAGAGCCTTGCCGTGGTATGTAGGAGGTTTGCCGTCAGTCCGCTCAATTACAATATAGTGGAAATTCTTTTACAACTTCTTCATTTTCATGATAATAAAAAAATATATAAAAATAATTTGCTAAATTTTCTTGTGCTTTTTTCTTTTGAACGGTATCCCCTTCAAAGACTTTTTTTTGAACAAAAGAAGGTAAAAGGGAAGCCTTAAAGAAGAGCTTTTTACGAACAAGCCTATGAAAGTTGCTGTAGTTACAGGGGCTGCAGGGTTTCTAGGAAGCCATTTAGTCGACAAGTTGCTAAGCCAGGATTATAGAGTCATCGGGATCGATAATCTGATTACTGGCAACCTTGCCAATTTAGAACACTTAAAGCATGAGCCTAGGTTCGATTTGATCATTCAAGATGTGACTGAATATATCAATATAGCTGGTACAATAGATATCATTTTTCATTTCGCCTCCCCTGCCAGTCCAATCGATTATCTCGAATTGCCAATACAAACTTTAAAAGCTGGTTCCATAGGAACCTATCGCACCCTTGGAATGGCTAAAGTTAAAAACTGTTCTTTTTGTCTAGCTTCTACCTCTGAATGCTACGGGGATCCTCTTGTCCATCCTCAATCCGAAGACTATTGGGGAAATGTCAATCCGATTGGACCAAGAGGAGTTTATGATGAAGCCAAAAGGTTTGCTGAAGCCTTGACCATGGCCTATCATCGGGTCCATAAAATCCCCACCTATATTGTTAGAATTTTTAACACTTTTGGACCTCGTATGAGATTAAGAGATGGAAGGGTGGTTCCCGCTTTTATATCTCAAGCTTTGGAAGGAAAACCTTTAACGGTTTTCGGCAACGGATCGCAAACACGCAGTTTCTGTTATGTTTCTGATCTGATTGATGGGGTTTTGGCTCTTGCCCATTCAGACTATCATGAACCCATAAATTTAGGAAACCCAAAAGAAATGACTATCCTAGAATTTGCAAAGACCATTTGCAGACTAGCCGGAGTACCCGAAAAGATAGTTTTCGAACCTCTTCCTGTGGATGATCCAAAACAACGCAGGCCAGATATTACAAGAGCGATCCGATATTTGGGCTGGAAACCTATGGTCGATGTCGAAGAAGGGTTAAAATTGACAATCCAATGGTTCAGAGAAAAGTTAAAAAAATAAGTGAACTTTTAGTTCTTTTTCTAGACTTTTCATGAATTCAATAGAAAATTTTTTCTATGGTATGGCTTGGCATAGAGTCTTCTTGTGACGAGACTGCGCTGGCGCTGATCCGAATGACTAATGGTAAAATCCAGATTGTCGATGATCAGTGTATAAGTCAAGCCCTTCTCCACAAACCATTTGGTGGGATAGTCCCAGAATTTGCCGTTAGGGAGCATTCCAAAAACCTTCCTATGCTTATGCAAGGGATGATCAAGCGTGGTAGTCTCTGTCTAGAAGATGTTGAGGCCATCGCTGTAACCGAAGGACCAGGACTAATGGCCTCCTTACTTGTAGGTAATGCTTTTGCTAGGGGCCTAGCCCAAGGTCTTGGCATACCGGTTTATGGGATGAACCATTTAGAAGGTCATCTTTTTTCTCCTTTCATAGGCAGAGAAGAAAAGCTGAGATTCCCTTTTCTTGGCCTAGTGGTTAGTGGGGGACATACTATTTTGACAAAAGTGGATGGACCAAGAAAATACGAAATGATTGGTTCAACCATTGATGATGCTGCCGGAGAAGCTTTCGATAAGGTTGGCAGACTTCTAGGGTTGGACTATCCTGGAGGACCAGAAATAGAAAAATGGGCCAAACCAGGGAACGCTAACGCTTATGCGTTCCCTTTAAGTCTTATTGAAAAAAATAATTATAATTTTAGTTTCAGCGGTCTGAAAACGGCAGTCCGATATTTTGTGGAGAAAAGAAAAGAAGAACTGTTAGAAAAAGGGCAATTTTTCTTCGATGTTTGCGCCTCCTTCCAAGAAGCTATTGCTCGGGTGATCCAGGAAAAAACCATTAGTGCAGCCAAAGCCTTTGGTCTCTGCTGCATTGCCGCTTCAGGTGGTGTCCTTGCCAATCAGAGGATAAGGACTCTACTCAAGCAAAAAGCGCTGGAATCAGACATTGAAATCCTTATTGCTGATAAAAAGTTTTGTACGGATAATGCGGTTATGATTGCCTTTGTCGCCGCCTTATTTTATCTTTTGGGTCTGCCAATTACAAAAAGTAGGGAAGTAAATCCCAACTTATCATTAATTGATTTCAACAGGGAACTAAAAGTAAAGAGTTTTTGAAACGACAAAATAACATTAAAATAGTATTAAAACATAAAACTTTTTAAAGAAAAAACCAAAAGCATTCTATCATCCTATGGCACAAGAACTTAGTTACGTTATTATTAATCCTTATACCCTTTATAAATCAAGAACGGGAGTCATACTTTCGCGGCTACTTTCACAAAGTTCTTTAGAACTTGTTGGAGCAGCTATGTACTCGCCGAGCGCCGAGCTCGTAAGAGAATATTCTAAAATGATTGTGACGGAAAGTGATCCTCAAGATAGAGAAATACAGGAGCTAATTCGAGATTACATTCTTGAAAACTTTATGCCTAATCCTCAGACGGGCGCTCGTCAGCGGGTCATGGTTCTCTTATTTAGAGGAGAGAATGCTGTCGCAAAAACAAGGGAAGTTGTTGGCAACATCCGTAATCGAAGCAAAGGCGGAGAGACGATCCGAGATACCTTTGGTGATCTTATCTACAATAGAGATGGTACGGTAAAATATTTTGAGCCTGCTGTTCTTGCCGCACCCTCTGTGGAAGAGGCAAAAGCCAAGCTGCTCTTATGGAAGCGATATTACGACCGGGATTCAGGGATTCTTTCGCATCTTATCCCCACTTACAACAAACCAGGACATCAAAGAGCCGTTGTCATCTTAAAGCCAGATAACTTCCGTTTTCCCAGTGGAAGACCCGGTTATGTAATCGATATGTTTTCTCGAACGGAACTAGCGATAACAGCCATTAAAGTTCACCATATGAGTGTAGCTGAAGCAGAAGAGTTTTACGCCCCTGTAAGGGAAGCCCTCAGAGAAAAGCTCAAAAAACCAGCAGGACAAAAAGCCAAAGAATTACTTGAATCGGCTCTTGCCATTAGACTGGATTCTTCTAGGGAAGAAGCACTCGCTAATCTTATCGGGCCACTCTATGCCGAAGAACAATTCCATTCGATTGTTCAGTTTATGACAGGCATAAATCCCAAAAATTGTCCTATCGACCAAAGAACAATGCCAGGTAAGGAAAAATGCATCATTTTGCTCTACGAAGGCATCGATGCGGTTAGAAAAGTCAGAGAAGTTCTAGGACCTACAGATCCAGCCAAGGCTCCTCCAGGATCTATTCGAAGAGAATTTGGTCAAAGCATTATGGTCAACGCAGCGCATGCCTCCGATTCCCCAGAAAATGCCGAAAGAGAAATTAAGATTTTAAAAATGGAACAAAATTCATTTGTTTCTCTTATAGAAGAGATCTACGGAAGCTAACCCAAAAATTTTAACCTGCAACAAAAAGGAAGCCATTATGGAAGTTTCATCTCGAGTCCAGAAGATTAGTCCTTCTCTTACTCTGGCTTTGGACAGCAAGGCCAAAGCATTGGCTCAAAAAGGAGAAGATATAGTCAATTTTACTTCTGGAGAACCTGACTTTGACACCCCTGAGCATATCAAAGCAGCCGCTATGGGTTCTCTAGACGCCAATTTTACCCGCTATACCCCCTCTTCGGGAATCCCTGAATTGAGATTGGCTATTTGCGAAAAGCTAAAAAAAGATAATGCCTTAGACTACAGTCCGGAGCAAATAAACGTGAGCTGTGGGGCTAAGCATGCCTGCATAAATGTCATTCTTGCAACGGTTGATCCAGGAGATGAAGTGATCATCCCTGCCCCTTATTGGGTCAGCTACCCTGAAATGGTAAAGATAGCAGGAGCTGAACCGGTCATTGTCCCAACATCTTTTGAAAACGGTTATAAAATCACTCCTAAACAGTTTGAAGAGGCGATGACGCCAAAAACAAAAATGATCATTATCAATAGCCCTTCGAATCCGACTGGAAGTATTTATTCCAAAGAAGAATTAGAGGGTATCGCAAATGTTGCCCTGGAAGAAGACATACTGATTCTTTCTGATGAAATCTACGAAAAGCTCGTTTATGACGATCTGACGCATTTCAGCATCGCTTCTCTTAGCAAAGAGGTCTACGAGCTGACCTTTACCGTTAATGGCTTTAGCAAAACATACGCAATGACCGGATGGAGACTTGGGTATTCTGCTTCTCCCCTATGGGCAGCCAAACAGATCGCCTCCCTCCAAAGTCATATGACCTCCAATCCAACCTCGTTTGCTCAAAAAGGGGCACTGGCTGCCTACAAGGGTCCACAAGATTGTGTGGAAAATATGGTCAAAGAATACAAAAAAAGGCGGGCCTACATTATGAAGATCCTCTCAGATATTGAGAAAATTTCCTTTATCCCTCCTCAAGGAACGTTCTATGTCTATGTGAATATATCAAAAACAGGGATGAGTTCTTCAGATTTTGCCCAAAAACTACTCGAAGAAGAAAAGGTAGCCGTAGTGCCTGGAGTAGCTTTTGGAGATGATCAATCCATTAGACTTTCTTACGCAACAAGCATGGAAAGAATTAAAACCGGACTTGACCGCTTTTGTCGGTTTATTGAAAAACTATAAGTGCTTGCTGCCAGAAAGACCGCCTTGATCTGAAAAGATCTGAAAAAAACGCGCCGCATACAACCTCTTCCTTTAGGAAGAGGATAAGGCGCGGCATTCAGGTGTTCTCTGACTCTCGATATCCTGTTGGATAACGGACAGAGGGGCGCCGCCACAGCTCCCGGCTAAATAACTTGGGGACCAGAGATGTCCACTCCATAGTTTTCGGCAAATTTGCGTATAGTTTTACTTTTGGATCAGGCGGCTGGAGACGCCTTTCAGACTGTTCACCAGCGTGGAAATGGCCACTTTGGGTGGATAGGTCACCAAAAGGTGCGCGTGGTCATCCTGAGGGTCAAATTCCAACAATTCAGCTTCGAAAGCTTTACAAACCGAGGCCATAATCTCGTGCAGCTCTTCCAAAATCTCTTTAGTGAAGACTCCGCGCCGATATTTAGTCGCAAAGACCAAATGTAGATGAAGATTATATACACAATGTCAACCTGTACGGGTCTCGTTTGACTTTATCATAGACCAAATATATCCTAAAAAACATGGAAATTCTCAAGTCCTTTCGATTCCGCTTGGAACCGACAATGGGACAATCCCAGTGCCTCACCCGTTACCGGGGATGTGCGCGGTTGGTTTGGAACAAAGCGCTGGCCTTGCAAAAGGGGCGGCTGGAGGCCGGGTCCCCTTTGCTCTCGTATGAGGAGCTTACCCGGCTCCTGACACGGTGGAGACACAGCGAGGACTACGGGTTTTTGGCTCAGGCGCCCATTCACCCTTTGCAATGGACGCTCAAGTTTCTGGATCGGGCAATCCGGGCGGCGTTTGACAAGTCCAACCCGGCGCGGTTGCCGACCTTCAAGAAAAAGAACCGGGACGAGGCCGGCCTGCGCTTTGCGGACCCCAAACCGATCAAGCACGACCTGTCGACCAAGGACGCAGATGGGCGGTGTGTCTTGCCGAAGGTTTTCCTGCCCAAGATCGGCTGGGTGAAGTTCCGCAAGTCCCGGCCCATCGATGGAACGATTCGGAATGCCACGGTAACATGGCAAGCCGGGCACTGGTACATCTCTTTCCAGAGGGAGAACGACGTGCCGGAGCCGGTCCATCCGTCGGACTCGATTGTGGGAGTCGACCGGGGGATTGTGCATTTTGCGGCGTTGTCGGACGGCACGTTTGTGGATGCGCCAGGATGGTTCCGGCGGCATGAAAAGAAACTGGCTTGGGAAATACGGAAGCTGTCGCGGAAGAAACGGTTCTGGCGAAACTGGCAGAAACAGGATGCCAGGATAGAACGGCTTCATGCGCATATTGCGAATGCCCGGCGGGATTTTTTGCACAAGACCTCCACGGCCATCAGCAAAACCCACGCGATGGTGTTTGTGGAGGATTTGCCGATCCAGAACATGAGCCGGTCGGCCAAGGGGACGAGGGAGAATCCGGGGAAGAAGGTGCGGGCGAAGAGCGGGCTGAACAAAGCGATTCTGGATCAAGGGTGGTCAATGTTCCAGAAGTTTTTGGAGTACAAGCTCCATTGGTCGAGAGGCTGGCTGGGGACTGTACCGACCCCGTAGACGAGTCAGACTTGTCCGGAGCCGGAATGCGGACATGTGAGTCAAGCGAATCGGCCGAGGCAAACGACATTCCGCTGCGAGAGGTGCGGGTATGAGGGCAATGCCGACACAGTGGGAGCGATGAACATATTAAGGGCTGGACTGGCCCGGCTCGCCTGTTCTCCGGTGTAGTGCCGGGGAGTCGGTTGTTCGACCGATCCAAGGGGTGCAACAAGGCCCCTGGTGGCAGGAAGGAATCCCCTGCCTGAAGGCGGAGGAGGAGGTCAAGCAGTCTTATTCGATCGACTGGTGCTATGAAATGAAAAAAAATTTCGGCGATCATTCAGCTAATGAAAGAACATATCTTGCTTGGATCCGTACCGGAATAGCTATTATGGCCTTTGGGTTTCTTATCGAGAAATTTACTCTTTTTTTAGACTATATCCGGCTAATGTTTGATAATAAAAACCATCATGCGGATTCCAGATTTTTTGATCCCGTGGTGCAATGGATGGGTTTTGCTTTTATGTCTATTGGAGTGTTCACCATTTTTGTTGCCTCTATCCGTTTTTATATAAATGCTAAACAGATAGACAGTAACAAACTGTTTGAGGTAGAAAAAGCATGGGTCAATACTTTATTGGGGTTATTAATTGGACTGGCGGGTTTAGTTCTTGCGTTTTTAATTGGGAAAAACGTCATCCTAGAGTCTGAATTTAAGTCATAGAGTATCAACTCTTAAAACTTCCCTTGGACACTGAAAAGAAAATACCTTTCTGGGATCTGTAAGGCTTCGTACTTCAAGTTTGGATCACCCAGTCGATATTTCATATCCAATCTAGCCGAAAAGTCTTTCGAAAGTTGAACCTGTGGCCCAATTGATAGAAAAAGCCTACTGCCTTGATCTGTATCTAGCAAGTTTTGAGAGCCAGCTGTATAATTACAATCTTGAAAATCTGTCCCTAAGTTTAGTGCTGCCTTCGAAGAAACTTTCTGTTTCCATTCTCCAAATATATCCTTGAAATTTTCTGAGCCATACCCTTGAGTGTACAGTAACTCAGAAGCAGAGGCGCCTATAGAAAAGAGACTATTTTGATCGACAGACCAATTTAAGCCGCTTTTCACACTGGGTATGGTCCAACCATAGTAATAGTTGAAATTCTCAAAACCAGACATAGCAGTGTTTTTATCAATGGAACTTTCGGTCCAAAAGGTCAATGGAGTATTTTTTATTGGCTGCTCCATCCTTACTGCTAAGAGCAAATCCGATTGATTATATAAATAAGACCAATTGGGAATTACCATCCCATACTGATTGACATTGTTAGCCAGAGAAATAGAAAAAGTGGTAAGCGTCTTTGCTTGATACGAAAAATCCATTCCAGTCCCTTCTGTCATAAATTCATAGGTTTGCCAGTTATTAAAAATAGAAGTTTGATTGACCCAACCCTTAGCTGAAAATCGATCAAGATTCCAAGACATAGAAGCTGTGTTCGTGGACAGAAGATTACCAATCATTGGAGAAAGAGAACCAAAGGGAAAAATCGCTGCTTGCCCTCCACTCAGAGGCGCAACATTTTGAATAGCAGTCGAGGGACTCAACACTACCGATAAAGATTCTGTTGGCCTGCTTTCAAAAGTTATCCCATAACTGTCTTGATCTTCAACAAGCTCAAAATTTTTTCCTCCAGAAGAAATAAAATTCGAATTTCCTAAAGAGAAATTAGAAAAGATCCTTGTTTTGGAATTCTGATAAAGGCTATTATCAGAAAAGAGGATCGGGGACTGAAAGATTGCCCGTAAGTCTTTTTCTTTGATTGGAATTTCATCATCATATAAGGATTGCCCTTTTAGTGACAGCGAAAAAAGGAAAAAACAACAAAGAAAAACGGAATTTCTCCAAAGACTCACATCAAATATTTTGTTGCAATACAAAAAATATTCAAATGCAATTTCCCAACGGAAATGAGATTAAACTTAAAAAAAAATTTTGTTTTTCTCTGAAAAGCGTTCTTAAATGGTAAAATGAAAATATCAGTCATCGGTGCCGGTTTTGTTGGGGCTACAACAGCCCAAAGAATCTGGGAAAAAAACCTAGGAGATGTTTTTCTCCATGATATTATCGAGGGGATGCCACAAGGCAAAGCCTTAGATATGATGGAGTCGGCTCCATTACTAGGAGTTGAGTCAAAGATTGTCGGAACGAACCTGTTTGAAGATTGTGCAAATTCAGATATCTATATCATTACCAGCGGCTTGGCTCGACAGCCTGGCATGTCCAGAGAAGATTTACTTAACAGAAATGCGGAAATTGCCAGTGGGGTTGCCGAAAATATTGCACGGTTTTCCAAAAACCCAATAGTGATAGTGGTCTCCAATCCGGTCGACGTGTTGAGCTATCTTGTCGCCCTTAAAACGAAGCTTCCCAAAAACAGAGTGATGGGAATGGCTGGGGTTTTGGATTCTGCTCGATTTCGTTATTTCATCGCCTCAGAACTTGGCATAGCTCCTCAGGAAGTCCAAGCAATGGTGTTAGGAGGGCATGGAGATGAAATGGTTCCTTTACCAAGGTTCGCAACGGTCTCTGGGGTGAGTATAGAACATTTCCTTTCTAAAGAGAAAATAGAACAGCTTATTAAAAGAACACGGGATGGAGGAGCCGAAATCGTCCAGCTTTTGAAAAAAGGGAGTGCTTATTATGCTCCTTCCGCAGCAATACTAGAAATGGTAGAAAGTATTGTAAAAGATCAAAAAAGATTGTTACCCTGCTCTGCCTGGTGCGAAGGTCAATACGGAATCACAGGTCAATATGTGGGCGTTCCAGTGGTTCTCGGAAAAAATGGAATAGAAAAAATACTAGAGCTTCCTTTGAGAGAAGATGAACTTTTGACACTGCAACAAAGCGCTCGACATGTCGCCTCTAATATCAAAAAATTAAATCTTTCTTAGTAAGAACAATCTCCAACATATTTTTTTTATTGTTAATAACCTCTTTTGGTTTTGCTTCAATGCATCCCAATAAGATAAAGAGAAAAGAAAGAGCGTTGGCTTTTTCTCTTCTCTCCTCCTCCACATCAATCAATCGATAACAGAAGCAAGGAAAGACCAACGAACGGATTTTAGCAGAACCAAAAGTTTGTTGTTTGCTTGAACTTACCCCTACAAAGGGGAGGCGGCAAAGCTTAGTGAAGTTTTTATAAGTTGGATGCTCAAGAGCTAGGATTGAATCAAGAGGATAGAAATCTATGGAAAATAAGACTTTCTTTCTGAGAGGATAGAGCAAAAACATAAAGAACACCCTCTTTGAAGATTCCAACACTATAAAACTAAAAATCGGCTACCGATTTCTTGAGCCTGCAGCAGAATAGCCTCTAGGCTAAAGTAACATGTGCTGCTGCTGTAAGCATCTGATCCTCAATGGATAGAGAATCGATCTAAATTATTCGATGTTTGCTTGGAAAAAGGCTTTGTAGGTTAGATTGTGAGAACCATGTCATTTCCTCTTTATTTTCTGGCCAAAGAGCCAGCGGCAGTTACCAATTAAGGATTGGTATCGGAAAAAGTTAAATTGGAGCGGAAAAGAAAGTCAGCTAGGGTATTTTTGAGCAAAATTCTCTGCACTAATATCCCATAGTCGGTCTTTTCAAAATATATCCGGTAGTCTTTGCATCGGAACCTATAGAGGATTCTGTTATCTCTTTCCGCTTTGCTTAAACAATCTGAATGAGGGTTTGATAAGACTTCTGGTATCATTTCTAGACAATCCAGAATTTGAAACTGTACAGCTTTGGAAAGCTGAGAGAGATCCTGCTGACTTTGATGACAAAAAACAATCTGAAAGGGCTTTTTTTCCTCTATCCGTTTTTCGAACAATTTTTCAATATCAATATCCATAGAAGGTCTTTTGTTTGTTTAAAATTGCTAAAAATTCTTTTTAATCAGATGGATATAATAAATATTTTTTTCTTTTTTCTCTAAAGTTTTCTAAATAAGGGATCCAATTATCCACAATAGCTTGAACTCTCTTTCCAGATAGAAGTTCTTTTCTAATTTCATCCGTCCCACAATAGCGATCAAAAAACTCAAGTTGTTCAGCCGTCAAAGAGGCTAAAGGATCTTGGTTTAGCTCTGTCATCATTTCCTGTAATAGAGAAAGACCTATTTCCACAAGTTTGACTTTAGAAAAGTCTTTAATGTGTATCTGACAACCACCCAAGGTTTTTCCTTGAAATTTTCCGAAAAAAGGCCAATAGAAAACTGGCCTGAAATAACAAAAAGGGATTTTTCTTTTATTCATGTTCCTAGCAAAAGTAAAAGGATCAATTTTTTGGGCTCCTACCAATTTATAAGGCAAAGCGGTTCCAATCCCGTTATTAAGCACAGGACTTAAGCCTAAAAAAGAACTGATGGCAAAATAAAAAGGGCTTTCTTCATCAGTCAAGTAGGGAGAGAGCGGAAGCCAAGGAAGCCCTGTATCCTTCCAAAGCATATGCCTTTGCCAACCTTTCATGGGGACAAGAGTGAGTTTGGGTTTTTTAAAAATCCAATTTTCTCCATTAATCATTCCAGCAATTTCACAGGGAGTCATGCCATGGATGTAAGGAATATCCCATTCGTTATAAAAAGAACGAAAAGAGTTGTTAAAAGGCATCCCTTCGACACGTTCGCCCCCAAGAGGATTGGGCCGATCAAGGACATAAAATTCTTTACCATTTTCTCCCGCTGCTTCCATAGCCAATCCCATTGTGCTTAAAAATGTAAAACTTCTTGTCCCAATATCCTGTAAATCAAAAACAAGGACATCTAGGTTGGCTAGCATGTCATCTGTTGGTTTTAGTGTTTCTCCCTGGAGTGGATACACAGGAAGGTTTGTATAGGGATCAATATAAAAAGCCGTATGTTGTTTATCTAACCCCATGCAATAGAGACCGTATTCGGGAGTAAATATGGCAACAAGATTTACTTGTGGACAATGATAAAAAAGTTCTAAAGTAGAAATTCCATTTTTGTTGACAGCCGACAGATTTGTGATTAATCCAATTTTTTTTCCTTCCAAGCCATGAAAATGATTTTCCACAAGGACATCGATCCCCAAATCGATGACTGTAGCTTGCAAATAATCCAGATAAATGGAATGTATTATAATGAATAATATAAAAAATAACAAAATCAGTCGATGCATCGATATGATGAGAACCTTCTTTTTTAATATTTTTTTATTAATGAACCTGTAGACAATGCGATAAAGACTTTTCTCCATGAACTCCTCTTTCGATAGACTTTATCTTTTTCTTCTTCTTATTCCACTTATTACCATCCATGAGTTTGCCCATGCCATGGTGGCTACCCTTATGGGTGATAGAACACCAAGGGAAGAGGGCCGCTTAACTTTCAATCCACTAGTTCATATGGACTTATTTGGTACTTTAATTATACCAGCTATCAATATTTTCCTACTCCCTGGAGGTTTTGGTTTTTTCGCATGGGGTAGACCCGTCCCTATTAATCCATCCCTGTTAAAAAACCCTAGACTACAAGGTATCCTTATTGCTCTAGCAGGACCTTTGGCTAATATAATAACTGCTTTTTTTATCCTCCTTATAGCCAAAGTGGTTATTCCACAGGATCATAAATTAAGCGAGCTTTTTGCCACTTTTGTCCTTGCCTCTATCTTTCTTGCCGTTTTTCATTTGCTCCCTGTGATGCCTTTCGATGGGTGGACAATCGTAAAAAATATTTTCAGAATCCCTGATCAGTGGGAACACCAAATGGGCATTTTTTGGTTCATTGCGATTCTTATATTTTTAAATCTCCCTCCAGTATATCATTTCTTAGAATTCTCTGCTTACCATTTGTTTATGGTGCTTAACCTGCTCTCCGGTTCTCCGTTACATAGATGAAAAAAAAACTAATAGATAATGTCTTATGCCAGAATTAAAAAAAGAAGATATTTTAAACCAACTCAGAAAAGTTCGCTACCCTGGATTTAGTAGGGACATCGTTTCTTTTGGTCTAGTAAAAGAGATCGAAACGACAGAAGAAAGCATTTATATAAAACTGGAGCTTTCAAGCCCTAATCCCGACATTCCCGAACTATTGGAAAGAGAAATTAAAGCCACTCTATCCTCCCTGACAGCGATCAGCAACATCCAGGTTGCCATCAAAAGGCCAGAAGCTCCCCTCACGCAGAGAATGGCTCCAAAAGGATCTGAAATCAACTACCTTATCGCTGTAGCTAGTGGCAAAGGGGGTGTGGGGAAATCCACCGTTGCAGCCAACCTCGCTTGTGCTTTTCATAAAATCGGGTTCCATGTCGGGCTTTGTGATTGTGACATTTATGGACCAAGTATATCTATGATGTTTGGAACGGTTGAATCGCCTCAAATCTCTGTTGACGAGAAGCTCATACCTATCGAACGATATGGATTAAAATTAATGAGCATGGGCTTTCTTCTTGAATCCGATCAACCAGCCGTTTTGAGAGGTCCTTTAGTGACTCGCTATACTCAGGAATTTTTAAAAAACGTCGATTGGGGAAATCTAGATTTCTTAGTGCTCGACCTACCCCCTGGTACGGGTGATATCCAACTGACAATCGTACAAACCGTTCGTCTTTCAGGGGCAGTAATCGTTACAACCCCTCAGGAAGTAGCTCTTGTTGATGCCAGAAAAGCTGTCTCCATGTTCAAAAAAGTCAATGTCCCAATTTTAGGAATTTTAGAAAACATGAGTTATTTCCTTTGTCCTAGTGACAATAAAAAATACGATCTTTTTGGTTCCGGGGGTGGCAAAAGGGAAGCCGAGAAGCTAAAGGTTCCATTCTTAGGAGAAATTCCCATAGAAGCCGAATTGAGGATTTCTTCCGATCATGGCATGCCCATCGTTTTATCAGACCCGGATAGACAAACAAGCAAGGTTTTTTTAGAAGCAGCTAAAAAAATTATTGACTTTTTAAAATAAAAATCTAAAGTGCCTCTTTTAAAAATACTATAATTTCAATCGCAACTTTTGACTCATATTAGCTTAAAATTTTTTTTGGAGGAGGGGAATGGAGGAAAATAAAGAGACAGAGTGTATATCGGTATTACTGAAATATTCGACTCTTTATCGAGAATTTCTTTTGGAAAGAGAAGAAATTCTAAAACATAAATGGATTGAAAGCGAAAAAAAGGGATACGATATTGGCTTTGAAAAAGCACTTCTTGATTGGGTAATTAATCATAGAAGCAAATGGCTGGCAAGTAGGAGAAAAAGTATGGAATCATAAGCTAGCCGCTTTTGCATTTTATAAGCCAAGTCTTTCTTCCCATTTTATTCTAATTTTCTTTTCTTTTATTTCTTTTTGCGTATTTTATAGGGAAACTTTTTCCTTCCCAAAATTTTAACTATATAACAATTAGCATTCTGTCTTTATAGCCCATTGAAAGATTCCTGAGACAGATACAAAATGGCTATGGAAATTTATATCGTTCAATCTGGCAAAAAAGAGGGGCCTTTTTCAATGGAGGAGATCCTTCAGCTGCTAGAAAAAGGAACAATAAATACCCAAACCCTTGCATGGCACAAGGACCTTAAAGATTGGGAACCACTCGGAAGACTAATTCAGGAGGCTCAACAGGAAAAGAAGGAGCAAGTGGTTGAGGAAAAAACCGCAGCCGAAACTAAAACCCCACTGTCTCAAACGAGTGGGCTTGATAAAGAGACTCCAACCGATCCTTTTCTTCAACTACTGAAGACTTCGCAACAGATTGCATTCTGGATGGAGGAAGAACTTGCTTTGTATGGCACGAAAGCTTCTCATTCAAGATCTCAACCATTAGAAGCAACCGTTTGGCTAGAATATAGGCTAGAGTTTCCCCATCCAAAATCTAAAGACATCATTGCTCGTTCCTCCGTTCGCTTTCAGTTTATCTATACCCCTTTTCGGCAGTTTGAACAGGAAGTGGACATCACGATGGCCATAATGGAACGTAAAAAACATTTCCGAGTGGTAGACCCCAGCCAAGAGCATGTCAAACAGATTGTCAAGACTATCCTGATGAAATATCCTGATGTGGCTTCTCCTTTTTCTCTTTGTCACTTTCATAAAAAAAGGGCTTTTCCTTGGCAACTGTGGTTAGAAAAAAATAAGCTAGTCAGGCTCAAATCAATCGACATGATGACTTGGGTCAGACTGTTGTGGATACTTGGGCTACTGCTTGTTCCCTACTATGGAGTTGGTTTACTATTCCTGCTTTCAGGCTGGTTCCTCTATCAATCTTCCTTTCATAATGGATCCTATGTTCTCCGATCAGCCTGGCCCTCTTTGCCTCCGTTGTCCCCAAAGTCTCTGCTACTTTTCCCACTGCTTTTGAAAGCTAAGGCTTCTGCTTTATCCCTGCTCAAAGAAAGGCTAGAAACTGACTTTTCCCAAAGCCTCCCTCCTTCCATAGAAAAATTACCCGCTGTCTACGAGAGTTTTTTTCAAAATAAGCTTCTTCTTTTTTTTAGGCTATCTGAAACCTATGGCTTTATAGAATTGAAAGCAGAAAAAGAAGATTTACAAATCCTAATAGGGGCCTATGAAAATCAGGGGAAATGGACCGAAAAAATTTCAGGCTACGGGAAAGATCTCTTTACTGGATCTCTTTGTATCCTTGTTGAACCGAAAGCAGATACAACCACTGAATTGCAAAAATCTGCCATGGAATGTGAGACCCTAGCTTCTTTTCTTTATTCTTATGTCATAGAAACTGTAGAAAAACATTTCCAAGCTCCC
The DNA here is from genome assembly GCF_004421185.1 of Methylacidiphilum sp. Yel. Lineage (GTDB taxonomy): Bacteria > Verrucomicrobiota > Verrucomicrobiia > Methylacidiphilales > Methylacidiphilaceae > Methylacidiphilum. Next base: position 20,355 of record NZ_LXQB01000017.1, on the reverse strand, counting down.
ATTCAATCTCTTGGTATTTCCCCGAACCGGGACTTTCAGAAACATGATATAGAAAAAGAAACTACCATGAAGGATATCTTCCTAAAAATAGCAAAATGGATATTTCCATTTTAGTATCCCTTTAGAAGCAGATGGAGAAGGCTACTCATCGTAGCAAGGCTGTTATAAATACAATGAGTCCTCCTGTAGCCAGGGATATTGCTAAATACCATACCACTTTTTTCTTCATCAAGGCAGAAACAGAAGACAAAGCAATTCCAACCTGAACAAGAATTCCTGACATTCTGAAAATATGATGTTTCCTATAATAGCGTTCGCTGGCTTTTACTCTCTCCTCAACCATTTCGTCTAGCCGTTTGGCCTTTTGCTCTATTTCGCTCTTTTCTTTCTGATACCTCTTCAGTTCCTGTTCAAATTCAGGCCGAGGATTTAAAATATTGGCAATACGATACCCCGTTTCTCTCATGGATTTTGCTTGAAAAAAATTCCACATATCCGTCGCTTTGTCCTGATAAAGAACTGCCTCATTACGCAATATAATGGCTTCTGTCACACTATTTTCGGAATCCGCCGTGACAATCGTTCCCAATACAGCCATCAAAATGATCGAAAAAGAAACATGAAATAGCCACTTTTCCTTTTTTCGATCTTCTTCTAGCCTTTCATTAATAATCTCGTTCGCTTTCTCTTCAATTGATTTTTCTGTCATATATAGAACAATTGATTTTATTAATATATTTAAAAAAAAGCATTACTTATTCTTTATAAAAAAAAATAGTTGTAATTCTTTTTAAGTTGTAGATAAAATGATTTTCAAAAAACATTTTTCAAGTATTTTTCCTTCGCACACATTTTGAGTAATATTTATATATTCTTATTTGCTTTTAATGTACTTTTATTCATAATATTTACTAATTAATGGAGGGATTTATGAATATAAATGATATTATTGCCTTTTTGGTTTCTTCTATTGGTACACTCGTCGGATTTATCGTGCTTTTCCTCCTTTTTGGAGGATGGATTCTGGCTCTGGTCGGTGCTACCCTCTTTAGTAGTTTTCTGGGTGCTAGCCCCTCCGAAAAGAAAATAAAGGAGCAGGAAAAGGAACCTCTCCCGCTCAAAGAAGGGATGGGCTCGAGCTTTTCTTTAAAATAAAAGAAGCCTTTAAAGAAGCCATTAAGAAAGCGAAAAGAAAATGGACAAACAGCGAAAAGGTTCATTGAGTTCCAATTTTAACAAGTAGTCCTTTTTCTCTAGCACTTAAAAAAAAGCGCTTGAAAAGGAAAAAAGAAAAGCATAAATAACAACAGTTTAAAAAGGTTGCCCAAAACAAGTGGCTATAGGAATAGGTCCCTTGTAGCCCACCTCTTAATCCCTCAAAAACGTGCGTTGCAGGGACAAGAAACGAAAGGGGTTGGATCCATTTAGGAAGAACATAGAGCGGATAAAAGACAGCCGCAAACGGTTGAAAAAGAATAGGTATAGCCCATGCAAGTGATTCTGCAGCCTGTCCCCATCGCAATAATAAAGCAATGGTTAAAACACCACAAGCTGAACCCATTAGAAAAAGATTCCCAATCAGCGGTAATAAATAGAAGCCAATCTGCGTCAAATGGAAATGATAGAATAGAGCCGCTAAACATCCCAATAATCCAAGAATTAAAAGAGACTTGAAGATTCCCACTAGAAAAATCGCTATAAAAAATTCCTGAATAGTTATTGGCGTCACAAGAAGATTGATTAAATTCTTTGACCAGACATCTTCTAAAAAAGATACTGTTATCCCCAGCTGAGTTCTGTAGAGCACATCCCAAAGAATCATCGCACCGATTAAAAATTGAAATGGACTTGAAAAGCTTTTCTCTGCATTAGAAAGAAAAAGAGTCAGATATCCCCAAACAAGAAGATCCATTACGGGCCAAAAAACAAACTCCAAAACTCGAATCCAACTTCGTCTATACACGTAGGTATAACGTAAAAATAGACCCAATATTCTCTCTAGACTCATTGATTTATTTCCTAGTTAGCTCAATAAACAGTTCTTCTAGATTTCTCTGTTTAAACTCCTGCACTATTTCCAGAGGAATTCCCTGTGTGATGATCTTTCCCGATTTCATAAAAATAATCCGATCGCAGAGTCTTTCCACATCCCGCATATTATGCGACGTATAAATGATTGTGACTCCAGATTTTTTTCTTTGTTCTAACAAAAGCTCACAGACCTTCTCGGCTATGCTTGGATCCAGTCCGGCTGTTGGTTCGTCCAAAAACAACAGCTTTGGATCATTCAATAAAGCCTTACAGAGGCAAACTCTAGTCAACTCTCCTGCAGACAAAAAACCAGTTACCTTATGTTGCAGATGCGTAATTTCCAACAGATCCAAAAGAAAGTCTATTTTTAGCTCTGGTTCTTTCACCCGATAAAGGAGAGCAAAAACAAGAAGATTTTCTCGAACAGTTAAATTAGAAGGAAGGCTAATATACCCAGATGCAAAATTGGAAAAGGAAAGGATTTCATTTCTTGCCGATAACGGACAGAAGCCAAATATCCGTATAGTGCCTGAGCTTGGTGTCAACAACCCCAAAAGCAGATAGATTAGCGTGGTTTTACCTGCTCCGTTTGCCCCAAGAAATCCAACAATTTCAGACTCCATAATCGAAAATGAAATCTGATCGATAGCCACGAGTTTCCCAAAATCTTTCCTTAAGTTTTTGACTTCTATGGCAATATTGGACATAAAACCAAAAAACCGTGTGCCCTTTTTCTGCCTATTTCTTTCGGATAAAGATAAAGTTCATGTCCTAATCCAAAAACTGACTGGGCCCTCATTTATTAAGTATACCGTCATGTTTGCTCTAAAACAGCCTTTTTTGACTAAGCCATGTTTACTTTTCGCTCTTTCCACAAGATAATCGAAAAGTATTTTACCTTCTTCTGGAGGAGCTGCATGATGAAAGGAAGGTCTTTTGCCTTTTAAAAATTCGCCCGCAAGGGTAAATTCAGGAATTATTAATAGTTCTCCATTGATATCGAGAAGAGATCGATTCATTTTTCCATTCTCATCCGGAAAAATTCTGCAGTGCAGGATTTTTTCTATCATCTGATCGGCTTTTTTTTCCTCATCTTCCTTTTCAACAGCTAAAAATAATAAAATGCCTCTTCCAATAGAAGAAACCAATCGATCTTCTATCTTGACAGCCGCTTCCTTTACTCGCTGAATCAATCCAATCATTCTACAAATGCAATACGCTCTTCTGTAGTTATTAAAAAATGAAAGCTAAAAAAATTGATCTTCCAAGTCTTGACATGCCTCCCTTTGGTTATTAAAAAAAAACAGTTGGTAATGGAGTTTACCATCCAATCTTTTGGAAAACCCTTCTTCTTTAAGAAGTGATAACTCCTACGAGAACAATTTGATAAAGAAAAAGATTCAACACATAAAGGGTTTTCCAATGGAGCATACTTGGTTCTTAGCTTCTTTTTGGATCGCTTTAGCAATTTTCTCTGCATTACTAGCTCTTCAATTTAGGGTCTCTGCAGCACTCATTGAAATAATAATTGGCATCTTCGGCCAATATTTAGCTACTTTTCTCTTCGGCAAAACAGGACTAAATCCTAAAGAAGGCTGGATTACTTTTCTTGCTGGATTAGGAGCCATTATGCTCACCTTTATGGCTGGTTCTGAGCTCGATCCAACTTCTTTTCGAAAACAATGGAAGGAAGCTACATTTATTGGCTTACTGACTATTTTTGTCCCCTTTTTCAGTTGTTCATTTTTTGCCCACGCCATCTTTCAGTGGAACTGGAGAGCCGCTTTTCTTGCTGGAATTGCTCTCTCTGCTACTTCAGTTGCCGTTATGTATACGGTTCTTCTGGAACTGGGACTGAACAAGACAATCTATGGAAAGGGACTCCTAGTAGCCTGCTTTATCAATGATCTTAGCTCCGTGCTTCTACTGGGATTCCTTTTTGCTCCCTTCGGTTGGAAAACGGGGGTATTAACAGGGATAGTCCTCATTTGTGCCCTCATTTTACCCAAAATCACCCCTGTTTTTCTAAAATACTACGCAAACAAGCCCTCAGAGTTAGAAATAAAATACCTCCTATTTTTCCTTTTTGCCCTTGGAGGTGTTGCCGTATGGGCAGGTTCAGAAGCTGTCTTACCAGCCTATATCATAGGGATGACATTAGCAGGATCGATTGAACAATACCATGATTTTATTAAACGCCTTCGTACCGTAACGCTAGGCTTGCTGACTCCCTTTTATTTTATTAGAGCGGGATCATTTGTCGATTTAACTGAATTAACAAAAAGCTTTTTGCCTGTTTTCCTTTTTTTCATTCTGCAACAGCTTTCAAAATTTATTAGCATTTTCCCTTTTTTAGTAAAAAGAAAGAAAGTGCAAGAAGCAGCCTATACTACCTTGCTTATGTCGACTGGTTTAACCTTTAATGTAATTTGCTGTCTCTATGGGCTTTCTCATGAGATTATTTCTCCAAGACAGTATTCGATTTTAATTCCAGTAATTATTTCCACAGCTATTATCCCGACGCTGGTCGCGAATCGGTTCTTCATTCCCTGGCATCATCTTGAGAAAAAAAGAACTTAAAGCAACTGCATTGTTTTTTTTTCGACAAGATTTAAAAAGATATATAATGTAATTTTCTCTGGCTAGAAGCTTTGCCGGTGTGGCGGAATGGCAGACGCGCCAGACTCAAAATCTGGTCCGGGCAACCGGGTGTGGGTTCGACTCCCTCCACCGGCACAAAAATCAAAAAGATTTTTTCTTCTGACTTCCCTTTCCCTACCTTATGAAAACCCTTGGAAGGGTGAACAAATGCATTTGGGGATGTAAATGCGTAATTAAAAAAACCGCATAAAGAAAAGCAACACAAGAAAAACAAAACTATACCCCATAAGAGCCTTGGCAAAGATCAATGGAAAACTACTTAAAGATTGGACCATGAACCACTTATAGGTTTTCTCTCTTTGAAGCTTGATAGCCTTTAGGAAGATAACTGAAATTCGAGGCAGGCTCTCTTTTATTCAATAGAGGAGAGGGAAAAAGGACAGTTTTACACCTTTCTCTCTCTTTTCCTTCTTCTTTAACTACCAATATTCATTTCCTTTTTCCCTATCCAAAATAAGAGAGTTGATATATTGGGCCCGTTCAAAGGTCTCAGGATCTGGACATCTCTTCTGGCTCAATAAACCTCTCCATTCTTCTAAGGAAGAATAGCCATGCTTATCCATCCAATTAACTAGCCCTTTTTCCATGATGTTTAGATGTTCAGGCCCATTTTTTAAAAGAGCAGAACAAAGCATGACCACGGTCGCACCCACTAAAATCAACTGGATAGCATCGTTTGGTTCAATAACACCCCCTGTGGCTGCTAGATCCACTTTTAAGCGATCGAATAAGATTCCAATCCATCTTAAAGAAAGAAAAGTATCCCGGCTTGTGCCTAGCAGCATTTGGCTTTTAACTTCTATCTTTTCTGTATTTATTCCAGGTTGCATAAATCGATTAAATAAAACAAGTCCGTTAACCCCTGCAGCCTGGAACCTCTTTGCCATATTGCCCACATTTGTATAAAAGGGGCTAATTTTTACCGCTAGAGGGATCTGTATCTCTTGTCTAACAAGACGCACGATATCTAGTGTAAACATCTCGATGGAATCAGCCGATTGATCCATATCTGTAGGCATCCAGAAAATATTGAGCTCTAAGGCATCTGCCCCTACCTCTTCTATTTTTTTGGCGAATCGGCACCACCATCCTGGAGATTTTCCATTGAGGCTTGCAATAATTGGAATCTGTACTTTGTTTTTTGCTTCTCTTATCAAATGGAGATAAGATTCTGGGCTAAAATAATAATCTTCAAGTGTAGAAAACTTTGCATACTTACCACTCAAATCTGTATATTGTTTTTCAGCAATTGCTTCCTTAACAATCTGCTCTTCGAACAAGGAGGGCAAAACAATGGCTGCAGCTCCAGCTTGTTCTAACTGCTGAATTCCTGAAAGAGAAGAGGAAAGAGGAGAAGCCCCGGCCACTAAGGGAGACCGCAAAGTAAACCCTAGATACTGTACCTGCAGAGTCATCTTTCCTTAACCTAAGTGTTTCTTTTGGGTTTAGCAACTCTAGATTTTGTCTATTTCGGTTCGGACAGTTACTAGCCGTTCGATGAATATACAGAACAGTGAACCATCCCTTAAAACCTTCCAAATTCTGATGCAAAGCATGGCCTTGCTGCGTCAGCTGACGCCACAAAAGGGAAAATCCCTGCTGCTTTATTTCCAATAAATTAGAGAATGAAGGGCTTCTAGCTTTATCCCTTTTTTCCCTTTTAAGGCTATTTCCTTGTTTTTTATGGCTTCTGTAAAATGAGGTTTTAGGTTAAGTGCCCTATTAAAATCATTTATAGCCTCATCAAATCTTCCCAAATCGGTCAAAACAATTCCCCGGTCATTATAAAATTCTGGATTGTTCGGTTCCAACTGAATAGCACGACTCAAATCAGCGAGAGCTTCCTCTCTTTCTCCTTTTCTAAAATGGACCCAACCTCGGTTGTCGAAAGCCAAGGCATAATCGGATTTCAGTCGAAGCGCTTCATTGAAATCCTTGATTGCGGAAAGATAATTTCCTTTTTTATAAAAAGCCCAGCCCCTGTTATTATAGACATAGGCATTGGATCTATTTCTTTTTATGGATTGAGAGTAATCCTTGATAGCCTTTTCATATTGCCCCAATTTGGCTTCTACGATACCTCGTCGATTGAAATAGTCTGGCTGAGGATGGAGTTCTATAGCCCTATTATAATCAGAAATAGCCCTATAATAATGCCCTAGAGCAAACCAGACATCGGCCCTATTATTATAAGCTATGGCTAAAGTCTCCCTAGAAAGCTCCCCCGAATCGATTGCCTGCGTATAATGCACTATTGCTTCTTCATAAGATTTATGATATTGCGCATTGAGGCCAGCTTGAAATTCTTGTAATCCAGTCGGAAGCGCCGCAAGAAAAAAGCCAAGTATAAAAGCCAAGCATCCTATCATATCACACAATCACTAAGCAACAGATTATCAACCTCTTATTCTTCCTACAACAAAGAAATTCTACTGAATACTTTTAAGATTCTCTAACAATAAAAAAAATCCCTGGCGATTTTTCTAAAACCCAATTGAGGAAGATGAAGAAGGAGGATTTTTTATATAATAATCGCCAGGGGAAATTTGTTCTTAATTCTTTTTATCCTGTTTTTAGAATTTATAGGCCACCGTTCCTTCAATCCAGAATGGCCAACCAGCAATAATGCTGCTCATATTGAAAGCACGCGAACCTGCCGATCCAAGACCGTAAGGCAACCAGTACTTTTCATCTGTAAAGTTATACAAATAAAGCCTTGCTTCCCACTTAGGCTGAGTATAAAAGATCTGAGCATTTAATATAAACTGCGTTGGAATTTTTGTATTATAGAAGTAATTGAGGTATTGATCACTCATTACTATGGCTCCAAGAGTTACTCCAAGGCCAACGTCAGAGGTATAAGTTACTGTACCGCTAAAATACTGATCAGGAAATCCAATAAAAGGATAATTGGAGGAAGGCATCGTACCAGAGATAGGAAAGGGTCCATTGATGAATGGTCCTCCAGCTATGGGCACTCCAGTATAATAAGGCAATATGGGTGTCAACTGCCTCAATACAGGCCCATGGAGTCCAGGAGGAAAACTCGACCACTCCTCAACCGCTCTCATGTAAATGTAACCCAACCTTGCCCAAAAATGACGATCAGGCTGATAAGAAGCATTTATCTCAAAACCTTCTACATTCGTAGGGGTAGCAGGCAAAGGAGCCCCATTTGGCAAAAACCCGAAATTATTGAGGATCTGATTTTGAGTAAAAGCAGCAGTGGTGATATACATCTTGTCTTTAAGAATGTTAAACTTCAGTCCTCCTTCTATCAGCTGGTTTACCTCGCTAAAAGAATTTGGGGCAAACGTTGGAGCATATCCTCCAATGACCGCAGCATTGGTGGTCTGAAGCCAGTTAAAATCAAAATAGGCGGTCATCCATGGAAAGGGTTTATAGACCGGGCTTATGTTTACAAGAGGAGCAAAAGCCGCTGTGCTAAAGTGTGCAAACGGAGCTCCAACTGGTCCAGGAGGCGTGGAAGCATCGACAAAGTAAAAATTTGCTCTCGCTCCAAATAGCAGGCTAAACTTGCTTGTCCAGTCAATGTTATGCTGATAAAAGGGATTGACCGTCCAATAGTTACAATCCGTACTTCCAGCAGCGCCATTTAAAGGTTCATAAAACCATCCAGGAGGAGCTCCAGGAATCTGCCATTCCCCACCCGCAGGTCCTTTCGGATTATTAACAGCTTTTGCAAAAGGTGCCAAAAAGACTGCGTTCCAACTATAGGGATTGGTTGTCATCATGCTCCAGACATTTCCTGCATTCCAAAAAGCATCTCCAACATAGTCAAGGTTTCTTTGATAATGCCATTCAATGCCTGCATCAATGTTATGGCGCATTAACATTTCGCCGATAGCTCCCTCCCAAAAGGATTTTTTAACCTCTTCATCTCCTTCGCTTTTGGAGGTTTCTTTATACTCTTTCATTTCTTTTGCTCCCTTCTCCGGAGCAGCAGCTTCTAAGGGAGTTTCAAAATTAACTCTTATTTCTGTTCTGTTATCCACTTCATAGTCCCCTGATAGATAAGCAGCTATATACAACGAAGGTTCGATCCAGGAGCTACGCGTATACCATGCAAAGGTATTGTTCACAATCTCAATATTATCTGAAACCTTTATCCGTTGGATAAGCTGAAGCATGCCAGTCATCCCATTGCCCCCACCTGCAGGGTTTACAATATCCGCCCTCCGATTAACAGGAACAAAAAAAGGACTTATTAAAGTTCCAGCCAGTGCTCCAGGAGGAAGCATTCCAGCTGTATATAGTCCGTTATCGATGAGTGCATTCGTTGGTCTGTTGATTTGATCAGCTAACTGAGGCATAAAGGAATAGGTTCCAAAATCAGCATAAAAATCGACTGTATAATTTTTGTAAGGTTTGGCTCCAATTGCTGCATAGAAATTCTGCTGATTGTTGTAAATGTTATTATAATAACTCCCCTGTTCCTGCCCCATATAGCTAAAACGCCAGGCCACTTTATCATTGACTGGGCCTCCCACATCAGCCCCCCAAAGATATTGGCTATACATGCCTGTGGTATCCCATATATATCCTCTAAACTTGTCAAAATAGGGCTGTTTGGTTATATAGTTCACACTACCAGGAGTAGGCTCTGTTGCGCCAAAAACCGCATTGGCAGGTCCTTCGGTAATGTCCATTGATTCAACCATATTCCAGCTAAAAGGAACTCCAGCCACTGCATCGTTTTGAAGAGTCATTTCAATTCCGTTTATATATGGAATCGCTTGTCTTCCGCGAATAGTGATCGCATTTCCCATCCCCCAGTTGATTTGTGTATAAGCGGTCGGAAGAATCTGAGAAACGCTCAGGGGATCAAGATAGCCCTGGTAAACCGTTCCTGCAGCTTTTAGCAGGGTAGGATTAACAGGAGTCACTTGCCGGGGTGTCTCCATTACGCTCATGGGTATCCCATAAGTAGAAGATACAGGACCTTGTTCAGTTGGAAGAACCGCTGCATTCGGAGCACCAAAGGTTTCAATTGCGCTTGGAGGAGCTTCGGTTTGTACAGTCACCTCTGGCATTGTTATCCTGCCGCTAGCCGATTCCCTTTGATTATAAACTGGAATGTAATTTTGTTTGGATTTTTGCTGCCCAGATTGATTTTCTCCGTTATATTGGGGATTAGATGATGGATTATTAGTAGTAAAATCCTCATCATCAAGAGCAAAAAGATTGAGATTAGTAAAGGCCAACAAGAAAAGTATTATCCAAATTTTTTTCCTCTTTTTTATCATTTTTCCTCCTAGATTCCTCCTAGACATTATAACGAAACGAAATCTGTTAGAACACGACCTCTTATTTACCCTAAAAAAAAAGACAAAAGATAGTGACAGTTATGTAAATTATTTATGGCAACTTTATGACTTTTTTATGACATTTTTATTTTTATCATCTCTTTGATATTCATATAGATAAGTAATTATATATGGGTTTTATTTTCTAAATATTGATAAATTTGAATACCTTTAGTTAAGAAAAAAGGATTCTTGGATAACAGAGGAAAGAAAAATGCTTTTTTTAAAAGCAAATGTGAAGAGGCGTCGGTTTTAAAGTCTAAAAATAGAAAGGTGTCCACACGGGAAGCTTCAAGTAGAAGCATTTTAGGTTCAGTATTTTATCCTTCATAGGAATTTTCCTGCAGACATTTTCCTTAAACTAGCAGCCACACAACCAACCAACTGACTTTGTTGGCCACAAGGGTGCTGCACTTAGACTACTAACGCAAGCCTTACATTCTACAAGCCAGTCAAGGCTACCAGCGGACTGGACAAGCGGCAGATGCCTGAGCTTTCGATTACAGAAGAGAAAAACAGGTCTTGCTGTAGACAAAGCAAACAAACCGCAATGGCGATTCGCCTGTTGGCTCTTGTCAAGCTTCTATTCCTTTTTTTACCAGCCAAAAATACATTTTTCTAATCTTCCATTTGCCTTTTGACATCTATTGTTAAGAATAGATAAGCAGAGAAAAAAGAAGCTCATAAGGAAGCTACTTTTGGGGCTTCGGGCCATTCTTCTAAATCCACTGGTGGTTTTCCACCAATCTTTGCTGCAAGACTATAAATACAAGGAACCACAAACAGGGAAAAAGAAGTAGAAACAACGATGCCTCCAATAACTACAATAACAAGAGGCACCCTGACTTCAGCTCCAGGGCCAAGTCCAAGAGCGGCAGGAATCGCTGAAGAAATTGTTGCTAGCGAAGTCATAAGAATTGGCCTTAGCCGAATGAAAGCAGCTTCGAGAATCGCTGCAGAAGTCTCGAAACCATCTTCGAATCTCTTTTTGTTAATAAATTCGACCAGTAGAATAGAATTTTTCATAGCTAAGCCCATGAGGAGAATAAGCCCTATTCCACTGTAAAGATTCAAGGAAAGCTTTGAAATATAAAGGGAAAAGATGGCTCCTGTGATCGAAAAAGGAATGGCACAGAGAATGATCAAAGGGAAAAGAAAACTATTGAACTGGATGCCTAAAACCATATAAGCAAGGATGAGCCCAAAGCCTAACGCATAGGGGAAAGCTTTAAAGGTTTCTTTGGCTGTTTGAGAAGCACCAGCGGGCTGGACAGAATAGGTAGGAGGCAGGAATTTTCTGCAAATCTCCATCGCATAGTCGAGGGCTTTGGCCTGGCTATACTCCGGTTTGACATTGGCAAAAAGAGTGATTACCCGACGCCTATTTTCCCTAGTCATGTTCATGAGTTTGGGGACGACTCGCAGGCTAGCGACATCCTTAAGATGGATAGGCTCTCCTCCATAATTGGTCCAAAGCGGTATCGCTTCAATATCTTTTGGCTCTCTCCACTGTTCTGGAATGAATCGGATTCGGATATCATACCTACGAATGTCTTCTTCATTGGTATACATTCCTTGCCTAGCACCACCAATGGAATAGCGGACAGAATCAACCAGCTGCTGCATCGAAATATTGGCTAGCGCACATTTGTCCCTATCCGGTATGATCTGCACTTCTGGCATTCCCTCCCGATAATCAGTATCCAGATCCGTATACATTCCACTTTTCTCAAGCTCGTTTAGAATTTTTTGAGATACTTCTTTCAAAACTGAATATTCGGAGCCCAACAGGCTCAACTCGATATTAGTCCCTCTCTTAGAGCTAAAAGCACTCTGGCTAATGTCGATGATTTTTATATGCAGATCTTGATAGGCAGCTTTTTTGAATTCCTTTCTCCAGATTTTAAGGATCTCTTGAAGCCGTAGCTTCCTTTCTTTTCGTGGAGTAAGAGTAATAAATAGAGCTCCAAAGTTAACCTGTCCTCCACTATACCCGCCTATACTGCTAAAGACATGAGCCACATAAGGTTGTTTTTTAAGATACTCTTCCAGAAAGCGGACTCTTTCACCGGTATGTTCTAGAGAAGAACCAACAGGCGTTTCAATCCTGATTAAAGCTATACCCATATCTTCAGAAGGAGAGAGTTCCTTATGGAGAGCGGGAAAGAGCCGGAGGGAGAAGAAAAATATCAAAAAAGAAACGCTCACCACTACCCATCTTTTTTGAAGGGCAAGCTTTAAGAGATTTCTGTAGATTCGAGCAAATTTCCAAAAAACTTTGTCAAGCCAAACTTCGAAATAATTCTTTTTTTCTTCTTTTCCTACATTTAAAAATTCTGCCACACGCATTGGCGCAAGCGTCAAGGCCTCTAAAAGCGAAATGAGAACAGCTACACTTAAAGCCACACCAAACTGAGATAAAAATTTTCCCACCACTCCACCTACAAAAAGAATTGGACAAAAAACCGCAACGATCGAGAGAGTAGCAGCAAGGGCAGCAAACGACACCTCATTGGCTCCATCCAGAGCTGCAGTCTGCGGATCTTTCCCTAAATTTTTATGTCTTGTGATGTTCTCCAACACCATAATGGAATCATCGACAACAATCCCAACGGCAAGAGACAAAGCCAAAAGCGTAAAGAAATTAAGCGTGTATCCCAAGAATTTGAAAAAAATAAAACTACCTAGAATTGAAATGGGAATGGAAAAGAGGACATTTAATGTGGTCCGAAAAGAACCAAGAAAAAGCAAACAGACAGAAGCAGTAAAAAATATAGTCAATAAAAGAGTAAATTCTGTTTCATGAACGGCTTCCTGGGTATACACCGAAGAATCAAAACGTGGTCCGATTGCCATCCCTGCAGGCAGATCTTTTTTAAGCTCTTTGACAAGTTCTTTAACTTCTTTAGCCACAGCAATTTCATTAAACCCCCTAAGCTTCTGAATACCCAAGCCGATGGCAGGTTGGCCATCACTACGAGAAAGCCGGGTAAGATCCATAATCCCATCTTCAACAGAAGCCACTGTTGATAAAGGAATATAAACGGAAGAAGCTCCCCGCGTATTGGAAAGCAGATTTGAGGCTGCACTTGTCATGGCTGGATTGGTTAAAAACTGATTGCTTCCAGCACCTGTAACCCCCATTCCTCCTCCCTGACTGCCTCCAATCCCGGTGATAGGAATGCCACTAGCTCCTGCAGCCCTATGGTTCAGGGCTAATGACTGCATTTCGTATTCTGATCTAGCTTCTCCCATTATCCTCACATTGATTTCATTGGTTTTACTTTCCAAATAACCTGCTCCAAGCTCAATATTTTCTGCCTGAAGCATGTCACGAATATCGGTAGGAGAAAGCTGCAATTGATTAAGTTTTTTTCTATCCAACCATATTCTCAAATTTCTGTCCGCCCAGCCCCCAAGTTGAATATCGCCTATGCCATGAACAAGCATAAACCGATCTCGGATATACTTATCCACATATCGAACAAGGTCTTTAAGAGGTCTATCCCATGTGACAGCAAGCCAGAGGATCGGACTATCATCCTGATTGATTTTAAAAATTTGGGGCGGATTCACATCGGTGGGAAGACGAACGCTTCGGACCTTAGCATTAACTTCCTGCAAGGCTGCATCGATATTTTTATCGATATAAAATTCTAATTTGATATTGGCTATCCCTGGAAGCATAGTCGATTCGATGTCTTTGATTCCTTGGACCGATACAAGTACATTTTCCAAAGGATCAACAATCTCTGATTCCATGACTTCTGGTGCTGCTCCAGGCCACTGGGTGACTACGGTAATCACTGGATAAGTGACATCTGGAAATCTACTTATTCCAAGAGAAAAAAGAGAGAGTAGCCCAAAAAAGACCAATGCGGCCATAAGCATCCAAGCTGCTACAGGTCGGCGAATCGCAAATTCTGGAAAGCTCATGATTCCTCTTTGCTTACAACATCACAGTCAATAGGCTTATTCCTTTTTCTCTACTAAACTTTCTTCTTCTTCTTTTCCAACAGGAGCAGTCTGAGGCTGGAACATTAAGGGCCTGGACTTTTCAAAACGAGAAAGTAAAAGATAAGCTGCAGGCACAACAAACAAAGTGAACACCGTGGAAACAGCAATGCCGCCAAGTAAGGTAATCGCCATGGGAATACGGCTTTCAGCCCCTGGGCCTAAGGCAAGAGCCGGAGGGATGGCGGCAGCAATCGTCGCCATCGAAGTCATAAGGATAGGTCTCAGGCGAATTGGGGCCGCTTCTAATATGGCCTCTTTAATAGAGAGCCCTTTATACCTAAGCTGATTTGTAAACTCAACCAAAAGAATCGAATTTTTCTTGGCAATACCCATTAACAAAACAAGGCCAATCATACTGTAAAGGTTGATGGATTGGTGAGTAAACCATAGAGCCAACAGAGCCCCACTCAAACTAAACGGTAAGGCAAGGAGCACAGAAAAAGGATGGATAAAACTGTTAAACTGGGAGGCTAAAACCATGTAGGCGATGACAACGCCAACCCAAATAGCGAAGACGAGGCTTTGGAATGTTTCCTCAAAGGAGGCAGCTCCACCACTCAGAAAAAGTCTATAGCCTTTGGGAAGATTTTTGCTGCATATCTTTTTCGCCACTACCAATGCTTGAGCTTGGGATTTTCCTGGGGCAACATTTGCAAAGATAGTAATTGCTCTTTCTCGCATTTTTCTTGTCAATGTTTGATAGGTTTGGACAGTCTGAAGCTTAGCTACAGAAGTTATGGGCATGAACTCATTGGTATTGGTTCGGATCCCCAACCGGGCGATATCTTCTGGTCCTACTCTTTCATCGCCCCGTAACCTTATCCGGATATCATACCGTCTTTCCCCATTAGTGAATTGTCCTTGGGCAATGCCTCCAATGGCGATCGCTACTGTATTAGCAATGTTCTGAATGGGAATCGCACAAGCGTTTGCTGCAAATCGATCGGGATAGACTCTGACTTCAGGCATTCCATCTCTAAAGTCTGTGTCCAGATCAACAAAATAGCCGCTTTTTTTCATTTCTTCGATGTCTTCCTGTACTATATTTTCCAGCACTTTGTAGTCTTCCCCACGAATAGTCAATTCGACAGGAAATCCCCTCCCAGTGGTAAATCCTCGAATGGAAAGATCTTGTGGGGTAGCCCGAAGATCCTTAATCTTATTTAATTCTTCCCTTAAGGTGTCCATCAAAACCCTTTGAGAAAGTACCCTTTCTTTTTTATCTTTTAAGGTGACATAAATAGTTCCAACATTGACTTCGCTATCTACAAGATTCCCATCAGTCGCTCCTGTCCTTTGGATCATTCCTCCGACTGCGCCAAAAACTTTGTCGACTTCTTTATGAGAAAGAATGAGCTTTTCACATTCTTTGAGCTTTCTTTCGGTATAATAAATTGACGAACCTACAGGGGTTTGAATCCGAATAATGAAAGAAGATTCGTCTTGAGTGGGGATCAGTTCCTGGGGGAGAAAACTGAAAAGTTTCAACGAATAAAGAAAAACACCTAAAGCCACCAGGATCACCAGCCAGGGATAAAAGATACAAAACTTCAAAAGATGCTTATACACTTTGGCAAGACTTTTGAAGGAATAATCGACGATATAGGCTAAGCCTCTTCTTTGGTAAGAGTCATCCATAATTTGGGAACACCGCATCGGTGTCAGGGTGATGGCTTCCAACAGAGAGAGGGCTACGGCAGCCGAAATCGTAAGACCAAATTGATAAAAATACTTGCCTATGACCCCCTTCATAAAAGCCACAGGGAGAAAAATGGCGATAATAGCCACAGTAGCAGCCATGGCAGCAAAGGTGATCTCTCTAGCCCCATCTCTGGCTGCCATTACCCTACTCTTTTTCATATCCCGGTGCCTATAGATATTTTCAAGAACCATGATCGCGTCATCCACAATAATCCCAATGGCCAAGGAAAGGCCAAGGAGAGTAAAAAAATTCAAGGTAAAACCTAAAAAGTAGATGACAATAAAGGTTCCAAGAACAGAAGTGGGAATAGAAAGCAACACATTAAGGGTGGCAGTCCAGCTTCCGAGGAACAGATAACAGACCAAACTGGTGATAACAGCTGAAAGCCCAAGGGTAAATAAGGTTTCCTTAATCGAATCTTCTATATGCTTTGTTCTATCGTAGACTACGCTGAGATGGATTCCTTTTGGAAGAAAGGGTTGAATTTCCAATAACTTTTTTTTGACCAATCGAGCCACTTCCACGGAATTTGCTCCGGGTTGCTTTTTTATGCCGACCCCAATAATAGTCTGTCCATTGCTAGCCGCAATGCGTCGAATATCCTCCAATCCATCTTCTACCTCTGCCACATCCTTTATCCGTATGTTCGATCTATAAATGAGCTCTGAGCCCCTTTTTTTAATTTGAATATTGCCTACTTCTTCAGGGCTCAATCCTTCACCCATGGCTCTCACATTGAATTGCTTTTGCGGGTTTTCAAGATCTCCTGCAGCCACTTCCACATGTTCCTGCATAATCGCCGTTTGAAGATCTTGAACGGTCAATTGGTACTGCGCCAACTTTTTGCTATCGGCCCAAATTCTTAAATTTCTGACATTATAACCAGCTAAGACAATCTGACCAACACCTGGAACAATTTGTAACTCGTCATGCAGTACAAGATCCACAAAAGTGACAAGATCATGAAGTGTCTTGTGCTCTCCAAAGACTCCAATCAATAAAATAGGCTGCTCTTCAGGATTATCTTTGACAAGAATTGGTTGTGGAACAGGAGTGGGAACCTGTTGCATGCCCACCTGCTGGGTTGGATCCATTGGTAATTTGACCGAGCTTATCTTCGATTGTACTTCGGTTAAGGCTGAATCGACGTTCCTGCCAAGTTCAAACTCTAAAATGATGGATGCCTGCCCCAATTGAATATAGGAACTTATCCCTTTGAGCCCTTGTGCCGAAATCACTGCTTGTTCAATGGGATCGACAAGTTCTGTTTCAAGAATTTCGGGAGAGGCCCCATTCCATTGCAGGTTTATAGTAATAATCGGGAAATCGATCTCAGGAAGCTGACTAATTCCTAATCTAAAAAGAGCAACAATACCAAAAAAAATTAACCCTATCATCAACATCCACGCAAATACAGGCCTGCGAATGGAAAGATCAGAAAGGGTCATAAAAAGATCAATTTATCGTTTTTTCTCTAAGACATCAGAGTCCATCCATAAACAAATTTGTTTATTTGAAAATATAGCGTGTTTTGTCTTTAGTAGGAAAAAATAGCTATCGAGGTGGTTGAGAACCTGTGGCCAAAGCAGAAACAAAAGGAGGTACAGTAATACCCGTAGTAGGAACAAATTCATTTTTTGTTTTTGAATAGCTTATTCCAGAGGTTGGCCCAAATCGTCCTAGTCCAATATATGTTGAACCCAAATAGCTGGTAGAAATCATTATGGTTGCCGAACCAGGCCTATTGCCTTGTAGAAATTGGCCAGAGGAAAATTTCGTATAACTAGGGAAAATAGATTCTCGGAGATGACGGATTCCATGGAGGCCTGCAGGGTAACTTTTATAGGAAGGGAAAAGAGGATTAACCGCTTTTGTTGTGGATGCTGAGCGATAAAGTTTTATCTTTTCAGTTGTCGGATGGGGTTGCTTCAGTCCTCTTGTATGTCCAAACCCTCCTCCTCTCCCTCCTCCCCCTCGAGCCATGCCAGAAGTGGCTACAGAAAAAAACAAAAGGCCAAAAAGAATCGATAAATAAATTTTAACTCTCTGACGCTCAAAAGCCATGCTTCCTTCTGTTCAATCTATTATATAGGCAAAACAAATTTTCTGAAAAAGTTTTTGCTTTCCTTAGTCTTTTCTATTGCCGCTTGCCTCCCATTTTTGAAAAGACAGTCTTAAGGTTTCTCTTGCTCTAAAAAGTAGGGATTTTGTGGCTGGAATACTCACCCCAAGAATCCTTGCTATTTCATCATAAGAAAGGTCCTCATAGCTTTTCAAAATGACGGCTAATCGTTGTCTTGGAGGTAAGCTATCAATGATCTTTTCTATCCCTTCCATTTGCTCTTGCATAACAAGCTGGTCCAAAGGAGACATTGCCGACTGATAGGTAGCTATATCTTTATCTTCGCCGTTTTCCGTCACAAGAGGGGTAGATTGGATCTCCTTTTTTCGAAATTGATTGAGAACCAGTCTTCGTAAGATCGTGTATAACCAGGTCCTTAGTTTTGCCCTTGGTTCATAGCGGCCTGCGGCTCTATAGGCTTGAAGAAAAACTTTCTGAGTTATTTCTTCGGCTAGAAACTTATCTTTTAACATTTTCAGTGCGGCTCCATAAATCGCTTGATAATGTCTTTGTACAAGAAGACCATAGGCCCCATCATCCCCCTTTGCCGTCAGTGCCATCAATTCAGAATCGCTATATTCCATATTTTTTCTCCATTACAGGTCATTACTTGGCCTCCTCTAGACAATCGTTTTATCATCTTAAACAGGCTTAGCGCTCCGCACAAGTAAAAAATTTTGAATCAGCCAAAATCCCTTACCTTGATAACATTTGTGAAGAATCAATTGGCTGGAGTTCTGCAGGTTGCGTTTTGATAATTTTTTGAACCGGCATCGCAGATCCTTCTGGATTTCTCGGTACCGTGCCTGCAGCCACAAAGAGGTTAACCAATTGCATTCTCGCCCCCATTTCGGCCTGAAATAGATTGAGTCGGGCTGTTTGATAGGTATTTAAAGCAACAAGAACATCCAGCAAAGCGGCCACTCCTCTTTGAAAATCATCTCTTTGGGCAGCGTAATAAAGGGCACCCACCTCTGTTTCCTCTCTCAATTGTACCACTTGACTGATTGCAGCATTAAAGAGAGCAAAGGAAATACGCACATTTTCATCCGCTTGCCTTTTCAAATCTTCCAATTGCAGTTGCACTTGATGCACAAGGGCCTCTTGTTGTCTGATCGTTGAGGTATATAGACCGCCATTGAAGATGGGCATCGAAGTGATCACGTTGACATTCCAGACGTTTGGGACAGGTGGATCATGCGTCAAAAGATAAAAGCCGTTAACCGAGATGGTGGGGCCAAGCATACCTCTGGCAACAGCCAGTCCGGCTTTCTGAGCGCGCAGCAGTTGGACTTGAGCCAATACATCAGGCCTAGAACCAACCTGGGCAAGATACTCTTCTAGGTTCTTTGTCGAAGGCAGGCTTTGGGTGTCTTTTATGTTTATTTTTTCAGGTGGAATCCCCAGATAATAGGTAAGGAGAGCCAGAAACTGATTATAGAAGCCTTTGTAATTTTCCCTTTGTGCTACGGTTGCCGCTAAATTTGTTTGTGTTTGGAACACATCGGCTGGCCTCGATCTTCCAATTTTTTGCCTATACTCTAATTCATTGACAAGTGCCTGCAGAATATCGATCTGATCGTTCAATATGGCGATACTCCCCTCGTACATCAAAGCACTATAGAAAGCTGAAGCCAGATTAGCATAGAGAAGTTGATAATCCCTTTCCATATGATAAGCGGAGTAAGCGGCAGTCGCCCTAGCCGCATTCAGCCGGTTGACATTCTGGAAACTGTTGAAAATAGTCCATGTGCCACTGAGGGAATTTAAGGAAAAGTAAGTACTAGGTGCTACTCCAAAGGCTATTCCCCCTAAAGTTGGGGCAAAGCCAACGCTGTTTTGAAAGCTTTGTTCATTTAAGAAAGAGACTTGAGGATAAAATTGAGCAAGGGTTTGGGATACGACGGCCTGCTGAGCAATCATACCCTGATAGTCTATCTTTAGCTGATTCCACCTTGCGGCTGCAAGTTGAAAACATTGAAAAAGGTCTAGTGCTGTTTTATCGGAGAGTTTGTGGGCAATCGGAGAAACAGCTTTCAGCAATTCCTCAAGAGGAGGGGTATAGGAAGGCGCAACTCTACCAGGAACAGGTTGACTAATAGGAGGCAGTGCTCTTGGCGGTGGTTTGCCTTCTTCCATGGCAGAAATATGTGCTGCCACGGTCTGTAACCTTTCTTCAGCAAATGATTGGATTAGCGGACAGAGGAAGAACCAAAGGACAATTAATACTACCATGACCATTGCCCTTTTTATAACAAAGAAAACTAAACTTTATCCAAAAATTTTGTTTTTTTTCCTTTTTTTATCTCCGTTTTTCTAAAAATTCAATTAAATAGAAAAAAAACCGTTTTTTTACTTTTGAAAACATGAATTTTACCATCCATCGCCGTAATGCCCCTGCCTTCAGGCATGGGGATATAAGGCGATAAATTATAGCTATGTGTAGTATAATTATGTATGAACAGAAAAGAACAATTGAAATCCAATAAAAATAT
>NZ_LXQB01000016.1 GCF_004421185.1 Methylacidiphilum sp. Yel | reverse complement strand
AGGCCGATGAGAGTGTCAGGGTCTATCAAAACCTCAACACCCTCATCGGAGAGCTTGCCCTGGCTAAATCTGGTCAGTTATCTCCAGGAATCCCCTGCCTTTAGGCATGGGGAGGATGTCAATGTTAGAATATACTTTTAAAAGCCTGTGGCGTTCTATATGGGAAAAGGTCTTGTGGAAGAGTTGGATTGGATAGATCTGTGGAATGAGATTTTGCTCAAAGCTCAAAAAGGTCAAGAATTGACCGATACGGAGCTTGCACGTAAAGCGGGAGTCAAAATAGATGAGTTAAGAAAACTGAAAAATGGAGTGCTTAATGAAAAGGCTCTTTTTTTAGTGGCTCAGGCTCTTTCCTTGAGTGGTGAAATTCTGCTCTCCATGGCTACTGGAAAATGTAATCCTCAACCATTGTCTCTTCCCTACTTTTTAAAAAAAATATCTAGTGAAGAGAGACCTGAAAAAAAATCTTATTTGTTAATAGACAAGAGAAGTAACAAAAAATTCTTGATAGATCCTCCAAATAAGCAATTGATCGAAAATTATTATGTTAATGATCAGGAGGATGGACTGGATCATGTCTTTCTTTTTTCTTTGGAACAAATTCAGGAATTAGCCGATATTTTAAAAAGTTTTTCCTTGCCTTTTTCTGCTCCTTCTAAAGAGGGGCAATTGGAAAAGAAAGAGCAATGGTTAGGATCGTTCAGAGTGGAGCTTATTCCTTTAATCGATAAAATATTTTACTTTGTCCATCCTCCTGAATCTTCTCCTTTAGTTTTTGTCGGAAAATATTTTATTTCTGGCTCTATTTCCTATGAAGAAACCGGTTATTATAAGACTCTTGAACTGATTCGATCTACGCTGTTTGGATTTTCGGATGAAACCATCATTTGTCCCAGGATTGGCCCCCTATCAACCGTTGGCTTTGAAAAAGGACATAACCCTTTTTTCCCTGAATACCAGATTTATTCTTCTTTTCAAATGCTGACCGAAATTTAAGAAAATCTAAAAAGCTTTGTTTTATGATGAGCCATCCAAAAGTTTTAAAGCACAACAATTTTTATTTTTTTATGAAATGCAAAATATTTTAGGTTAAATTTTGTCGGAGCTACGGTTAAATGAATGACGAATATAAATTATTAAAAATATTTTCTGGGAGAGCGAATCCGGCTTTGGCAACAAAGATTGCTCAGTATGTCGGCATCCCTCTTGGACAAGCAACCATTTCATCCTTCCCTGATGGAGAAACCTTTGTAAAATTTAACGAAAATATTCGAGGCAGAGATGTTTTTATTGTGCAGCCTACCTGTCCTCCGACCAATCATAATCTAATGGAATTATTGATTATGATTGATGCTGCCAAAAGAGCAAGTGCTGCAAGAGTTACAGCCGTAATTCCTTTTTATGGTTATGCCAGGCAAGATCGGAAAGATCAGCCAAGAGTGTCTATAACGGCCAAGCTGGTTGCGAACCTCCTCGTAGCCGCTGGAGCCAACAGAGTGCTGGCAATGGATCTTCATGCCCAACAAATTCAAGGTTTTTTTGACATTCCCGTAGATCATCTTACAGCTGTTCCTGTTTTTTATAAGTTTCTTGAGACAAAGAATCTTCTCGATCTTGTTGTTGTCTCTCCAGATGTAGGAGGGATAAAAATGGCCTCTACCTACTCTCAATTGCTGGGCAAAGGGCTTGCTTTAGTAGTTAAGAAGAGAGTGGATGCCTATCATACGGAAGCGGATTTCGTTGTTGGGGATGTGGAAGGGAAGGATGTATTGATTGTCGATGATTTAACAGAAACGGCTGGAACTGTGGTTTCTGCGGCAACAATTTTAAAAAAAATGGGAGCCAGAAGGATTTATGCTGGAATTTCTCATGCCGTTCTAAATCAGATTGGTATAGGCAGGCTGAGAAATTCACATCTCGAAGAATTAATCACTACCAACAGCGTTCCCGTTCCTGTAGTTGAAGGAGTTCGGGTAACGGTGTTAGATGTGGCGCCTCTTTTAGGAGAAGCCATTAAAAGAATTCATACAGGGATGTCCGTGACCTCTCTATTCGAAGTTGACGGAAAGAAAATTAATCTTTAAAAATCATTGTGTGCAGAACCTTTTGAAAGTTAATCCTCAATTAATTAGCGATATAGTTCGACTGTTAGAAAAAAATGCTCGCCTTTCCATATCGGATATAGCTTCGGCTTTAGGTATATCCGTTGAGGAAACAGCAGCTCTTTTAAAAGAGCTTGAAAAAGAAAAGTTCATTTTGGCCTATAAGACCATCTTTGATCCAGAAAAAATACAGAAAAACAGAGTGCGTGCTGTCATTGAAGTCAAAATTACTCCTGAGCGAGGAGGAGGTTTTGATAAGCTATCCAAGCGAATAGCCGGATTTGAAGAGGTTACTTCTTGTTTCTTAATGAGTGGGGGCTATGATCTACTTGTTTTCCTAGAAGGAGAAAGTCTAAAAGAGGTTGCTCTTTTTGTTTCAGAAAAATTGGCTACGCTGCCTGGGGTTATTTCTACATCGACCCATTTTATGCTAAAAACTTACAAAGATCAAGGGATCATTTTTTCAGCTCCATCCCATTTTCGTCTGCCTGTAAGTCCGTAATTTCCTTCCATGAAAAAACATCCCGCTATCAATTCTACCCAAAAAATAGTGCCTTTTGATTTTCGAACCAAGCTACCAATAGCCAAACATCTTTCCTTAATTGGAAAATCGTCAATCAGGGATTTTTTCGAACTTGTCCAGAACCAAACGGATGTTATTTCCTTAGGGATTGGTGAACCGGATTTTGATACCCCCTGGATGATTAGAGAGGCAGCCATTTATTCCCTTGAAAAGGGACAGACAGGCTACACATCTAATCTTGGCCTTATAGAACTCCGAAAATTAATAGCTCAATATGTATCGAAACTAATCGGTGTCGACTACAACC
The DNA here is from genome assembly GCF_004421185.1 of Methylacidiphilum sp. Yel. Lineage (GTDB taxonomy): Bacteria > Verrucomicrobiota > Verrucomicrobiia > Methylacidiphilales > Methylacidiphilaceae > Methylacidiphilum. The sequence continues at coordinate 75,189 of NZ_LXQB01000016.1, read as the reverse complement.
CTTACGAAGAGATCCTTGTAACAATAGGGGTTTCAGAAGGGCTTGATTGTGCTTTAAGAGCGATAATTGATCCTTTTGACGAAGTCATAATCCATCAGCCTTCTTATGTGTCTTATGTTCCTTTGGTGGTTCTTGCCTACGGGGTGCCTGTCATTGTTGAAACGTTGGAAAAAGACGGATTTCAACTTGATCCAGTCGCGGTCGAAAAAAAAATTACCCCAAAAACCAAAGCAATTATTCTAAACTTCCCCACGAACCCTACAGGAAGTATTGAAAATGAAGAGAAACTGGAAGCCATTGCTCAATTAGCTTCTAAGCATAATCTTTATGTGATCAGTGATGAAATTTATGCGGAACTGATATATGAAGGCACCCATCGTTCGATAGTCGCTTTTGATAGAATGAAAGAAAGGAGCCTTTTCCTCCATGGGTTTTCTAAGGCGTTCTCTATGACAGGATTTAGGATAGGGTATGCCTGTGGCCCAAAGGAGTGGATTGAGGCGATGATGAAAATTCATCAATATTCGATCCTCTGTGCCTCTTCTATTGCTCAGCAAGCAGCCATAGAAGCCTTATTGCATGGAAAGAAAGATATGGAACAGATGGTTGAAGAATATAGATTGCGTCGGAACTTTCTATGGAAAAATCTTTCTTCCTTAGGTCTTGTTGGGAATCTTCCTAAAGGGACCTTTTACTATTTTCCTTCGATTCGACAGTTTGGACTCTCATCAAAAGAATTTTGTTATCGACTTCTCCAGGAGGGAGGAGTGGCACTGGTTCCTGGTTCTGCTTTTGGACAAGGAGGAGAAGGATATGTGAGATGTAGTTTTGCCACCCGTTTTGAAGACCTCAAAATAGCTGTGCGAAGAATCGAAAGTTGGTTAAAAAAAATTGAAAAAGAAGGCAAGAAACAATAAATGAATAATTAGGAAAGAAAGTTTATAATATTTAGGAAAAAAAATTTAATAGAGATCAAGGAGAATTGTGGGTATTCAGACTACGCAAGATAGGCAGCCGGAAAAAATTAGCCAGTTTACCGTTTTCATGGAGAATAAAGCGGGAAGACTTTTAGAGTTAGTGCGCCTTTTGGAAAGTCATGAAATCCACATTATAGGTTTTACTATCTTAGACACATCCGAAGCCTCCACCATTCGATTAGTGGTTGATGATCCTCAAAATGCCAGAAAGATTCTTGCTGAAAATGGAATATCTTATACTGAATGTTCTCTGATTGCCTTAGAGCTTCCGCAATCAGCCGAAGATCTAAGAAAAGTCCTTACTGTGCTACTTCAAGCTGAAATCAATATTTATTTTAGCTATCCTTTCCTGACAAGACCCTACGGCAAAGCGGTATTGGCACTTAGGGTTGAAGATGAAGAATTAGCCATATCCGTGCTTTTAAGGAACAATTATCGGGTGCTTTTCCAAAAAGATATCAGCAGGTAGAAAAAGTTTTTTTAAAAAAGATTGTTTTTTTTTCTTATATTCTCATTGTAGCTATTATGTCTAAGTCTTACGTTTTTGCTTCTGAATCCGTCACTGAAGGCCATCCAGATAAAGTATGCGATACCATTTCGGATACCGTTTTGGACCATTGCCTTCAGCAGGATAAGTTCAGCAGAGTGGCCTGTGAGACCCTTGTGAAGGAAAACCTGGTTGTGTTAGCAGGAGAAATCACTACCAAGGCTAATCTAGATTATATAAAGATTGTCAAAGATACCGTTCGGCAAATAGGATATAATGATCCCAAAAGCCTATTTTATCCTGAAAAATTACATATCGTTTGTGCGATTTCCAAACAAAGCCCAGACATTGCCTTGGGGGTTGATGGGAAGAAGGAACGTCATAATATGGGAAAAAATCCCGATCAGGGTGCAGGGGATCAAGGGCTGATGTTTGGTTTTGCATGTACTGAAACTCCTGAACTTATGCCAGCTCCAATTACTTTTGCTCATAGACTTTCAAGAAGATTAACTGAATTAAGAAAAAAAGAAGGGTGTCCTTGGTTACGGCCTGATGGAAAAACGCAAGTCTCTCTTTATTATGAGGATAACAAACCAATGCGCGTGGAGGCCATTGTTGTCTCGACACAGCATACCGAAGAGGTTTCAAACAAAGAAATAGAAGAAATCATAAAAAAAGAAATCATTCAGAAGGCTATACCTGAAGAATTTCTCCATAAAAAAACGGTTTTTTACATTAACCCAACTGGTAGGTTTGTTGCGGGAGGGCCAGATGCCGACTCTGGAGTTACTGGGAGAAAAATTATTGTTGATACCTATGGAGGCATGGGGCGACATGGGGGAGGGGCATTTAGTGGGAAAGATCCTTCGAAAGTGGACAGAAGTGCTGCTTATATGGCTAGATATATTGCCAAGAATATTGTGGCAGCAAAAATTGCTACCAAAGTCGAAGTTCAAATAGCTTATGCTATTGGGAAAGCTGATCCGGTTTCGGTTGCTGTGGACACTTTTGAAACGGGACTTGTTGAAGATCAAAAAATAGAAAGAGCGATTCGTGAGGTCTTTCGGCTTAAGCCTGCTGAAATAATAGATGAACTGAACTTACTTCGACCTATTTATAGTAAAATCACCAATTATGGCCATTTTGGCAGAAACGACGAGTTGGATATCTTTAGCTGGGAAAAAACGGATAAAGTAAATGATTTGCTTACTGCCGTAGGATTGGTATAAACAGTTCAAAACGCCATCCAGTTACAAGACCCTTCTCTATCTTTTCATGAATAAATCAACAATCCTAATAGAATAGTTTTAAAATTAGAAGCATGCCTAAGGAAGGAGTGAATATGGCTGATTTTAAAGTAAAAGACATGGAGCTTGCCGATTTTGGACGAAAGGAAATTGAAGTAGCAGAGGATGAGATGCCTGGGCTGATTGCTCTTAGAAAAGAATATAAGGGAGTATATCCATTAAAGGGAACTAGGATTGCTGGCTGTCTTCACATGACCGTTGAGACGGCTGTTTTAATAGAAACCTTAGTTGAGCTTGGAGCATCGGTTAGATGGAGTTCCTGCAATATTTTTTCTACTCAGGATCATGCTGCTGCGGCGATTGCAGCTAAGGGAATCCCAGTTTTTGCTTGGAAAGGTGAAACATTGGAGGAATACGAGTGGTGCATGGAACAAACGTTAAGATGGCCCGATGGTCAAACTTTAAATATGATCTTAGACGATGGGGGTGATCTAACTGAACTTGTCCACAAGAAATATCCAGAACTACTCGATGGGATTGTAGGTATTTCTGAAGAAACCACAACAGGGGTTCATAGATTGTACCAAAGAGAAGCTAAAGGGACCTTGGGGCCGCCATCTATGAACGTTAATGATTCCTGCACAAAAAGCAAATTCGATAATCTCTATGGGTGTCGGGAATCCTTTCTTGATGGGGTAAAAAGGGCTACGGATGTGATGATTGCAGGCAAAATTGTCGTTGTCTGTGGGTATGGGGATGTTGGGAAAGGCTGCGTCCAATCAGCCAAAGGGATGGGAGCGCGGGTTATTGTTACTGAAATTGATCCTATTAATGCCTTGCAAGCTGCAATGGATGGTTATGAAGTAACTCTTTTGGAGGAGGTTGTAGAAAAAGCTGATCTGTTTGTAACAGCGACTGGATGCATTAATGTCATCCGAAGAGAACACATGGATAGAATGAAGTCAGGAGCCATCGTATGTAATATTGGACATTTCGATTCAGAAATAGAAGTAAGATCACTCTATGAGGATAAAAACCTGCAACGGATCCAAATAAAACCACAGGTAGATATGTTCCTTTGGCCGAATGGAAAAAAATTGTACGTGTTGGCTGAAGGACGGCTTGTAAACTTAGGATGTGCTAGTGGACATCCTAGTTTTGTCATGAGTGCCAGTTTTACCAATCAAGTTTTAGCTCAAATTGAATTATGGACCAAACGCCACAGTGGGGAATATAAAAGGGGTAAAGTCTACACTCTGCCCAAGATCCTCGATGAAAAAGTGGCAAGGTTACATCTAGAAAAGCTTGGCGTGAAACTAACCCGCTTGACAAAAGAGCAAGCGGATTACTTAGGTGTTCCAATTGAAGGACCCTATAAACCTAACCATTATCGCTATTGAAATTTCTTCTAGACAGGTTTGAGGGCAAGAGGAGAAAATTCAGAACAAAAAGCCTGGATGGAGGCTTTGTTTCTATGGGCCTTATTTTTCTCCCTCGTTAACTGAACAACTCTTTTCAAGGAATTCGATAATATGGGAGATCATCTCCTCAGGAATTTGAGCACCAAGTTGTTTCATTTTTTCTACTTCATGCCTCCAGGTTTTTAAAGAAAATTTTGGTTGGAGGCTAATGATGGTTGTACTATGGCACATGGAACAATAGCTCTGCACAATTTCTTGTCTTTCCCCCGTGGGTAAGGGCTCGGTTGTAAGAGGATAAGCGCCTACCGCATAGACAGAGCTGGAATCTTGCGGATACGGGGTAAAAGGAAAGATTACTCCAGATGTATCAAGAGTATATAATCCAGCCTCGCCAATTTCAGTTACATCCATAGAGGCTTGGGAGAAAGATGCAGAAGCAATAAAAAGAAGGCATAAAAAAATAGGGATTTTGGAGAGAAAAGATATCCTGGAACGATAGTGCTTAATTTTATGCATATTTTCCAACCCAAACTTTTTGAATTTCAATCGTATTCCAACAATAGCCTCCAGGATTCCATATGGGTGTAGTCGGTTGGGTATTCCCCTTCTCATCCCAGGCCCTGGAAGCAAGCAAGTATTCCCCAGGCTGTCTTGGGGTCCAGTTTAAATGCCAAAGCCGGAATGAATATTTTCCTAAGTCTCTCTCTAGCATTGCTTCTTGCCAGTGAGAACCGCCATCAGCAGAAAATTCTACCTTGACGATTCTCCCATAACCACTGAAGGCTATTCCCTTGACTTGCACTCCCATTTTTTCGACTAATTTCACATCCCCAGTTGGCTGAATAATAAAAGATCTAACAGGCATCTGAATATCCCCAATGGGAATAGTCTGGATAGGAGCTTTTTTTTGATATTCCTCAAATGTAATGGAGTTCCCGTTGGTTTTGGGAATGCGATAAGCGGTTTTCATCCAAAAGTTTGTGTCTGGAGTCTCCAAGGCTCGAATCCAGGTCAGATGTTTAATCCAGTAGGTGGCAAACTTTCCTGGAACAACCAGTCTTAATGGAAAACCGTTTAATAAGGGAAGTGGCTCTCCATTCATGGCATAAGCAAGAAGCGTTTCTTCTAAAATAGGATCATTTCTATCAAGGGATTTAATAAATGCATGAGCAGGAGTGCCTTCTGGAGTTCGACCATAATCGAATCCTTGGAATTGAATTTGCACGGTATTGGGTTTTATTTTTGCTTTTTGCAAGACATCAATGAGCCGCACTCCCGTCCATTTCGCATTCCCCATAGCCCCATTGCCCCATTGAGCTCCAGGGACTCTAGGATAAAATCTGCTTCTAGAATTTCCCGAACATTGGTTGACAGCCACAACCGATACAGGCTCAAATTGAGTCAGTAGGTCTGCAAAAGAAAAAGAAATAGGATTAGAGAAATTTCCTTCAAGGTAGAGCCTCCATTTAGAAAGATCAATGGAGTTAGGAATGCCATCAAGATGATATCTTACATAAAATGCCGCGTTTGGTGTAAAAGGAAACTCGAAAAATTCCCGTGGGGTTTCAAGTACGATAGGTCTATCGTTTAATCGAATGAGAGGAAGCTTTTGGGGCTCATAGGCAAAAGGATTTTGGCTTGTCCAGTATGGACTGGGATTGGATGAAGATAGATGGATCTTTCTTGTCTCCTCTCCAGCAAAAGATTTTTGAAAAGCTAAAGTTGAGAGGGTAGAAAATCCAAAAATTTTCAGCCAATCTCTTCTAGAAATAACAGGAAAATTCAAAAAGTATTTTAAAAACTCTTTATCCATTATGTAATATCCTGTAATATTCTGTTTATATAAATCAACAGGATAAAAAAGCAAAAGTTTTTCTTAATAAATCCCTATAAGTCCAGCCTTAAAATTCCCATGGCTTTTCAAAAGCTTCTTCTGAAATCATAAATTGAGCAGGTGGATCAGGAAGAAGTTCATCTCGTGGCCTTTTGAGATGTTTGCCAACCGTTAGATCTTCAGGAAAAGAGTCAGCAATAAGAATTTTTGTTCCAATACTCACCAGATTAAAAAACTCAATGGCCGTTTTTCCGTGAAGACGGATGCAGCCATGTGTCCGTGGCGTAGTCCATACAAAGCCTTCATGAAAACCATATCCAGGGGCAAACTCTACCCAGTAAGGCATAGGATAGCCGACATATTCCCACGGACCTCCAGGAGGTGGTTTTGATGGGTTTTCAGTGGCTCTTATATCATTGCCTTTTACCCAGAATCCATAACTATGAGAGCGTTTTTTTATTGATTTTGCGCTAATGTAGAATACTCCTTTGGGGGTCGGGTGCCCACTTTTCCCTACTGTACAGGGGGCTACAAAAATAACCTTACCTCTATCGAGAACATAAACAGCTTGGTTTTGCAGGGAAGTTTTAACGATTCTTTCCTTGTTCCCTGTTGAATTTTCCTCATTCGAACCGGAGATATCCTTTAAAGCAAAGGCTGAAGAAAAGAGATAAAAGAAAAAAAAATAGAGCAAATAAATCATAGAAAGGATGTTAATAAAGGGTTTTTCTTTTCCCACAAGATGGGAAATATACTAGGAGTTTTGAGGATCGAAAAGAAAAAAAACGAATGTAGAAGATTGGGTTCTAAAAAATCTATGGAAGAGGATGCTATGATCTATTCAAACAACCTCTGGAGGAAATGGACCTATGCAAAACTGTCTAGCATGCAGCAAGGAAGCATCTTGTCATTGCCTTGGCAGGAACAGAAACCGGACAAATTACTGATACTTTAGCAGGAAATGATATCTTTTGACATTGGAGCTTACTAGCCTTAAAGCTCCCCTCGCTGTGTGGTTTAAAGAATAAAGCGGGAAGCAACCTGATGTGATCTCCTAAGAAATTTGTCCATAAGTTGCCAAACGATTACCGCATGCAAGATTCATTCAATGTATCGGCTGTATCGAAAAGGGAAAAAGCTATGGAGCTCATTCTGCTCCGAAGTTCTTAGTTTTTCTTGTTGATGAAAAGGGAAATCAATTGCCTTACAGCCTTTTTTATATTCCTTTTTCTTTTCTTCTGTTTTTTTATACTGCTTGCTCATGTAAAAATGAAAAAGCAAATAATGTGCCAAAAGCCTTTTCATGGACTTAAAACAATGGTTTTAGAATCCACACTTTTGTTTCTCCAATTGTTTTTTCCCAATGAATTGACCAGAAATCAGGCAAACGAAGTATGTTTTTAGAATAAAACTCCCAAACAAACAGTCCTTCAGAGTCTATATTCTGATGCACTAGGGAGAGTAAGGAGGAACTATCGACAGGCTTCGATGCTTTGATATAGGGCGGAGAGGCAAAAATAAGTTCATATTTCTCTTTGTTCTTTTGTAGAAATTTAAAGACATCCATCAGAATTAATTTCCCTTCTAAATGGGCTTTTTTAAGATTGTTACTTATGCAACCAATGCATTCTTTGGATAGATCGACGAAGGTGCAGAAAGAAGCCCCTCTGCTCAAAGCCTCGATTCCAAGAGAGCCGGAACCAGCAAATAGATCAAGGACATTTCTGCCTTCTATCCAGTCTCCAAGGGAAGAAAAGATGGCAGCTCTCATTCTCGATAGAGCCGGGCGAACAACGGTTTTCTTTGGCACATGAAGAGGAGTTCCTTTGGCAATTCCACCTATAATTTTTAGGGACATAGCAAGAAGGCAATGAAAGGCTAGGAGGTTATTTGGTGAAAATAAGGGGAGGAGAAAGAAGAGAGGAGCCGGAGGGAGAAAGTCTGGGCAGGGGGTTTGGTTGGATGAATGCAGCTTTGGGGTTAGCCAAAGTGCCAGAAATTTTGACTGGAATAGAACTTAAAGCATTTGAATGAATGTTTAGTTTGTTTAGAAGAGCATCTGGAAGCTTTCCGTTAAAAAACGTTTTATTGAGTAATATCTTTAGATCCATATCTATAGAACTATCGAAACGGAGAAAGCCGTTGCCAGTCATTGAAAAGGAATTTGATAAAATAGCCATATCTGATAAAAAAATTTTTCCTTCTTTGATCTTAAACGAACCATACCATTTCTCAAACTCAGGACTGTTCAAATTGGTATTTTTAAGCAATTCAGAGAGTTCTTGAAACAGAGCTAAGTTTTTTATCTTTCCTTGTTCTATTTGAAAAGTGCCATTTCCTTCAATAGCATTAAGTTCCACTTTATTGATAGATCCATTAGCTTTACAACTTAACGACCCAAAGATCGAATAAGAACCATGGGGATCAAACAAACTAAAAAGCTCTTCAATTTTTGACCCAGAGGAAATAATTTTCCACTGGAGCTTCTTTTCTCTATCCTGATTGTTAGTGCTGTTCGATAGACTTAAATGTAATTTGCCACCTGCGAGCAAGGCATCAAGATCTAAATGTTGAAAAACTTTATGGAAAAAAATGTAATTAAAATGAACATTATGAAGCAATGGAACAGAATTAATATATGCCAGAAGAGCTCTTCCAGAGCAGGAGGCTTTCTGTTTTTTTAGATCTATGCTTTCTTGTTCTTCAATCCCTTGAAGAATGAACAACGGAGTTTGATAGCCAGAAAAAATTTTTATCATTCCATTCCGGATGAGAATATTTCTAATTGGTAGAGAAGCAGCTAGTTTTCCTGAAAAAAGCGAAGGAAGCTCTTCCCCATTGCTGCCTTCTTCTATCAAAGGAAGAAGAAGATGGCGTCCTTGATGGAGTTCAAAGGATGTTTTAGGGTCCATCAAAAAGACATCAAAAAATATACCATGGCTAAAAGGGGAGAATCCGTTTTTTAATTGGATGGCAGTGGATTCGAAAAGAAGAGGACAATTTTTAGAGAGTGAATTTTCAATCTTCAATTTTTCAAGGCTTACGGTGAAGGGAAAGGAAAAATGAACTTTTTCGATAGTTGTGGGAATACCAAAAGCATCGGTTAAAAACGATTCGATGAAATGAACCATAGCCGGTTTTTTTTCCATTTTTTGTAAAATCAAAAAGAAGCTTAGAAATAACAATAGCAAAGTGGCGAGAAGTAAGATAAAAAATTCGACGAGCTTCAGAATAACGCGCACAAAGAAATAGTGTATATGTATTTGAGGTAAAGGCTAGTGCAGAATAAGATTTGTATTATTTTCAATCCGGCGGCTCGAGGAGAAAAAGCTAAATATCTCCTTACTAAGTTGCATAGCGTTGTAGGGGAAGTCCCGATTAAGATTAGCCAATATCCAGGAGATGCAGAAGCTAAAACGGAGTGGGCTATCGAGCAAGGATATGACCTGATTGTTGCTGCCGGTGGGGATGGAACGATCAATGAGGTGGTTAATGGGTTTAACGGCAGAGAGGTGACACTAGGTATCATTCCTTTAGGAACGATCAATGTTTTTGCAATGGAACTTGGCTTGCCTAGATCGATAGAGAAAGCTTGGGCAATTATATTAGAAGGAAATGTAAAAACAATCGATTTACCCAAAGCCAACGACCATCCTTTCGTACAGCTTGCAGGAGTAGGATTAGATGCTAAGGTGCTGCAAGTCACTCATAAGGATATAAGAAAGAATTTTGGTCCTCTGAGTTATGTTTTTAGCGTCACCAAACTGTTGAAGGAACCACAACCCTTAATAGAAGTAAAATTAAAAGAAGGCAAACGTTTTTTTGGTTCTTTTCTTTTAGTTGGCAATGGGAAATATTATGGGGGACCATTCTCAGTTTTCCCTAAGGCTCGACATGATGACGGAATTCTAGATGGTTGCCTATTTTCGCGCGTGAGTTCAACCATATTGTTAAAATGCCTCTTCAAAAGTTTTTTCAACAAAATGCCTACGGACTGCGAAGTCACTCACTTCCAGTCGAAGCAATTCCAGGTGAGCTCTCCAGAAGAAATTCCTGTAGAGCTCGATGGAGATTTTTATGGGTATACTCCAGTGAGTTTCAGCTGCGAGCAACACAAATTAAAAGTGATCGTTCCTCCAACTGAGAAGACAACATGTTGAAGGTTTTTTTTTGAAATAAAAAGCTTGATTTTTTTTCTATTTTTCCCATTTTTATAAGTTCCCAATTGTGTTGGCGGGATATTCTCTTCGGAGTGGGGCTTGAGGGACAATGAGCGGCAAGCCTTAAGGAAGGTTCCATTGGAATAATAAAAATATTGAGAGTAAAGAACAACTAGCTTTATTTAAAAAAAGCAGGAGTGGGGAAGTGTATGCCTACGATCAATCAACTTGTACGAAAAGGTAGAGAAGCTTTAAAAAGAAAAACCAAAGCACCGGCTTTGGACAGTTGTCCACAGAAAAGAGGTGTCTGTGTTCAGGTGATGACAAGGACCCCCAAAAAGCCAAATTCCGCTTTAAGAAAAGTTGCAAAAGTAAGATTAACCAATGGTAAGGAAATTATTGCCTACATTCCAGGAGAAGGACATAATTTGCAAGAACATTCTATTGTTCTGGTTCGGGGTGGAAGGGTAAAGGATTTGCCAGGTGTACGCTATCACATTATTCGAGGCACGTTGGATGCTTCTGGAGCTGTTGGTCCAAGTAATACAAACAAAATGAATAGGAATGTATCACGAAGTAAGTATGGAGTGAAAAGGCCTAAGGCTGGCGCAAAACCTGCGGCTAAAACCAAATAACCAGAGCATTCCATCTGGAAGGAAAATAATCGAATTTACAGGGGATATTGAAAATATATAGTATGTTTTGAAAAGGGCTTAAACAGTTTCAATTTAAGTTGGCACTTTCTTGCGCAAAGATATATATTTTGAACAACTATCGCAAGATAGCCAACATTGGAGTTGTCCGGGCTGTGGCACCCTACAGGACCGGGAGGTGAATGCGGCCAGGAATCTCTTGGCATATGGATTGGCCGCCCTAAGCGGCTTTACGGTGAGGGCTGGCCGGATCTGAAGCCTGTGGAAAGAAAGGCTCTGGCTCGGGCCGCAAGACCCGAATGAAACTAGCCTCGGTGAAGCAGGAAGTCAGCTTCGAACCTGTGTTAGTAGAAATGAGTAAGTCTGAGGGAACGGTTTAGAAGGGACTATAGAAAAGAGTCATTAGTCTTTATCGATGCTCCTTTGTCATAGAGGCATCGTTTAAATATTTTGATAGTAGAGTGGGTTTTTTACTAAAAAGCCAAATTGGTGATTAGGTTTGGAATGTTTTATGAGAAGAAGAAGAGCTGAGAGAAGGGAACTAGAGCCGGATCCGAAATATGGTTCTGAACTTATTACAAAGCTGGTCAATACGGTGATGAGAAAAGGAAAAAAAAGCGTGGCCAGAAGAATCGTTTACGATGCCATTGAGGCATTGAATCAAGACAACAAGGAAGGAGATCCGGTGGAGATTGTTAGAAAAGCGGTGGACAATGTAAAACCAAAGCTGGAAGTGAAATCCAGAAGAGTGGGTGGAGCAACCTATCAAGTGCCAGTTGAGGTCAACCCTCATCGCCAAGTCTCCCTGGCATTGCGTTGGATTGTGCGATATGCCAATTCTAGGAAGGGAGTTCCTATGTCCAAAGCATTGTTTTTGGAGCTCATGGATGCGGCTAATGGTCAGGGAAGCTCGATTAAGAAAAGGGATGAAGTCCATAAAATGGCGCAGGCAAATAGAGCTTTTGCGCATCTTCGTTTTTAAAAGAATGGATCTTTTGATATATGGTTGAATATCGCATTTGGAAGCAATAGTTTAAAAATAAAGGATTTTTTATGAGTAGCGAGTTACTACAAACTGTAAAAAGCCCAGCAGTGAATTCTCCTCATCGAACCTTCCCTTTAGAAAGAACAAGAAATATAGGGATTGCCGCCCATATCGATGCGGGAAAGACGACACTTACCGAAAGGATTCTTTTTTATACTGGGATGATTCATAAGATGGGGGAGGTTCACGAAGGGACAACAGTTACCGACTGGATGGAGCAGGAAAGAGAACGGGGGATTACTATTACGGCGGCGGCTATTTCTTGTTTCTGGCCTGAGAAAAAGGAGCAAGGCTTAGTAAAGTTGTTCGAAGGCGAAAAATTTAGGATTAACATCATTGATACCCCGGGGCATGTCGATTTTACTGCAGAAGTGGAGAGGTCTTTGCGAGTGCTAGATGGAGTGATTGTAGTATTCTGTGGAGTGGCTGGAGTACAACCGCAATCCGAAACGGTCTGGAGGCAAGCGAATCGGTACAAAGTCCCTCGAATTGCTTTTGTTAATAAAATGGATCGGATAGGGGCCGATTTTGATAAAGTCATCGAAGAGATTCGGACAAAGCTGGATGGTTATGCTTGGCCAGTGCTTCTTCCTTTGGGAAAGGAAGATCAACTCCGCGGTCAGATAGATGTCATCTGTCAAAAGGCTATAGTGTATACGGATAATGACAAACTTGGTTCCACCTATGTGATAACGGATATTCCCGCAGAGTATCAAGCTGTTGCACGGGAGGCTAAGGCTAAACTTATTGCTGCTTTAGCAGATCGAGACGAAACAATGGCTGAGCTCTTTCTAGAAGAAAAGGAACCTTCTCCTCTTGAGATAAAACTGGCTATTCGCAGACTCGTTGTTAAAAATGAATTTGTACCTGTCGTAGGAGGCTCTGCTTTTCGTAATAAAGGCGTTCAATCTTTGATCAATGCCGTTATCGATTATTTACCAAGTCCCTTAGATATTGATCCCCCAAAAGGACAGCATCCTTATACCCATGCTCCAGTAGAAGTCATTGTAAGTGATGCCTCTAAATTTTGTGCCCTTGTCTTTAAAATATGGTCTGATCCTTATGTAGGCAAACTGGTGTTTTTTAGGGTTTATTCTGGGATTTTGAGAAAAGGAGACAGCGTTTATAATGTCCGGACCGGAAAGAAGGAAAGAATCAGTAGAATAGTTCAAATACAAGCCAACGAAAGAAAAGATATCGAAGTGGTCTATTCCGGAGATATTGCAGCTCTTGTTGGAATTAAAGAAGTGGCTACTGGGGACACCCTTACTGCAGAAGGCTTTGAAGTGTCTTTGGAGCCTCCTGTCTTTCCTGAACCTGTCATATCTATGGCTGTAGAGCCTAAAGCTCAGTCAGATAGAGAAAAACTTTCTCATTCTTTGCAACGGTTAATGGAAGAAGACCCCACTTTTCGAGTTCATACGGATCTTGAAACTGGCCAGACTATTATATCGGGAATGGGAGAGCTTCATCTCGATATTATTATCGATAGGCTAAGGAGGGAGTTTGGAGTCAGTGTCAATGCGGGCGCTCCTCAGATTGCTTATAGAGAAACGATTAGAAAACATGCCGTAGGAGAAGGAAAATTGATTAAGCAAAGTGGTGGTCGTGGCCAGTATGGACATGTGATTCTGGAGATGGCACCTCTGGAGCGGGGCAAAGGGGTGGAATGGGAAAGCAAAATTGTTGGAGGCACCATCCCCAAAGAGTATATTCCGGCCTGTTTTAAGGGAATTCAAGAAGCATTAGGCGCAGGTATTCTCTACGGCAGTCCCGTAACAGATCTTAAAATAACAATTATCGATGGAAGTTACCATGAAGTGGATTCGAGTGAATTGGCTTTTAAAATGGCTGCTATATTTGCCGTTAAAGATGCTCTTAAAAAAGCCGATTGCTATTTGCTTGAGCCTATCATGAAAGTGGAAGTGTCCACACCTTCTGAATTCCAAGGCGATATCCTTGGGGATTTAACTCGAAGAAGAGGCAAGATTCTTAATGTGGAAACCAAAGGGAATACCTCTATTATTAATGCAGAGGTGCCTCTGGCAGAAATGTTCGGATATGTCAATGATATCCGTTCGATGTCTAAGGGGCGGGCAGCCTATTCGATGGAGCCTTCTCATTTCGAAGAAGTCCCCGTTCATATTTATAATGCACTATTGGATCAAAAGAAAAAATAGGAAAAGGGGGGATGACAAATGGCTAACAAAATTAGGATTCGTTTAAAATCTTTCGATTATCGTCTATTGGATAGGGCAGCTTCTGAAATTGCAGAAACTGCTCGAAGAACAGGTTCTGCTGTATCAGGTCCAATTCCTTTGCCTACGAAAATAGAACGGTGGGCTGTGAATCGGTCACCACATGTTGATAAGAAGAGCATGGATCTATTTGAAATTAGAACTCATAAGAGGCTTATTGACATCAAAGAACCAACCTCTAAGACGGTAGATGAATTAAAAAAATTAAATTTACCTGCAGGTGTTGATATTAGCATTAGGATTTAATGGGGAAAAAGAAAAGCAGTTATTGGAGTTTAGCATTGAGGGAAGAATTTACCGGAGTTTTCAACTTATAGAGGAGAGAGAGAGGAAAAAAAACAAAACGGATTACTATGAGCATCAAAGGATTTGGGCTAATGGCAAGGAAAGTGGGTATGACCCAACTGTTTGATTCTAAAGGTAGATTATGTCCTCTAACGGTTCTAGTTGCAGAGCCAAACGTGGTGGTGCGATTTAATAAAGAGGAGAATATTGTACGCTTGCAAGTGGGTTTTGAACAAGTAGCAGAGAGAAAGCTAAGCAAACCTCTTTTGGGACATTATAAGAAAAATGGGATCAGCCCTCGGAGGTTTCTGAAAGAATTTGTATTTGAGTCAGAAAAACAGTGGCAGCCTGGGCAAACACTCTCTGTAAGGGATTTTGAAGAAGGTGAAAAAGTAGACGTTATTGGAATTACTAAAGGGAAGGGATTTCAAGGAGTAATGAAAAAACATGGATTTGCAGGTCAACCTGCCTCTCATGGATCTAAAACCCATAGGAGAAATGGGGCTATTGGGGAGAGATCATTCCCAGGAAGAGTATTTAAAAATCAAGGGATGCCAGGACATATGGGAAGAGAACGGGTAACTATACAGAATTTGGATCTTTTTAAAATTCTTCCTGAAGACAATGCGCTTCTAGTGACTGGGAGCGTCCCTGGGGCTAGGGGGGATGTAGTCATTGTTCGAAAAGCTATAAAAGGGCAAGCATCGAACAACAAATAAGTTGATAACCAAAGGTTTCGTCATGGAATTGCTAAGTAGAGAAAAAGCAGAACAGTATGG
This sequence comes from Methylacidiphilum sp. Yel, assembly GCF_004421185.1. Lineage (GTDB taxonomy): Bacteria > Verrucomicrobiota > Verrucomicrobiia > Methylacidiphilales > Methylacidiphilaceae > Methylacidiphilum. Next base: position 60,043 of record NZ_LXQB01000016.1, on the reverse strand, counting down.
ATTGGTTTTCCCTAAGATTAAAGAAAGGGATCAGGTGTTGCATGATGCCCTTTGTGGATATCTTGCGAATATCCGGAGTGGCACTCGAGCTACAAAGACAAAGGCAACCGTTAAAGCTTCTGGTAGAAAACCATGGAGACAAAAGGGAACAGGTAGAGCTAGGGCTGGATATGTTTCTTCACCAATATGGGTAGGAGGAGGAGTAGTATTTGGGCCACAGCCAAGAGATTTTTCTAAAAAAATTCCCAAAAAGATTAAACAATTAGCATTAATCAAAGCTTTGGCTGCGAAAATAAATGATGAATCTGTCCTATGCATAGACAATGCGAATCTTGCTAAGATTAAAACAAAACATATATTTTCATTACTTGATGGATGGGATGGGAAAGAGAGTTGTTTGTTGATTTTAAAATCTCCCAATAGGAATGTCTTACTTTCCGGAAGAAATATTCCCCATTTAAACATAGTTACGGCTTGGGATGTGAATGCCTTGGACTTGGTGAGCTTTAGGAAAATTTTTATTGAAAAAGAAGCCATTACTATCCTTGTTGAAAGAATTAAAAAGCATCATCAAACTGGCAATGCCAATAGCCAATAACCATAATGGAGGCAATCTATGAATGATCCGTTTTCTATCCTCCGGCAAGCTAGAGTGACTGAAAAAGCTACGATGCTAAGGGAACAAAACAAGTATCTTTTTGATGTCGATCCAAGGGCGACCAAAATTGATGTTAAGAAATCGGTGGAAAAGGCTTTTGGGAAAAAGGTTCTTAAAGTTAATTTATATCACGTCCAGTCAAAGACAAAATGGAATAGAATAGGCAGGCCGGGCAAGACTCCAAGGATTAAAAGGGCAATCGTCCAGTTATATCCTGGTGAAAAAATAGACATTACAGTTTGAAAGGAAAGAGTATGGGAATAAAAAATTTTCGACCGTTGACACCCACTTTGCGGTTTGTAGCGTTGGATGATTTTTCCGACATTACCAATAGAAAGCCCGAATGGTCTTTAACCGAACCATACAAAAAGAAGGGTGGAAGAAATAACTATGGAAGGATTACGGCTCGTCATAGAGGGGGGGGGCATAAACAACGTTATAGGATTGTAGATTTTAAAAGGAACAAGTTTGGAATACCAGCTATAGTAGAGAGTATAGAATACGACCCAATACGAACGGCTCGAATTGCTTTACTGAAGTATGAGGATCAAGAAAAAAGATATATTATTGCTCCACAGGAACTGAAAGTGGGTAGTCGGGTGATTAGTGGCCCAGAGGCTCCACCAGAAGTGGGGAATGCTTTGCCTTTAAAGAACATTCCTTCGGGCCTTCCGATATACAATATAGAGTTGGTACCTGGAAAAGGAGGACAGCTAGTTCGCTCTGCTGGAAGCAGTGCTTGCATGATGGGTTTAGATAAAGAATATGCCATTGTGAAGTTGCCTTCTGGAGAAGTGAGAAAAATTTTCTCTGAATGCTATGCAACTATTGGGCAAGTCAGCAACCCGGATCATTTCAACAAATCTCTTGGAAAAGCCGGTAGAACAAGATGGCTTGGCTGGAGACCTCGAGTTAGGGGAGTGGCCATGAATCCAGTAGATCATCCTAATGGAGGGGGACAAGGAAAAAGTAAAGGCGGGGGAGGATGGCAGCAGTTGGAATCTCCATGGGGGAAACCAGCCAAAGGCAAAAAGACAAGGAAAAAAAGGAAAAATTCTACTAGGTTTATTGTGGAAAGACGGCCTAAGAAAAAGAAGAAAAAGTAAAGGGAGGGAGCTACTATGGGTAGAAGTCTTAAAAAGGGACCTTTTGTAGATGCTCATTTACTAGAGAAAATAGAAAAGTTAAAAGGAGCAAAAAAGCCTATTAAAACATGGTCAAGGCGATCGATGATTATACCCGATTTTGTGGGACATACCTTTTTGGTGCATAATGGAAAAACCTTTCAATCTGTCTATGTGACAGAGAATATGGTGGGGCATAAGTTAGGGGAATTTGCTCCGACCCGCACCTTCAGAAAGCATGGTGCACATACCGAAAAGGCTTCAGTGAAATAGGAGATTCATATGGAAGTTCGGGCAGTATATAAAATGGCTAGGATTTCAGCGTTTAAATCTAGGGATGTTGCACGTTCCATAAAGGGGATGGATGCTAAAGAGGCTTTTAATCTGCTGGCATTCTATCCTAAAAAAGCGGCTCGGATTCTACGAAAAACGCTTGGCTCGGCAATTGCCAATGCGGAAAATAATCACAATTTGCGAGTCCAAGATCTTTATGTAAAAGGGGTCTTTGTAGAGGAAGGACCAACCTTTCGACGGTATCAACCTAAGGCTCGGGGGAGCGCTGGGATTATAAGGAAGCGGACGAGTCATATTAAGGTGATTTTGGAAGAAAAAGAAAAATAAGAAGGAAATAAGGTATTCTTATGGGACAAAAAGTAAACCCAATTCTATTTAGGCTGCCAGTTAATAGACAATGGCGATCGATTTGGTACGCGGATAAAAAAACTTTTCCTAGATTTATTTGGGAAGACTATCAGATTAGGAAATTTATTAAAAAACGGTTGGAATCAGCTGCTGTATCAAAGATTGTTATAGAAAGAGCTGGAAACCGTGTACGGATCAATATTCATACAGCTCGGCCAGGGTTGGTTATTGGGAGAAGAGCGGCTGAACTCGATAAGATCAAAGAGGAGATTGCTAATATTGTTGAAAAAGGAAGGGAAGTTTTAATTGATGTTAAAGAAGTTAAACATCCAGAACTTGAAGCCCAGCTGATAGCTGAAAATATTGCCCTGCAGATTGAAAGAAGGGTGGCTTATCGAAGGGCAATCAAAAGGGCTATACAACTGACTATGGATGCTGGAGCAATGGGGATTAAGGTAAGATGTGCAGGAAGGTTAGGTGGAGCGGAGATTGCTAGGGCTGAGCGGTATCATGAAGGCAAAGTTCCACTTCATTCTCTCAGAGCAGATATTGATTATGGGTTTGCAGAAGCTCTGACGGTAGCTGGAAAAATTGGAGTGAAAGTATGGATTTGTAGAAAGGAAGATATAGCGACGGCGGTCGTTTAATAGTTTAGCAGGAGATTTCTATATGCCCCTATTGCCTCGAAGAGTAAAATATAGGAAAAGTCAGCGTGGCAGCCGAAAAGGGAACGCGACGCGAGGAACTGAATTGGCTTTTGGATCTTATGGAATGCAGGCTTTGGAGAGAGCCTGGATCACTAATACCCAAATAGAAGCAGCGCGTGTTGCTATCATGCGCAATGTAAAAAGGAAAGGTAGGTTATGGATTAGAATTTTTCCTGATAAATCTGTAACGGCGCGACCTCCAGAAACTCGTATGGGTAAAGGTAAAGGCCAACCTGCATTTTGGGTTGCTGTTGTCCTACCGGGTAGAGTACTTTTTGAACTGGATGGACTACCAGAATCAGTGGCTAAGGAGGCAATGAGGCTTGCTGCCGCAAAGCTTCCGATTCACACCCGTTTTATAACTAGGGAGAGGTTGATTAAAGTATGAAAAGCAAAAATCTGCTCACTGAATTAAGATCGCTAGGAAAGCAGGAGCTTTTAGTTAAAGAACAGGAATGCCGGGAGGAACTTTTTCGGTTGCGAATGCAAAAATCAACGGCTCAGCTGGAAAAGCCATCGCGCATCAAGGAATTGAAAAAGCTGATAGCACGGATTAAAACGATATCCAAGCAAAAGTTCGCAGAAGAAGGTAAGTAAAAGGGGGGGATTAAGATGGAAGAGAATATGGAACTCAAAACTGTTGCCAATGAGAAAGCCCTATCTAAAAGAAAACCGAAGGAGAAGATAGGCACGGTGGTATCGACGAAAATGGCGAAAACTGCTGTCGTCCTTGTATCTAGGCATAAGTCCCATCCTTTATATAAAAAGGTTGTTTTGGTGAGAAAAAAGTTTTATGCACATGATGAAGAAGGTATTGCCAAAGAAGGAGATAAAGTTCGAATTCAAGAGTGTCGCCCATTGAGTCGCTTGAAGAGGTGGAAAGTGGTAGAGGTTTTAAAATCATAGTAAATGGGAAGGGGGTCAAGAAATGCTTCAGATACGTAGTTGGTTAGAGGTCGCCGATAATACAGGAGCAAAAAAAGCGACCATGATCGGAGTGATTGGTAGAAAAACATTGGTTGCAAAAGTGGGGGATATTATTACTGCTTCGGTCAAAGATGCCATTCCTAATGGATCGGTAAAAAAGGGAGAGGTGGTAAGAGCGGTGGTGGTACGGACTAGAAGCCCGATTAGGAGAAGTGATGGCTCCTATCTTAAATTTGATAATAATGCTATCGTCATCATCGATAAAGAATCTAATCCTAAAGGAACTCGAATATTTGGTCCTGTAGCTCGAGAATTGCGCGAAAAGAATTTTATAAAAATTCTTTCCCTTGCGCCGGAGGTAGTATGAAGAAAAGGGGAGAAAAAAAGTGCATTATTCCATTAAAAAAATTTCCTGTAAAACGGGGCGATGAGGTCATCGTTATATCGGGCAGTGAACGTGGCAAAAAGGGGAAAGTCTTGCAGGTTCTCAGACAAAAAAGTAAAGTCATAGTGGAAGGAATTAGGATGATGAAAAAAGCGGTACGGCCTACCCAAGAAAATCCACAAGGAGGTATTATTGAAAAAGAAATGCCCATTTCAATTTCAAACGTTATGCTTTTTTCAAGATGGGAAGAAAGACAGAAAAAAAAGAAGAGCACTTCAACAACCGAAGCATAAAAGATAACCCTTGCAAAAGGGTTTGATGGCATGTTGGCTAATATAAAGGAAGTACCCAAAGAAAATGAAAAGTGATATGCCCACCTTTTGGAAAGCCTACAAGGAAATAGTGGTTCCTCATCTGATGGCTTTAAATAACTATAGGAACATCCATGAGGTGCCCAAAATAGTAAAAATCACCATTAATTGCTGTGTGGGTTCCTCTGGGGATATAAAAGTAGCCTTAGAGGAAGCAGTCAAGGAGCTTGCATTAATAACAGGGCAGAAGCCAGTAAAGACGAGAGCGAAAAAAAGTATTTCCAATTTTAAGTTAAGAAAAGGTCAAGAGATTGGCTGTATGGTCACATTAAGGGGAGCGAGAATGTATGAGTTTTTGGAAAGATTTGTCTGGGCGGCTTTACCCAGGGTCAGGGATTTTAGGGGTCTTCCTACTCGTTCTTTTGATTCCCAAGGTAATTATACAATAGGTATTAAAGATCATACAATTTTTCCTGAAGTAGATATTGAAAACATTAAGAGGAATCTAGGATTTGACCTGACGATTGTCACCACTGCGAAGACAAAGAAAGAGGCAATCGATCTTCTTTCGGCGATGGGTTTTCCGTTCATTGGAGAAAAGAATAAACCGCTCGTTTTATCTGCTGTATCTGCTTAAAGAGAGCTAAGAGTAAGGGGAGGTATAATATGGCTACCAAAGCGTGGATAGCAAAGCAAAAGAGAAAACCGAAATTTAGTACAAGAAAGTATAACCGATGCCAAATCTCCGGGAGGCGGAGGGCTTATATGAGGAAATTTGGGCTTAGTAGGATTCAATTTAGAGAATTAGCTTCATGGGGAGAAATTCCGGGGGTAATTAAAGCTAGTTGGTAAACAGGGAAAGGAAATATGACAACGGATCCTATTGCTGATTTCTGTTCTGCATTGCAAAATGCTGCATATGCGAAGAAAAAAGAATTAACTGTTCCTTATTCTCGGATTAAAGAGCAAATCGCTAAAGTGATGCTGGATGAGGGGTATTTAGAAAAATCTGAAAAAATAGCCATTGGTAAAAATATATTTGTATTGAAGCTAACTATCAAAGATCCGGCTCTTATAACCAAAATAAAAAGGATAAGTAAGCCTGGATTACGGCAATATGTTGGATTTAAAGAAATTCCCAATGTATTAAGAGGTTTAGGAATTTGCATCCTTTCTACATCGAAAGGAATAATGGCAGGGCATAAAGCAAAGAAAATGCGAGTGGGGGGAGAACTTTTGTTATCGATTTATTAAGAGGGGTTGAAACATGTCAAGAATTGGAAAGATGCCTATTAAATTGCCGGATGGGTTACAACTGACTATCGATAAGAATGTTGTAACTTTTGTGGGGAAAAAGGGAAAGCTTTCTCATTCATTGCCCGACTTTTTGAAAGTTCATAAGCGTGATAATACTTTAGTGGTGGAAAATGTATCCGAAAGTCGCCAGGCCAAGGCGATGCATGGATTGCATAGATCCCTACTGTATAATGCCCTTGTAGGGGTTCAGGAGGGTTTTCAAAAAAAATTGGAAATACACGGCATTGGCTTTAAAGCTTCGGTTGAAGGAAGAAAGTTAGTGATGCAATTAGGCTTTTCTCATCCTGTTGTTTATGAAATCCCCGAAGGAGTAACGGTAAAAGTCCAAGACAATACAAAGTTGACGGTAGAAGGGATTGATAAATGTTTAGTAGGGGCGGTGGCAGCGGATATTCGAGGGTTTTATCCTCCGGAGCCCTATAAGGGAAAAGGGATAAGATATGCGGATGAACAAATCCGAAGAAAAGCGGGGAAGACAGCTCAAAAATAGGAAGGGAAATTGGCTATGAGAAAAAATAGATTGGAAGCAAGAAAGATTCGTCATCTGAGAATAAGGAAAAAAGTTTTTGGCACATCGCAAAGACCGCGGTTAAGTGTTCATATTTCTAACAAACATATCTATCTCCAAATAATAAATGATGAAGAAGGAAAAACTCTTGTTAGTGCATCGACTAGAGAAAAAGCATTTTCCGAACTAAAACCAAATATCAATGGGGCAGCAAAATTGGGAGAAGCCATTGCTATACGGGCGCAAGAAAAGAAAATAAGTAAAGTAGTTTTTGATCGAGGGGGATTCTTATATCATGGGAAAGTCAAAGCCTTAGCAGATTCTGCAAGAGCAAAAGGATTGGAGTTTTAAAAGAATGAATTCAAAAGAAAATTCTATCTCACCTGCAATTTTAGAGGAAAAGTCTTCCTATATTTCAAAAGAAGAGGAAGGGGCTATAGAGCCTAAAGGCTCTAAAAAAAGGATTCGGCGTCATTTTGAAAAGAAAGATCTTAGACAGGATGAGTCTTTCCATGAAGAGTTGATGGATAGGGTCATCTATGTGAACCGGTGTGCAAAGGTAGTAAAGGGTGGTAGACGGTATAGTTTTGGGGCCTTAGTAGTTGTAGGCGATAGGGCTGGACAGATTGGATTAGGTTTTGGAAAGGCAAATGAAGTAACTGACGCTGTCAAGAAGGCTACAGAAAATGCTCGAAAAAATATGGAACAGATAATGAGAAACGGTGATACCATTCCACATGAGGTGATAGGAGAATTTAGTGGAGGAAAAGTGTTGTTAAAGCCTGCTTCTCCAGGCACTGGGATTATTGCCGGGGTTACGGTTCGTTCTATATTGGAAGCAGCAGGTATCAAGGATGTTTTAACGAAATCGTTAGGTTCAAAGAATCCCTACAATGTGGCTAAAGCTACTTTTAAAGCATTAGCTCAATTGAAATCTCGAGACGAAGTTTTTCAGAGAAGAGGAAAAGAAATAAATCTTTCCTCTAAAAAATAACAATGTAAGCTGACAATGAGAATGATTTTATAAGGAACCAGTTATGATGCTTAATGATATCAAACCTGCAATAGGAGCCAAGAAGAGAAAAAAAAGGGTTGGCTGTGGAGAAAGTTCAGGTCATGGCAAAACTAGTGGCAGAGGGCATAAAGGACAGAAAGCACGCTCTGGGGGATCGATACGAATAGGTTTTGAAGGCGGTCAAATGCCACTTATCCGAAGAATCCCCAAAAGAGGATTTAATAATAAGCGCTTTCATATTCAGTATGCACCTGTTAATCTTAGCTCCATCGAGGGAATTACTGAGGAGATAATAGACGAAAACTTGTTAAGGAAATTGGGATTAGTCAAAGGAAGAGTCGAGGGGATAAAGATATTAGGAAAAGGAGAAATCAGTAGAGCCTATGTTTTTAAAGTCCATGCCGTGAGTACTTCTGCAAAAGAAAAAATCGAAAAAGTAGGCGGCAAGATTGTATTGATTCAATAGGTTTTTATTCCATTTTTATCTATAATCTGGAGTAATTGTCTAGAATGTTCTCTGGGTAGAATGAATAAAAAACTGTGGAATTGTAAAATTCTTTAAAATTATATTGATGATAAGTCCATGCTTAATGCCTTTGTCAATATTTTTAAAATTCCTGAACTAAGATCTAGAATCCTATTTACTTTGGGAGTTATCATAATTATAAGGCTTGGTTCAGCTATACCTTGTCCAGGGGTCAATCCTAATGTCCTAGGAGAATTTTTCCGGACCGTTGTTGACCAACAAGCTCAGGGTTCGGTGGTGGGGATGCTGAATCTTTTCAGTGGTGGAGCACTTGAAAATTGTGCCATTTTTTCTTTAAGTGTCATGCCTTATATAAGTGCAAGCATTATGATGCAACTGTTGACTACCGTTGTTCCGACTCTTGGCAAGCTTGCAAGAGAAGAAGGGGGTAGGCAGAAATTAACCCAATATTCCAGGCTTTTAACCGTTCTACTATGTCTTTTCCAAGGATATTTACTTGCCATAGGTTTTGAAAATCCTGAAAGTATACCTTTGCTTCATGGGATACACGGGATAATAGAAAAACTGGGGAGTCCACTGGTTCCTGAACCGGGTTGGAGCTTTAGACTTATAACTATGATCAGTTTGACCACAGGGACGTTATTGCTCATGTGGCTAGGGGAACAAATATCCGACAAAGGAATTGGTAATGGGGTTTCTTTGATTATCACCATAGGGATTCTGGCCAGATTGCCTGCAGGACTGGTTCAAGGATGGTCAAAACTGATATCCCCCTCAAGCATCACCGCATCAAGTCCCTTTTTAATTGCCCTACTTCTCCTCTTTTTGTTTGGTGTCATTGCGGCAACGGTGGCAATGACTCAGGCTATGCGAAAAATCACTATTCATTATGCTAAGCAGGTACGAGGGAATAGGGTCTATGGCGGACAGACTTCTTTTTTGCCTCTGAAAGTGAATTATGCAGGGGTGATGCCTATCATTTTTGCTCAAGCCATTCTGTTATTCCCCTCGACTATAATAGGATTTGTAGTCCCCAATTCTGCCGTTGCCGCCAGGATTGCTAATTCTTTATCTGCTGGAGGCCTCTATTATGCCCTTTCAGTGGTGTTGATTTTCTTCTTTTCTTATTTTTGGGTGGCGACCCAATTCAATCCTGTTCAGATTGCTGATGATTTAAAAAAACATGGTGGCTTTATTCCTGGAATTAGACCGGGAGCGCCAACCGCTGAGTTCCTTGATTACTCGATGACAAGATTGACCTTAGCGGGAGCTATTTTTTTATCTATTTTAGCTGTCTTACCTATGGTAGTTCAAACTCTTCTGGGCATTCCTGCTATCACAGCACAATTTTTTGGCGGGACAAGTTTGCTCATTGTTGTGGGAGTAATATTGGATACAATGCGACAAGCAGAAACCTATTTACTTCAAAGAAATTACGATGGTTTTCTTAGAAAGAAAAAGGTTGGGAAAGTGGCTGGAAGCCCAGTGGTGGCAAATGTTACAAAAGAAGGAACGTTGGTGTGGATTTATACTTTTATTGGTATTCTTGTAATTGCTGGCATCACTGTGTCTCTGTTTAAAAAGTAGTGGTTGGGAGTGAGTTTTTGAAAATATTCTTTCTCATAATCTTACCAAGGATAACAAAAGCAATAAGAGTTATAAAAGAATATACTACACTTAATATATAAACGGCTTTGCAGTCTTTTGTTTTTACCTCTACTGTTGCGGTCATCCAAGGGCCAATATTAGAAGTATCGAATTTTTGATTGTCATCGAAAAGGATTTTGACTGGGATTCGTTGCGTAGTTTTCACATAATTAAGGGAAAGATCTTCCAAAGGATAAGGGCTAAAAGCTCCTTTGGTCCCTCTTTGTACACTATCAACATGAGCTCTGAACCATTTCTTAGGATAGGCGTCGATTCTGACTTTGGCCAGTTGCCCAGGACGAATGTTCTCTAATTGGTTCTCCTTAAAATTACCAATGATCCAGTAGTAGTTTCCAGAAATAATGGACAAAAGATACTGGCCCTCCCTTACATATTCTCCTTCTTCAATACTTCGGGCTGTGATTTTTCCTTCTATTGGGCTATAGATATTGGTATAACCCAGTGAGAGGCTCTCTAGTCGCAAAATAGAACGAGTAATTACGTTAGTGGCTAAGGCTAGATCGTAATTGAAAGCACTTAACGCATTGATCACGCTTAGTTGGCGGATTCTTAACCATTCAGTTTGAGCAAGTTTTCTTATGGCATCGGCCACAGCTACTCTGGACATATAATCTCTACTATCAATTTTTACTAAAAGTTCGCCTTTTTTTACCTCCCAATTATCCTGAACAAGGAGTGTTTCAATGTAACCAGAAACCTTAGTGGCAATGCGAAGAACATGGGCTGCTATATACGCATCCTTCGTTTTTTGATAACACCCCCTCTCCAAGAAATATTTCCAAAAAATGAATACTATCCCTTCTAAAAGAATGAAAGCCATGAGAATGAACAATGGATATTTTTTTGTTAATTTCATAAGTAAGTAATTGCTTACTGTACTATCAAACGACTCATTAACTAAAATTCGTTTTTGTTATCATTTAAAGCCAAAAATGGATCTTTTCTTTTGCTTGAGGAATTTTCTAGAAATGAAATTTTATGGGCTGTTCTTCTAGGGATCTTTCCTGGCTCTTTTGCTTCAGAAAGATTATCTTCCTTTGGAAAACTCAAAACCAATTCCCGTGATAATTCTTCTTCAGCCTGTCGTAATTTGTAATCGCGCATCATAGTGGTCATGGTAGTTACTCCTGCTATAGCTAGATCAATAGGAGTAATGGCTGGAATGAAACGATTAGAGGTTCTTGTTGCTTGTGTAGTTAAAAGTGTGATCCCCGAATGGGTAGAGACAAGATTAAGCTTTGCCCCAACCCGCCATGCTGCCCATACGATAGAATAGAATCCTTCATAGGTCGTGACTTCCCCATAAATTAGACTGTCTACTGATAGCCATCTGCCTAGTGTTTTTGGAGGAACCCTAAGTAGATCCTTCATAGTGGATAGACCATGAGATTTTAAAATCGTGTCTGTTTGGCCAATGTTAAGGATGTCAAAATCCCTTTGTGCAAGATAGCACGCAATTGCTTTGCGTATTCTATTTCCTACTGTCCATCTCCAATTTTGCTTTTGTTCCTTTGTTTTTGGGAAAAGTGGTATGTGATTTATCAGTAAGTTGCCTCCGGTTGCTTGATCTGAAAAAGGAAGGATAGCAATTGTACCGCACTTTTTACTGGAATAACTGGGATGAACAATTACCTCAGGTTTTTGAATGTCCATTTCAATTAACCGATCAAACATGGTTTTTTTTCCATGTTGTTTTTCAGCAATTTCGGGCAGGAAAAAACTTTGTTGAGAGACAGAATTGAGAAGGTTTGGTGGCAAGGCTAGTTCCTTCTTGTTATGGTCCCCCCTTGCTTCTTCTATTGGTGCTAGGGCGAAATCTGCTTTTCTAATTTGTTCTTTTTCTTTTATTTCATTTTTAGTTTCTTTTTCTTTTCTGAATAAATGAGCAGAAAAGGTAGGATGATTAAAGGCTATAACATCATTCTGTGGAATATTTCCAACAGAATGTCTCATAATGGGTTGCTGCTCATTTTTTTTATTGGCCAACAATTGACTTTGGAAATTTAGAGAATGGTTGAGAGATTCTTTTTTCTTTATTTTTGCTTTAGGTTGATTTTCAGAAAGCTTTGTTTTTTCCGTTTGAGGAAAATAGGGCAATGGCCTTCTAGTTGGAATTCTTAAAACAATTTCTCTTGAAATATCTTCTTCTGCTCTTCTCAAGACCACATCTCTTAAATAGGTCCCATTGGCAATCATATTTATAGCTAAATCAGTTGGGTTCAATCCAAAATCAAATCCCACTTGGTTTCTAGAGGCTGAAGAATAAAAGAGCTGATCACCCGTTTTTGTTGAGATCATTTGTACATCTGTAGCAATACTGTAACCACAAATAATTCCCGCATAATAACTTTCATAATTTTTGACTATTCCGTATATCACTGCATCTGCATTAAGCCATGCGCCTAAAACTTCAGGAGATATCTTCGAAAGATCTGTGCTATTTTTGATTCCATGTTCTTTTAATACCGTATCGACCTTTTCTAACTTAATGGGATAATATTCTCTTTGAGCCAGATTGCCGTAGATTAGTTTTCTAACTCTTTGCGCTCTTGTCCACCGATATTGTTCTTTCCATTGAGGATTTCGATTAGTCAGGGCAACTTTGTCTAAATAAAAATTCCCACTATCTTTGTTGACAAAAGGTAGAACAGCAATCGATTTGGGAGGAAGTTCGTAAAATAAGCTACTTGTTCTGCTTTTTATACGTCCAGGATCTATATCGACAACATGATCGTAAAGAGTTTTTCTCCCATGATTGGAAATGGATGGTTCTTTTAAAAAAAGTTTTTGTTCTTCAGGAGGAGTTCGAATACCAGAGCATCCAAAAAGAAGAAAAAAAACAGCAAGGATGCAAATGGAATTGCGCATAGTTGGAAAAGTCGAATAATTTTGACATTAACTTATTGAAAAGCAAGAACAAAGAACAAATGGCTCTTGCTAGCGCAATTCAAAATACTACTTAAAGAAAAAAGACTTTAACGTTTAATTGTAAAAGGCACTAGTTTTTTAAACAAACTGGAAAAATTGTGTCTTTCTAATTCCTTTTTCAATTTCTCTTGATCGGTTACCCAATTGAGCATAACCACTCTTCTTTCTCCTTCAAATGGCAAATGGCCATGATACGAATTATCGGATCTTTTGAAGATAATCAGAGATCCCCAATCTGGAGGCACTTCAGCTGCAAAATCATTGATATTTTTACTTCTTAAAAGGCGTAATCTCCCTCCTTGAGGTTCCCATTCCTCATTCAAATAAATAAGTAGCGTCACGAGTTTCCATTCAGAATCCGTATGGATATTGCCATCTCTGTCTTTTGAACACCAACCTCGTACTGTTGTTAAAATGGGTCTATTTTGAAGGTCTATTCTAAATTTTTCTTGAATGATTTCAGTGAGTTGCGGGCTTTCCAGTTCTTCTATAAACGAAGCAAAGGCGGGACCATAATTTAACTCAGAGAGAGGGAAAACACCAGGTTTTTGGATTTTCGGAAAATCTGAAAGCAAAGCTGCTTTGATCTCGGTATTAACGAACCCTTTGACGATAATATATTCAAAAGGATCCATAATCACTGGTGCCGACGATAGCTTTTCTAATAGAAGGTATTTCATAGGCTGCATTTTCCTTGTTTCTTTTAAAGTTAAATTTTTTACCTAATTAATGCTTCATTCTTTTTCGAAATTTTTTTAAAGTTTAAGATATTTGTTTGTAGTCTAAAAGCTTAAAATATAGTTTATGGATAAAATTGGAGCTGTGGCCGAGTGGCTGAAGGCAGCGGTTTGCTAAACCGTTAAGGGACCAAAATCCCTTCGAGGGTTCGAATCCCTCCGGCTCCGATTTTCCTCTGGTAGGAGACCAAATCTTAGCCAAGTATCCTCATTCTATATTGAATCACGGGATTTTTCCTCTGGAAGGCATTGCGTAGACGTTAACACACGTGTGCATAAATGCACAACAAAGTTGACGACAAACCAACGACACTGGGAATGGGGAGGGCTGGCTAGCCGAAGCGGGGCAAGGTGCCCCAAAGCTGCCGATTGGAGGATGTCCAGGCAGAGCTCTCCTCACCCGTGCCAGGAGAGTGGGGTGCTCGAATTTCGGTGCGGGTCTTGTCTTTGGTTTGCGTCCGATCTAGGGGTGGCCGGCGTTTGCTGTGACAAACTTGGTTTGTAGGACGATCCGCCTTAGGCAGACGCGCGCGGGTGGGATGCTCCCTATCTCTCTCCCGCCTCTTAATAAGCGCATCCCGTCTTGTCTTTTTCCAAAAAGTTTTTCCACCCCGGCTGGTGCCACTGGACCATTGAAAACCGGCAGCACGTTCATATCCCGGAAAACCAAAATGGCGACACGGCCTTGTTGTTTTTTTTGAGGGAAATTTTCTTGCCACAAGACCCCTCTTGAGATAGTGATATGTCAAGATAGGGCAAGATAGCCCCCAGAACCCCAACGTAGCGAGACATTGAAAAACCGCCTTGATAATCAAGAACTAAGATGCTCCCGATCAACAGCGAGCCGCTTCCTTCGGGGTCTCCGGCTTCTTATGGCATGCCTTTCTTTGGCTGGATGCGTTTCTACTACTTTACCCCCTATTCCAGTTCAATGGCTGTACACCCAGGCAGCCGGCAAGGGCCTTTGTTGAGTTAGTGGGGGGGATACCAGTGTATTACTCGGAACCGGACCGCCCTTATCGAGTCCTGGGAGTTCTTCATGTAGGCAAGCTAGGCCCGCGTCCTTTGGCCCATTCAAGACTTACCGGTCAATGGATGCATGAAGTGTGGAAAGTCGGGGGTAACGCTGTGTGGCTCGTCTCTGAACGAACAAAAGTTGTGGGCTATACTTGGCATGGCTTGGCCAGCACGTACAGTTGGGGGGTATAGTTCCACAACCTAATCGTCCATCCATGCTTATCCCAACTATGCTACAAGCGGGGAGGTGTTGGTGCTCCGACTGCAAAAGTGAATGTAGGGATCGAAAAAAACTGCCTCTGCTCACCCCCAGAAGCCCACTTAACCAGCGAAGTCAGCCAGTCTGAGCAAAAATTGTCCCCGTTTGCAATGGTGAAAAAAACAGATGGAACTAATGACCGCTCCTTTGGCTTTGTGTCAGATGCTCAAAAGTGCTGGGCGTAGGGGCTTAGCTTGCGCCGTCGGCAGTGCACCCCGGCTAATAGGGCAACTGGCCGCATCCAACCTGAGAAGGAATTCAATCCACCCCACCTGCATCGCTCTGATAGGGCTAACCTCACCCTCGCACGACGCGACACAACCACCGGCCTGCGCCGACCAACAAAAACTGACCACTCCGACACTGGCTTCACGGACATCGCGGGACTTCAACAGACTTGACAAGACCCTTCCAGGGTACACTGGAAAGTGAACGGCTCCTGACCCCGCACATTAAGAGGTGGCTAGACCTCCCGCTTGGGTTGTACATTCGTATAAATCGGCCCTGTGGCGGGACTCTCGCATCCCAGAATCCGCCGAGCAGTCTCCTGACCCGCCCACCATTACAGCTTCTGAACCAGTCCGCTCACGCCGGCAGCAAAGAGGGTAAAAAGAATCCACCCTAGGGACTTATAGACCCAGAGATACCTTCGAAGATACCTCTCCATGGGCTTAGTCGCATCAGGAACCCAAAATTTCTTTTGTTCAAAATCAAGGAGGGGTATGAACGTCTCCAAGGCATACGCAAGAGGTTGAAACACGGCATGTGGGGGGTTTTTGCTCGGATCTGCCGGTACGATTAAGCCCCTCCTCCGGGCCCGTTGGAATAGAAAAGTGCTTGTGCTGACCGAGCCCAAAATCCACCAAAGCGACTGCCATGGACGGTAGCCGTACCCGATAGTCCATCGGGATATCACCTGCCGCACCTTCCCAAAAAAGCTTAACCAGCCGTACTGTGTAAAATCATCCCCTTTGGCAAGCATTACCTCAATGGCATCTTTTTCACGTGCCATCTGACGAAAGACCTTCGCAAGCTGGTCGTAAGGTTGGGTGCGGAACCTGGGTAGCTGCCGGCGGACCCACTGGAGCCTTACTTTCACGTTGGGGACAAGATCGCCGCCAAAGCCGTGATACTCGAGTCCATCGAGCCAGAGCTGGCCTGGCTTCGGCCAGCTCGCAACATCGTCGTCGATAAGCGTAGACTCCCGCCAATCTTGGCCCCTAAGAGCCATATAGACCCCTTAAACGTCCCATTCGAAAAGGAGACATTGCCTTGCACGGCCATCTTGCTTGCTTGCAATGCAATCGAGGTAGGGTTTTCTACGTGGGCATCTTCGAAGAGTAGTACAGATCCGATGTTGGCACCATCAAGCGCAACAACTCCCTCGGCACGAAAGCCTCTAGTAAAGAAAGCGCCCCGCTTGATTGTGGCTCCATCGGCGTTGAGAGCTAGTCCTCCGGGGTTCTCCAGTTGGGCTCCTATACATATCAATGCGCCATCGATTCGGGCTCCGAACAACGATACCATGCCCTGGGTTCGAAACGCGTCAGCAAAATCGACATCCCCTTGCACGATCATTCCGTTCCCAACAAATGCAGCATCGTTTGGGTTTGATATCTCAGCTCACATGCAAAGTAGATTTCCCTGGATATTGGCTCCCATTAGCGACTCACATCCCCATCCGCGAAGCCACCGCAGGTCCACGTTTCCTGTAATGCTAGCTCCGGGAGCCAGAAGGATGTAGCCACTCGGGTTTTCGAACCGGGCACCGGAGCAATTTAAGTCTCCTCTGATCGTCGCGCTACGGAGCTGAAGCTCGCCGAGATAGGTGGCTCCGGAAAGGACAAGGTCGCCCTCGAGCACAGTCCAGTTTGCCCAGAGCCCTCGAACATAGGATCCAGAAAAGTCCATCGTTTTTGCCCGTGCCCTGGTGAGGATGATTCCCTCAGGAAGTGCAAAGTGGCGTAACGCAAGTGGATACAGAACCTCAGCTCCTTCACACTCAATGGAGCCGGCAATCTTTGCGCCCCGGACGCAAATCCCTTTTGGAGAAACATATCGAGCTACAGTCCGGTCCGTGCAGAGCCAACAAAGTAGCCGTCCTCGGATCATACGCTCAGGCCCCCACCGGGACCATTGCTGCGGATCGTTTTCGCTGGCGTCGGCCGATGAGAAGTCTGCCTCCTTACCTTGTTCGACACATTGAAGGAGTTTCCGCTCAGCAAGGGTCAAGCCCTGCTGGAGTTCGCTAGGGAGCAGTTGCTTGAAGTGTGTCGGGGCCACAGCGGCCGCCGTCGCGGGAACAGAAACGCCACCGGCAAGATAGACGGCCAAGGCAAGGCTTCGAACAGAGGTCACCTTGAGCTTGTGGGCTTCTTTGTAGCAGCGATTGCCCCGGAAAGGCAACGTTTAAAGAACCGAAAACCAGTTCTGTAATACGCGGGACGTGACCATCCACGGTGTGTCACGCAGATGCGGAGTTGCGCAAGGGTTTTGGGGACAAGCCGATCGGCAGGTGCTTACGGTCACTTTTTCCTTAAGCCGTGTTTATGGATTGGTGACGAGCACGTCTTCATTGACCACGGGTTGGGCTTGGATTCCGGCTGGATCGGCGATGACCATGTCTGAACCTTCCACGATCCCAACGACGAGGACGACAAAGACGAGTGATCCTCGTGTGACTTTCTGCTAGCCTTGAGGGGGTGGGCGTGGGAGCCACGAACTAAACCGCGCGGCTCTCCTGCACAGATCTCCCGGGTGATCTCGAAGTCTTTCGGGGAAAGACGCTACGACGCTAAGCTCGGCTATCGGTTGTTTAATCTTGACACAGGGGGAGCCAGCGTACTAACTTGCCCTGAGTGGGGAATTGTTTACCTGGAGGCTGCATGTACCGGACCTTCGAAATAAGGAACTTTCGGTGCTTCAAGGCTACCAAACTCACAGGCCTGGAGCGGATTAACTTATTTATAGGACGCAATGGAGTAGGTAAGACGGCCCTTCTTGAGGCCATCTTTCTGCACTCCGGTGCCTATAACGCGGAGCTAGGCGTGCGGGTCAACGCCTTTCGCGGAGTGGAGGTCAAGGTTGAGTTTAGTCCCCGGGCGGAAGTACCTTGGCGATGGCTTTTTTTCGACTGCAATCTTTCCCAGAAGATTGAGCTGATCGCGACCGATGAGAAGGAGCAGACACACATTGTGCAGGTTCAAGAGCCGCAGAAGCCGGAGCTGTCCCTTTTTCCGATATCATGGCAGACGCAGTCACGACCTGGTTCCCTTGCAGTGGCAAGCGACGTGCACGCGCTTGAGTTTCGATATAAGCAATCAGGCAAGGAGGATAAGGTATCCTATTTTGTGGTTACGCCAGCGGGTGTCTCCGTTCAGCCGACCCCACTACCCTCACCGCCGTTCCCAGGGATATTCATCGGTGCCAGGAACCGCGTCCCTGTAGCCGAAGACGTTCAGCGGTTTTCACGGCTTGTCCTAGATAAAAGGGAAGTTGACCTCTTAAAAGCGCTACAAATCATCGAGCCGCGTCTTAAAGATGTCCGGATAGGCCTCTTAGGCGATTCGCTTGCCATTTTTGCCGACATCGGGGCGGCGCATTGGCTCCCGCTGACGATGATAAGCGACGGTGCTGCACGCTTGGCGAGCATAGTCCTTGCAATTGTGGACGCCTCCGGAGGGGTGGTATTGATAGACGAAATTGAAAACGGCATACATTACTCCGCTTTAAAAAAGATGTGGCGAACCATAAAGAAAGCCGCTGTTCTGTTTGACGTCCAAGTCTTTGCGACTACCCACAGCTGGGAGTGTGTGACGTCCGCGCATGAGGCGTTTTCGTCGAAAGAATCCTCGCCGGAAGAGGGGCAATACGATTTTGCGGTTCACAAACTGGGTCGCCGTGACGGGGATATCGTTGCTGCTGTTTTGGGCCGCGAAGCTTTAGCGGCGGCAATAGAGACGAATCTTGAGGTTCGCAATGGCGACGTCGGAGCTGATGGAGAAGTGTAGAGCTCAAATCTCTCAACCCAACTTGCTTCTTGTAGAAGGAGAGGACGATAAGCGTTTTTTTTCTGCGTTGGTGAGGCAACTGGAACTGCAGAGAATCCAGATCATTCCCCTTAATGGGCGCAACAATTTGGGTGGTACCCTTCAGTTAATCAGGGGCGAATCTAGCGTTCGATTCGATCTGGAGACCTTGGGCATCATTGTGGACGCAGACAAGAACGCTTCAGCCAGATTTCAAAGCGTGAGAGACACTTTGATAAGGGTAGGTTGGGAAGCTCCACAGCAGCCCGGTGTCTGGACAGAGGGAGGCCGGCCACGGACGGGCGTGTTCGTACTACCCGACTGCTCTGAGCAGGGTGAACTGGAGGATCTTTGCATCCGTGCGGTGGCCGAGCATGAGAAGGCAGCGTTAGAATGTGTTGACCAGTACCTCGATTGCCTGCGAAAAAAGAACGTTCAGTTATCTTCAAAATTGGGAAAAGTTAAGCTCCAGGTTTTTTTGGCGTCCCGGCAGAAGCCTGGGCTTCGGCTCGGGGAGGCTGCCGAGGCGAGCGAGATCCGGCTGGATTCGGAAGCGTTTGAAAAGGTTAGGAGCTTTCTGCTGGAAATACGTTAATACGTCTACCCCCAAGGTCGTGACTCTTGACTTTTCGGGATGGTAGGATCTCGATTGGTCCCTTTGTTGTCGCCTTGACTGTTTTGCTTGGGGCTACTCTTAAAAGGGTTAAAGGCAGCTCGCCTATCAACCGGTTTTCGAGGCAGGCAGGCCAAGCTCTCTTTTCCCACCTAAGAGACCCTAGCCCACTTGCTCACCGTCCAAAGACGTTCGAGGCAGACATCGGAGGCGCCAAACACCGCGGGGTCACTGCTGGAAAGCGAGCAGGCCGTCAGATCTTTTCCGCCCTCCAAAATCAGTTCCTTGGAGCCTTGGAAACCGAAAAAAAGAACCTCCAAAACCCCCTAGATCGTGACACATTGAAAAAAGGACCATTGATAATCAATAACTTACGAAATTTTCACCAAACATGGGTTAACGCATTCCAAAAAGATCCTCCCATCTTTGGGCAAACTCTCTGCCCAGTCCGTCAAGATCGGGAAAGATTAGGAAGTCCGTTACACCAACCCAGCGCAGTTCCCAGCGGATCTTTTTCACAGCTTCGCCGGCGATCGGGATTGCCTGAAGGATCGGGCTTTCCCCTTCTTCTCCCTCCACCTTCCGTATGAGCTACTCCCGGTCGGTCCCGAAAATCATCGGTTGCCATCCTTGGCCCGCCATCCTGTGGCTCACATGGAAGGGAAGAAGAAAAATCGCGCCTTAGGGATTTCAAAGTCTTTTCGATCTGCTTCCGGCGCCGGCAGCCAAGCGTTCTCCCACTTGTGGCGATCCTCCTGCTCATCCCACTGCTTGCAGCAGGCTTCCTTCCAGCGCTTTTCGATTTGATCGTGCTCATCCTCAAGCAAGTCCGTTGCCTTTTTTAGGTTTCATACGTAAACAAAGGCGTTCTGGCCGTCGGAGCCTGCTCCTGGACCGCGGACAGCGAAGTGTAAGGCAACGAGCGCAGAGTCCGTCCAGTCTAGGATTCGCGTGGGAGCGCCGTGCTGCTGCATGAGAAGATAGGCGTCCCATTCCCACTCCTCCGCGTCGCAGTAGTGAGGTCGCACAGGTAAGACGCGACTGCAGAACTCCTCATAGATGCGGTTTTCTTCCTTAAGGACTTCCTCAAATCGGTGAGCATTAGGATGTCTCCAGGCCTTCGGCATGAGCCGGGTGGGGTATTCCTTGTCTTCGCCACGGAACCAAAGCTCATCCTCCTCCTTTAGGGCCCAGGAGGAGCGGGTCTCTTCAAGTACCTCCAGGAACTCGGGGTAAGCTTGTCACGGGGTCTCGGTGCGCCTTCATGGCCTTGCCTGGAAGTCTCCTAAGAATCCTGGCCTATCCTTTTTCCCTCTAAGGGAGGGGTGCACAAGAAGCGACTTTCTTTTGGCCGCAGGATCTATTGCGAGGGAAAAGGAGCTCCAACATACTGGTAGCCCAGTTGGAGGATATCACGGGTGTCTTCCTCGCGGTAGCCCCATGGGTCCAGCACTGCACGGCCTCCGGGTAAGTTTGGATGTTTCCCCTGGCCAACCCTGCTCTCCTGCCATGTCCACCACAGCCGGTCAAGATTGGCCTGATGCATCCAAAAAATCGGGTGCACAGGCGCTGTGGGGATCTGGGCCATGATTCCGTCAACCCATAGGTGCACAAGGTTGCGGGCGATCTCTGGAGAGCGGGTAAGCTCCGTGTAGGCGCTATGCTGCAAGACTGTAGGGATTGTCTGGGCGATCGCGTTAAGCTCCTTAGGATCCCCCGGCGCAACCCACATTGGGATTTCAGCTTGGAGCGGAGTCTTAACCGGATCGGTGAACCCGCTTACCCAGTGCGGTAAATCCTGTTGGCTCGTACTTTTCCAATCCCAGTAGGGGATAGCAAGGCTTGGGTCTAGGTCTTGCAAAGCCTTTTCAAAAAGAAAGAGGTAGATCCGGTGCCATGGAAGAAAGCGCTCTCTGCCGAGCTTGACCGCTTGGGTCCCCCGACGCTGGCATCGTGTGCATGTGGTGCGTGATTTCGGCGTGGATGTCCACAAAGCGGCCAAGCACGCCTTGCCAAGAAAGCGTGCGGTAGGCGCAAAGAAAGCGTTCCTGCTCCCTTGGGCTAAGGGCCGCTTGAGACCTCCGTTGGATGAGCCATCCCCGTCTGGCATACCCCGCGAATACGCCGGAAAGCTCTCCCCGGGGATTTCTGCCTCTGCCAGAAGGTGCGCAAACCCGTGCGCGGGCTAATGCCTCAAAGGCAAGAAAAGAAACCACAAGCTTTTTTGGGGGGAGAGGTAACATCAAAAGCTCTGGAAATTCGCGCAAGGCGGTGTATCCGCCCTTCTAAGAGGAAAATGTTGAGAGAAGAAAGGAGGAGGTACACTGCCATGAAGATCAAAAATAGTGTTCATAGATCTTCCTCCAGAAACCATTGGTATGCTGCACACACCCGAATGGTGTCAGCTGACACCTGAATTGCTTGGTCTCGCGTCAGCACAATCAGAATCCGCTTGGCGCGAGGATGGGTGCGAGCCGCTGCGTCGAGTGCACGCAATTCGCGTTCGAGAACCTCTGGCTGGGTCGGGTCCGCGCATACCTGGATGAGTAGTTCCCTCTTGCTGGGGGCGCGCGCGAGAAAATCTACCTCGAATCCTTCATCAGTCTTCACGTAGCCCACCTTCGTCCCTCGTGAGACTAGGGCGTTCAGCACCGCTGTTTCCAAGGGACGCCCCAGGTTAGCGCGACCGCTCGTATCGAACGCATGAATCAGCCCTGGGTCAGCAGGATAGATTTTGCGCGGATTGGCATTACGCTGCCGTTCATAGTCCGTAGCCAGCGGCACGAGCGTCAGCAAAAAGGCATCCACCAGGTATCCGAGAAGGGCGTGTACCGTGTCTTTGGAAACGGCATATCCCTGGGATTTGAGATCGCGGTAGATAGCGTGCGCACTGAGGAGCGCGGCAGGGTTGCGCAGACAAGTCCGAGTAATCGAGCGAAGGGCAGCGATCTGGCTCACCTGGTAGCGCTCGACCACATCGCGCAGAAGCAGCGTGTCCACATAACTCTGGAGCAATTGAATGCGCAGGCGCATATCCAGCCCCTGAGCCTCGGGGAAACCACCAACCTGCAGATATTCGAGCAAGCGCTTCTCGATGAGCGAGCGCTCGGCCGCACTCAGTCGGGCGACGGGTTTGGTCGGCTCCTCATTCCGGTGACGAAGGAATTCGCGGAAGCTAAAGGGGCGTAGAACCGTCTCGAATCCGCGGCCACGCAAGGAAGTATGGACCTCGCGGGAGAGAAGACGAGCTGAGGAACCAGAGACAACCACCGCGGCCTTCTCCGTGTCCATCAAGCGGCGGATGAATCGCTCCCAGCCTGAAATCACCTGTATCTCATCGAAGAACCACCACACGAGCTCGCGGCCACGGAACTGTGGGAAGGTGCGGTAGTACTCTTCCAAGAGCGCATCGAGCTGCGAAAGCGGCAGGTCCGCCAGGCGATCGTCATCGAAGCTCACGTACACCGCCCGTTCTGGGGCAAGCGCTTGCTGCTGTTCCTGCTGCACTTGGCGCAAGAAGGTGGTTTTGCCGACCCGCCGCATGCCGAGCACTGCATGGACCTTGTTCTTGATGGCAGGAAGCCGCGTATCCCGCTGGGTGAGGCCTTCCAGAACCACCGGCTCGAACCCTGCGACGAGCTCTTCTTGAAGCACTGGGTGTAGTGCCATGAAGGCCATATTACTAAATTCGTGTCCTTATGACAAGGAGATAATGCGCGAGAATTGTCCTTGCCACAAGGAGACAGCCGGGCAGCGAGTGGTAAGTGGCAAATGGGAATGTTATGGGCAAATGGCAATGTGCCCAAATTCTAGGGAGCGTCAGCTGATGTTGTTCGTCATGTGTTCCACTTCATATGCCGGTGGGAACTTGATTCTGAACCAGGTAGGCACTACTGCTTTTGGTCAGTTCAATGGAGAAAACTTCTGGATCAATCAAGTCGGTCCAGTTGGCTTAGGTCATGTGGGAAAGGAAAACATATTCTTCTATGAACCTACTTTTGGAACGACTATGACTGTCGGTCGAATTGGGGAAGAGAATATTTGGCTGAACAATGGGAATGAATGGATGATTGGTGGATATGACGAAGATATGGATTCTTCATATTCAGAAGAGATAGATGACGATGACGACAACTAATCATACCTCTCCAGAGCTTCTGCTATGTTCAAGGAAAAATTCGCTCGGTTCATCCAACCGGTCAGAGGAAATCGACGTAGTGTGGCAGACCGGTAGGACTGGAGACGAGGAGGTGACTGAAGTGATCGAGCCAGTTCGAAAGATCGAGGAGCCTCCCGATGCACTCCACACCCCGCAGCGAGAGCTGGAGGACATGCTCCAGCGCGCGATACAGCTTTCGGGCGTCAGCGACCTGGAGGAGCTTGTGGCCCGGATCCCTCGGGTCAAGACCGAGCCCGTCAAGCCCGCGATCCGGTACGCGGTCGGAGCCAACAGCTAGCCAGGCCGATGCCCACCTGGGGCGAGATCCTCGCGGAGCTTCGCCAGTCAGCACAGGCGCGGGGAGGTGCGCCCGATTTCGACGGCGTCCGGCGCAAGTACTTGGCCGAGCTTCACGCACGCACTTGCCGCGACATCATCATCTACTACACGGACTGGCTCTCGGGGAATCAGATCCACACCTCTATCACCCTCGAGGACATCCAGGCTATAATGGAGGTCTGCAAGGACCTCAGGTCTGGAATGCTGGATCTTATCCTTCACACGCCGGCGGAAGTCCCGAGGCCGTGGATTCAGTCGTCCGGTACTTACGCAAGAGCTTTCAGCACATCCGCGCCTTTGTGCCAGTGGCTGCCATGTCGGCGGGGACGATGTGGGCCCTGGCAGCCAACGAGATTGTGATGGGCAAGCACTCCCAGCTCGGGCCCATCGATCCGCAGATCGCCGTCCCGGTGGCGGTAGGTCAGCATGTTGTGTACCGCTACGTCCCGGCCCGCGCCATCATCGAGCAGTTCGAGAAGGCCAAGGCCGAGTGCTTCGATCCCGCGCTCCTAGCCGCCTGGTTTCCCATCCTCCAGCAGTACGGCCCAGGCCTCTTAAGCCAGTGCGAAGACGCAGAGGTGTTGGCGAAGAGACTCACCAGAGAGTGGCTGACCAGGTGGATGCTGGCTGCCTGTGCGGAGACAGAGCGTGAGAGGAAGGCGGCGGAAATCGCCGATTTCTTCGGCGACTATACCCTGCACCGGTCTCACTCCCTCGGAATCGACCGCGACTCAGCCAGGGAGAAAGGTGTTATGGTCCTTAACCTCGAAGACGATCGGGAGCTCGAAGACGCCGTCCTCAGCGTGCACCATGCGACGATGCACACCTTCCAGGGTCCCGCCGTTAAGATCGTGGAAAACCACCTAGGTCGGGCCTACGTGAAGCTGGCTGTCCAGGTTCCGCAGGCCGTCCCCTCCCCGCCCCAACCGGCCGGTTCGGGGGCCTAAAGCAAGCGTGCAGCGAGTGGCTGGCTACCTTCTCGAGGGGCGATGGAAGATCTCCTGCCCCATGTTTGGTAGAAGTTTCGTAAGGTGTTGATTATCCATGCCTATTTTTTTTTCATGTGTCACGATGTGGCCGGTTTCGGAGCTATTTCTTCTTTTTCCAAGGCTCTAAGGAGCCGACTTAGAGGGCGGAAAGGATTGTGACGCGCCTGCTCCCTTTCCTGCAGTGACCCACGGTGTTTGGTGCCTCCGAGGTCTGCCTCGGCTTTCTTTGACCGGTTACATTGCTACGCGAGTTCGCCCGTACTCAGGTTCCGTCGTTGCCTCATTTCCTTCCAGGAGCTGCCTTTTTTCCAACGGAAGAGCTTCTTCTGCATGATGATGTAAAAAAAGACAAGATCGTAAGCAGACTCCTCCAGGACGCCGGCAGTAAGGTTACACAGTTTCTCCGCCGTGACGTCGAACGCGGGCACCCAGGTTGAGACAGCTGCTCCCCAGATGGGCGCCGATGCGGCGACAACAACCAGCCACAGTTTATCAATGGAGGACCGATTGAACCGGCTAGCGGCCCGAACTTTTTGCTTGGTTAGTCTTTGTAAGGCTCGTTTCCAGTCGAGCGATGCCCACATTGGGTATGGTTGTAGGCCGATACGGCGAACTGTCTCCTCCTCTTGGCGGCGCAGAGGACTGCCGCCGGTTTCTTTCTCTGCCGGGTGTAGAATCGTTACCTCGATCCCAATCCGTTTTCCTGCAATTTCTGCGACACAATCCGGAGATTCGCCCATGCTCATTCGGGTGGGGCGGCAGCCCAGGTAGTCAAAAAGGCAGCAGAGAATGCCTTCCTCTTGCTGCTTCTTCTGTCCACGCGCCTCCCCCTGGATCGGAGCTTCCTCCGTTGGCATCTTGTGTTTGACCCAGCTTAACAACAAAAACCCGCCCTGACCGGTTTGAGCTGCCTCTATGAGGAGCTCGCGAGCCTGTGGATCGTTCCAGAGGCGTTCGAGTAGAGGGACCAATGGGAAAATACGGGGCTTTATGTCTGGACGAAAAGAATAGGGGTGTCCTTTACACGCTTTGATCGCAGCCAGGCAAACCCGTCGTGGTTCTTTTTCTACAAGGGGTTTGGCCATTTTCGCCCAAAGGAATTCTCTTAGGCGGCGATCACCCTCGAGCTTTTCGGCATACAATTCCAGGACCCACAAGAGCTGATCCTTGAATTCATGCACAAATTCTGGGGAATCTGTAATAAGAGAGGACAGCCCGGCGAATAAAACGGGAGAGTAATAACCTGATAAGAGCGTTTCTAGCGCTCTTATGCCTTCCTCCTTTTTAGGCATGTGCACCTCCGCGAGCCGGAAAAGGGTCTCCTCCTGGAGGAAACTCCTTGGCGCGCCAGTAGGCAAAAAGAAACTCGATTTTGCCAAACTTTCCTTGGAACAATTGGTTCTTTACCTTTTCGATTGAGCCAACGAGGGGCTCGTAGAGCTCCTGACGAGCGGACTGGGGGTCGTTAAGCCACCCGTGGCTAAGGAGAAAGACGTGCTGGCAGTCTGAAAGCTTTCCTTTGTCGAACGGGCTCTCAAGGGCACCGGACTTGGTGAAGCGAACT
Organism: Methylacidiphilum sp. Yel; assembly: GCF_004421185.1. Taxonomy (GTDB): domain Bacteria; phylum Verrucomicrobiota; class Verrucomicrobiia; order Methylacidiphilales; family Methylacidiphilaceae; genus Methylacidiphilum. Next base: position 33,661 of record NZ_LXQB01000016.1, on the reverse strand, counting down.
TCTGCAATTCCAACGTTAGGCGTTTGCGCGATCATGCCGACCACAAGTTTCTAGAGGCTATCGACCGGCGAGTCGAGAATTTACCTTATGATCGGAATTCTTTTCCGCCCTCCAAGTTGGCCCTTTAGGGCCTTAGAAAAATGAGCATGGAAATTCAACGACTTACGAAACTTCCACGAAACATGGGCTAGCTGCCTTTGGCTCTTGCGGGCAAGAAGGGGAGTGCGCGCGAAGGTTGTGATGTCTACTGGCGGGCGGGCTGCGATGTTTTCAAACGGCGTTTTGTGCCCGAACTATGCGCCCCAGGCGCACCTGGAAAAGCCTTCGGTCGCCGTTCCACCTATCGGAAAGAAGAAGGGGCCCCCGTGCTTGAAGGGCGAGCCCAAATTTTGAGCATGGGCTAACACAGGTACTCAAGCGCCGCGGGGAACCAAAAGCACGCGTATAGAGTCGGCAGGGTGCGGTTTTCTAGACCAAAAGCCTTCGGAGGGAAAACAGCTCGTCGAGCGGCAAAAATTTTTTGGTGGGACCGTATTTGTCCTACCGGGTGGGATATGGTGAGGGCCGGATTTTTAACAAAGGAGCTGTATGGCTTGCCGGCGGAGGAACAGGTTGCTGGTAGGAAGGGCCCACTGGATCCGGTTGGCCGTGGCAGCCACAGAGAACGGACCCGACGGTTTGCCGGCGACGGTCATAGGGGCCTCTCCCGTGAGATGGGAAGAAGGGCCAAGGCCTTGGTGCCTTTTGGAGAGCTGGGGCCTCTTTATGGAGCCGCGGGGCATTGCCCTGAGATTTCCTGACAGGGCTCCAGGGGTGTTTCAGCGCCCGCAAGTGTCCCCTGCAGGCTTTCGCGGCCGCTTTTTTCTCCTTGACGGCTTTGACGAGCGGTGTTGGACGCAAGAAGCCTTGGTTAGCGAGCATGTGCCTCTGGAAAATCATACCGCGGTGGTGCGGCCGGCTTTGGTGGCATGCCTCGGTGTTTCTTCCGCACAACGATCCTTCTTGCCGGCAGGCAAAAACGTCGCTGGGCCTAAACCGGTCTTCCGGAAACTTCGTTGCAACTCAAGAAGGAGCAAGCTTTGGGGGCTGGGCCTGGGGGAGTTCCTCTCTCAAAACGGCGCGGACTTAAGGAGGAGCTGTTTCGGCTGGGCGTTGGCGCTTCTCCCAGGGCTCCTTCTTTGTCTGGCAGTGCTTTCTTTTGGCGGTTGTGTCGGGGTTGCAACACGGTTTACACCCTACTCGGGTTCGGCAGCTGTGCATCCGGAGAATCGAAGGGGAGCTTTTGTCGAGCAGGTGGAAGGAATCCCTGTCTACTACTACGAACCGGACCGTCCCTATCGGATCCTTGGGTTCTTCACGTGGCCAAGCGAGGCCCCCGTCCCTTGGCCCATTCAATACTTATTCATCAATGGATGGAGGAGGTGCAGAAACTTGGGGGAAACGCTGTATGGATCATAACCGAACAAAGGGAAGTTGCCGGCTACTCAGGGTTTGGCTCCACCCAAACCTATAATTGGGGAACGTTTAGATCCACTACCAAATCTTCCGTGGGCGTTTACCTTGTGTACATCCGGAGGGGAGAGGTGCTGGTGCTTCGGCTGGTAAAGTGTAGGTAAGAAGGGTGGCAAAAGGCTGATTACGAAAGGCATTTTTAGAGTGAGCTTTAAGAGGAACCGATCCAGGAGAAACTTAAGTACCGGCTTTTTGAAGGACATCATCCTGCCGGTCACAAAAGCCTCGAGCCTTCCCAAAGATAGAAACAGCGTAAAAGGCGATCAGATCTTCTGATTACTATTGACGAAAACATTGACTGGCTTAACTTATGAAAACTGAAAGGAGGTGTGGTAGACTGCTATGAAACTTTTTGCAAGCAAGCCGATACAGGATGAGTTTCTGGAGATTCGGCAGAAACTTTTTAATGATGACGTCCCTTCTCTTACGTGGGAACAATTAAACCAGCATACGGACGCGGAGCTTTGTCAAGAGCTGCTACAACGTAGATTGCCAGAGCCTCTGGCCTTCGATCTCGATAACGTCGAAGTCCAGGAGGGGCAGGTGGTCATTAAGTTTCGCGGCGCCGAGCTTTACTTGGATTGGGATACTGGCAAGTATTTTCCGATAAGCCATTTCGACAGGGTACCGCTGGTGGGCAAGCTAATGGGTCAAAAGATTGAGATTCCCCTAGCGCCATATGCGCAAGCGTTTCGCGGAGATCGCAATCTGTTTTTACAAACACTCAGGGATTATTTAAGGCTGCAGCAGATGCAGGTTCATCGGGCCATTGTTGAGCTCCGTCGGGAATTGGAGAGCAAAGTATCTTCTTGGATTCAAGAAAGGAGAAGCGAACTTGAAAGAGAACGCCGGATGACTGGTGAAGACGATTAAATCGCTGCCTCGTCTACAAAACGAAACTAACCGGCGAGGTCTTTCCAAGGATATAGTAAACTGTAGCCAGTATATCTGGATAGCTTTATTGGGAAAGCCAGGCCGCATGTGGGAGAGTGGAAAACGTGGGGATTTTGCCCTCTTTAGCCCTGGGCTTAAGGGGTGCTGGGTGCAATGTAGGATGCCGTTTCGAAGGAGGACCGGAGGGCTTAAGATGCAGGGTTTTCCTAGCCCGTGTTTGGTAAAAATAGCCTGAGTTTGATGGTGCTCCAGAAAAGAAGGCGATTTTTGTTAGTAAACAAGGACTTTAAGACAAGCGTTTTGGCCCAGGGCCGGGCAGTCTTTGTTTGGCACCGAGGGATCATGAGTACAGCCAATCCGGGCTCCGTCTAAGAGCCATGGGGAGGGGGCCTTCGGTGGAGCTCCAGGCGGCGGGGCGGCGGAATACTGGAGAGATCCTGGAGCATCTTCGTCAGGCGGAAGCTTTTGCTTACTGGCCCGTTTTCGGGGCAGGTAGGCCGAGCTAGGCTGGGCAAAAGAGGCAACAACCCAGCGAGTAAACGCCTTGGAGGGTGTCACTCGGAAGATGAACCGAAGCACGGTACTCCGTTTTCGGCCGGGCAAACCCTGCCGCGTGCGACCGGTGGATCTCCAAGACCGAGACAGTGTCGGCTTTGCTTGGGTCCGGCTGTTGCCAGAGAGGTTGGCACCGCAAAGCTCTACCGACTAGGGCCTCATGGAACGACGACGGAGGTTAGGTTAAGACGCACGGACCGGTTTGCTGCGCGGGTTTTTCGCCAGTTCTTGTGCATGGGAACGCTTTTCCCTTCCTCCGGACCTCGCAAAACTATTCCCTGCACCTTCTCCGCGAAACTCAGTCCCAGCCTCTGGGTACAGCCAGAGGGCGACCGCGGGTGCGGCAAAGCGTTGCCGCTTCCCTTCCCTGGCCGCAGCGTAGCCGTTAAGCGCTACAACGCTCTCTTCGGGAGAAGCTCCGTTTTTGGGGCCTCGGCGGACCCTTTGACGGACGGGCGGCGGCATTTTTGGTGAGATAAACTCCGCGAAAAAGGCCTTCTTTAGAGAACAGCGCGGGAATCCCCACCCTCTTTAGAGGGTCGGGATGAGAAGTTCGCAGGTCAACCACCTGCCGCAGGCTTGCTCTGCGCCAGAGTCTCGCAAGAGGCAGGCTACACTGCGAAAGTTGCCTAGAAGCCTGTCCCCTTTAGGGGACTGGGAGTGTCACCCAGCCTCGAGCCGTATTACAGGAAGCCAAGGGAAAAAGGATTCCGCCAAGCCGCACAAACAAGATGATCCACAAAAGCCTTCGCCGTCTTGGCCCAGGGGCCCTTTTCCTTGCAAAACCCTCCTTCTGTTTTTACCTTTGACTTGCGCATGATTACGCACCTTCGAATCTGCAATTTTCTAAGCTTTAAAGATCTCTGCGTTTCCCCTCGCATTCGGACAGTGTTGGTAGGTCCCAACATGTCGGGCAAAAGCAACCTCCTTAAAGCCATCCTCTTTCTTTCTTCCATGGCAAGCCGAGGTCTTTCTCAGTCGCTTTTGCAGTTTGGAGGAGAAGAATGCTTCTGAAAAGGGGAGAGCTTTTCCCGGGAGGCTTGCTTTGAGCTTGATTGGAGACTGGCGGAACCGCTTGAACAATCGGATAAGGGGGAAATATGCTACAGATATACCCTCCGGTTCCGATTGCAGGAATGGGACGCAACGATTCTTGAGGAACGCCTTCTCCTTCTTCAGGAGAACAAGGAACTAATACTTGCTTGCCGGTCAGAAGAAGGCGGATCCGCCTATCGGGTGGATGGGAGTCAGGCCTTTGCAATCCCAAAAGATCACAAGGGAAAATCCCTGCTCGAATATGAGGTGCCAAACTGGGAAGGGCTGACATTTAAACGCCTCCTAACACAAGGAATGTACTTATACCACCTAGACCCCCAGCTTATGCGGAATCCAACCCCCCTTGCTCCAAGCCCCTGGCTCAGCCCAAGGGGAGAGAACCTCACGCAATGGCTTTTCAACCTGCAGAACCGATATCCGCAAAGCTACGAAAGAATCTTAAAGGTCATCCAAGACCTTCTGCCTGTGGACCGAATCCTTTTTCCCCCAAGGCACCAGGTGGGGTTTTCGGCGCTGTCCCTCTTCGAGCGCGACTATAGCAGGCCTATTCCCATGGAGCACGTGGCTAACGGCGTCCTTTGCTTGTTGGCTTTTCTTTCGCTTCTCTTTGGTCCTTTGATGAATCCCCAGGATGCGGTCTTCCTTATCGAGGAACCTGAAAATCATCTCCACCCGGCCCTTTTGGAAGTCCTGGTGGAGCTCCTAACCCAAGAACAGAGAGCTAAGGAGCCGCGCTCCCCTCAGTTGTTCGCGACAACCCATTCCACAGAGCTATTGAATTTTCTGGAGCTCGAAGACGTCTTCCTCGTACGAAAAATGAACGGAGCTACGCAGCTAGAGCCAGCGGATTCCAAAGATAAAGCCAGGGAGCTTCTTTCTCGGCGTGAGCTTTCGGTTAGCGACCTTGTTTACTCAGGAGCTCTTGACGAGGATAGTTTGCCCGCAAGATGAGGAGCTCGGCTAGCCCTGGGGCAAACCATCGAGCCAATGTCTGGTATCGGAATCGTTGTTGAGGGCGATTATGACGAGGCAATCGTGCGCGCTCTTCCTTCCGACCTAAGAAATACGGTTCAAAATCGCATGGGTTCCCTTCCTTCAGTTCGTGTGGTGATCCCAGTCCGTGCCATCGAAGCGTGGCTGCTTGCACATCCAAAGGTTTGCCGATCGGACTACGAAAACCCAGAGGACGTTTTGAACCCTAAGGAGGAGCTTAAAAGGCGCTTGCGCAGCAAAGGCATTAATTACATACCAAAGATAGCTGAGATGCTAGCAGAAGGACTCGATGTTGAAAAGGTTTTAAACCGCTGCCAGTCCTTTAAGACGTTTAAAGACACACTTTTATAGGCGAAGCTATTGTCTAAAAAACCCGTACAGTGCTTTATTCTCGCCAGTATGTGGATGGGTAACAGCGCTCTAAATGAATGTGCGCAGAAGAAAGGGTATGTCAAAGCTTGTTATTGCTAGAAGTAAAAGCCGGCAGCAAGTGTTCTAGATGGACGCAAACGCGGCGGCGGTGTTTTATGGAAGGTACTTTGAGACGGTTGCATGCTTTTGCGAGGGATCAAGCTCAGGAGGCATCACTTTAGTGGTGGCGCTTTGCACCTGAAGCGCGTCCTTGCACACAACGTAAACCCACCAGCCGAACTCACCGTGGCGGTTTACCGCCCGCACCCAGCGCCCGGCTGCAACTTCTTTCTGGCGGTCCTGCTCCATCTCCAAGCCCTTGACCTCTAGGACGACCTTTATGTCCAACCCGTCTGCGCTCCGCCACCGGATTAGATAATCGGGGCCGGTATTCATGTTGGAAACCCTGCCATTCGTAGGGGATCGTAAAGTCCAGGTGATGGTTTCGGGCATAGGCAATGACCTCCGGCATCTGCTCAAGCTGGTAGGCTACGCTATGTTCCTATCCGGGTGCGTCGAGCACCACGTGGCTGATGTGGCTTTTGGTGGTGCCTACGCAAGGACGTAACGGTGCAGAAGAGGACCTCCGACGTCCTTGAGGTTGAGCCGGATCCGCCGGCGGACGTCGAAGCGGCAACCCTCCTGCGAGGGAAACGTCGGCCACGGAAACCCAATTCGACCCACCACCGTAAGATAAGCACCCCTTCCTAGGGGCTGCGGAAGTCCGTCGTCAGCAAGGGCCATTCGCTCTGATTCCCCAAGCCTGACAGAAACTCTTCTCGAACGGCACGCAGCCTTTTCATTACCGTGTCGTCATAATTGTTAAACCGTGCATATAAAACCACGTATGTGCCGTCATCGTCGGGATGCCGGCTAATCTCTAGAGACAAGACAGGATTCTGGAGTCTTGTACCGAGAAACAGAGCCAAATCCCGCGTCGCCTTAATTAAAGGCGGGTTCGTCATGATTTCGTCTATTATGCTGCGGAAGACAGGTTTCCGCCGTTTCATGGGTGTTCACTTTGATCCGTTGCAGTTCCATGATGAGCGGCGGCCGGGCGGAGCTGGATCCGTGAGGGGCATGAGTTCGACAGGACGGCCAGATCGATCAGCAGCCTCCCGCATACGATGTATGATCTTACCCCCACCACCGTTCTCCGTTCCGGTGAGGTCTGTGAGGAGCTCGCGCTTCTGGCTATCGGTATCGAGCTCCAGCTGCTCCTTGTAGTCAAGACTCCGGGATTGCGGAATCCGTTCCGCGATCGAGCGCTGTAACTCATCGTTTGTGTCACGGAAACGGCTGCTGCCCTCGGGTTCTCCACGTCTTTCTCCCATCCTACCGTTCACCAGTTTGCTGCCAGTGCGCGATTCCGGCCCCAGGCCTCGCTGCCCCCGTCGGGTGGGCGACCAAGGAGTCGGCGGGAGGCGGTGCGAGGATGGTCCGGTAGGCGGTACCGGTGGCGGTCTCGCTCATCCGGTTGTAGGCCTCCAGCGCAAGGCGGGCGGTGCGGTACTCGCCGTAGCGTTTCTCGTCGCGCTGCTTGAGGATGGGGAACTGGTCGAGGATGTAGGCCACGGCGTCGCGGGGGGTGGAAAAGAGGCGGCGGAGGTCGTCGGTGGCCTCGCGGGCCCAGGCGTCGGCGCTCCCCAGGTAGAGGTGGAAGAAACAGGCGTCGAGCTCGGCGCGGAGCAACGCCCGGCGCAATGGGTCGTAGCGGAAAGGAGGACCAGAGTATCCCAGGTCGCGGGCGAAAGGCTCAAGGTCCCAGGCGATGTAGGTGAGTTCCAGCACCCGGGGCCGGATCCAGTCTGCCAGATTCTCCCCCGGCGACCAAGGGCAAGGATGGTCGAACGCCTCGGGCGGATGGACCGGAAGCTGTTTCATGGTGAAATACGTCAGGCTCGTTCCCCCGACCTTTTGCCTCGCGCAATAGTCGAACGGCAACGAATCGAGCGCCGTCAGAAGTAGCGTGGCGTTCTCGGGCGGAGTGGGAAGCATGAGGAGGTACTTGTGTCCCACCCCCACCCGCGGGATGACAGCGGCGATGACAGTACGCTCGTTCGTAACGTTGGTGATTTCCCGCCAGCCCAGCAGCCAGCCCCGGTCCCACCGGCCTCGGAGCCGCGCCTCCACCTCACGCTCGTGCACCCAGTAGCGGGGCAGCACCCGGTAGGCCGGATCGGCCAGGCGCTCCAATGGTACCTCAGGGAGCTGGGTGTCCTTGGAGCGGGGGGGCTGGTCCGCGTAGTCACCAAACCGGTGGTCGAACTGGTGGACCATCTTGGCTTCATACAACGGGAAATACCGTTCAGGTCCGCGCAAGAAGACGTTCCCTTCGAGACGATAGCCCTCGGCCTCGAGCTGATCCCGGGTGCGGAAGAGATGCGAATCGCTCGTCATGTTGAACAGGCCCTGCGAAAACGACACGCCCCACGGATTGCCCGCCTCGCCTTTGGCCTCCTCCACCAGCACCGGGATGCGGCGGTAGATGTGGCGGGTGAGCTCGGCGTCGCGGGCGGAGCGGAAGATGGGCGCGGTGCGGGTGTTGGGGTTGACCAGGCGCAGGTCCTCGGGCGAAAGGGTGAAGCGGCGCTCGGGATGCGTGAGGTCGGCTGCGTCGTGGCAGAAGAAGGCGAACTCCGCGGCGCGGGCCGGTCGGAGGGCGCCGGTGAGGGTGAGGAGGCAGAACTTGTAGCTGCGGTGCACACCCGGGAAGAGCCCCTTCCGGTTCTCGAAGTCGTATAGACTCGCGAGCTGCCGACGCTCCACCACGTCGGCGAAGAAACGCTGGGTGGTGGCGTCGGTGGCGATGCCAGTGGGGACCACCATCCCGGCCTTGCCTGAGGGCGCAAGGAGTGTCCGGAAGGTCTCTGCGAAGACCGCGTAGGTGTTGATCTTGCCGCGCCCCGTGAGAGGGTAGCGGCCGGCCTGGGCTAGGAACTCCCTGAACGCCTCGCTTTGGTGCGTCGCCGCTAGGAAGGCGCGGTAGAGGGCAGGGTCGTCGTCGCGCAGGCGTTGGATCCAGCGCTTGCGTTCCGCTCCCGCCGCGGCGGCAATGTCGGGATCACGTGTAGCGAAGAACTCCTTCTCGCTCAGCTGCGCTTGCTCCCACGGCGGGTTGCCGAGCACCACATCGAACCCGCTCGACCAGCCGGCCTCTGGGTTCTCCGGCACTCCCTGACCCACCCGGAACACCTCGGGGAACTCCAGGTGCCAGTGGAAGAAGGCGAGCTCCGAGGCGACCCGCTCGACCTCATGCCTCAACGCCTCGGGGACGGAGTCGGGGCTTTCCAGGAGTCGGCGGACGGTGTCGGTAGTGATGCCGTCGGATCCCTTCCGCTTGGGCAGGAAGAACGCGGCGCACCACGCGTCGGCGGCGAGCTTGGCCTGCCGGTAGGCGTCGCTTGCCACCAGCTTGCGAAAGTCCTCCTCCTTCGCGGCGAGGGCCTCGGAGGTGTCGTCAGGGGCCTCGGCGAGACGCCTTGCGGCCTCGTCCAGCTCCCGGGCCCGCTCCGCCGCCGCCTCCTCCAACGTGAGCTGCACCGTCCCCTGCTCCAGGCGCCTTCTCTCCTCGCGGTTGCGCCTCCCCAGAGCCCGGCAGGCCTCCTTGTCTTCGAGGGCGTGGGCCTCCTTGTACGCGGCGTCGGGGATGCCGCATGCGAGCATGGCCGGGGTCACCCCAAGCAGGCTGTTGCCTCGCCTTATGTGGGCGTCTAGGAAGGAAAGCGGCCGGCCTGGGTCGAGCGTCTCGAGCCAGAGCGACACCTTGCAGAGCTCGACGGCCATCTCGTTTACGTCGACGGCGTACAGGCAGCGGGAGACCACGTCGCGGAGGGCCTGGCGGACCGCCTCCGGGGAGGGCTCGACGTCCCCGGTGCGCACCGCCGCCAGGCGCCGGGCGATGCGGTGGGCCGCGGCCACCAGGAAGTGGCCAGAGCCCGAGGCGGGGTCCAGAACCTTCAAGGAGAGGATGGCAGCCTCGGGGTCAGGGGCGCGGGTGCGTTCGACGAGGACTGGTTCCAGCGTCGTGTTGAGGAGGCACTGGACGAGCTGGGACGGGGTGTAGTAGCTGCCGGTGGTCTTGCGCTCGTGGCCGGCCTCCACCTTGAGCCCGAAGGTGGCGGCGTCCACGTTCACCTCGGGGTGGAGCTCAAGGAGGGACTCGTACACACTCCCCAGCTCCTCGGTGCCGAGGTTCCGGTAGTCCACAGCCCGGCGAATCCCGCCCTCGGTCACCTCCGAGAGCGCCCGCACGGCAGCCAGCAGGTATTTGTTCGCAAGCTGCGCGCCCTCTAAGTGCGGGATGGCCTGAGACGACCAGAGGAAGCTCCCAAGGGCGGGAAGAGCCAGGCCGGGCGCGCCGGCGCCGGCAGCCAAGGCCCGCATCACGACCTTAAGGCCCTCCCAGAGGTCCCCGTGTCGGGTGTCGCGACGGCGGGCCGCGAGGCGCCGCAGGCGTTCGGTAGAGTAATAGCAGAGGTAGCGGTCGCGGGCCTTGGCTGGGGCCCCGGGGTCAAAGAGCACCTTTCGATCCTCGGCCACGAAGAGGAAGATGAGCCGGTACACGAGGCGCAGGAGCTCCCGGTAGTAATCCTGGCGGTCGAGGGCGCCGGATCGGAGGTCCTCGCGCAGGACCGCGTTGGCGGGGTGGGCGAGGAAGCCCGCGCCGAGAGCCTCGAGGGCCCGCTCCACCCCGCCCCGGAGGGCCTTGAGGGCCCGCACCCCCTGCTCCCGGGCGACCTCGCGCCAGCGCTCCAGGATGCAGGTCTCGGGTGGCTCGCCCTCGAGGCGCGAGACGTGGCAGACGAGCCAAAGGACAGCGAAGTCGGCGTAGACCTCGCCCGAGAACATGGCCTCGAGGTCGAACTCGACGTAGGCCTGGCGAGTGAGGGAGGTGTTGTCCCGCAGCAGGCGCAGGACGCGCCCGTTGGAGACGAAGCCGTAGAGCCGCTCCTCGGAGTGGTTGAGGAGCTCCTGGAGGAGTCCGTGGGGGCTCTGGGCGGCGGCCCCCGCCACACCCCGCTCCCGCCGGTCAAGATCGGTTCTCCATCCAAGGAGGTGGATGGGGACCTTCCCCCAGGCGTGGGAGACAGCGTAGCTTTTGCCGTCCAGCTCCACGGCGCGGGCTGGGGCGAGTCGGCCGTAGCCGAGCTCTGCGAAGAGCGGCAGGAGCCAGCGCTCGCGGGTGAGGCCGGTGGCGCGGTCCGCTTCCGGGAGCCGGGCCAGCTGTTCCTGGAACGTCCGCCAGGTGCCGAGGAGGCGGTTCCAGGAGCGGGTGATGGCCTCGTTAAGGCGGTCGCCGCGGTCCAGGTGGTAGGCCTCGGGCTTAAGGTCGGGGAGGCCCGGATCGCCGGCCGCCACCCTGGCAAGGAGGTCTGGCGGGAGGACCCCGCCCTCGGTGCGGACGGTGGTGAAGCGTTCTTGGCGTGCGCGCATGGCTAGCTTACCGGCAGGTAGACGTAGACGCCGAGGACGTCTGGCGGGAGTTTCGGCTCGACCGTGATGCGTAGTCCGCGCAGGCGCGCGCCGGCGGCGAGGCGCTGGTGGACCTCGCGGATAGCCTCGGCCCGGCGGCGGGCGCGTTTGTCCAGGGCAGGCTGGAGTGCGGACATCCCCTCGAGCACGCGGCTCAAGTGGTAGCGGGCCTGCTCGGGGGTAATGTTTGCGTCGGGCGTGATGGCCAGCACCCGCTCGGCGTCCTCGTCGGAGAGCCAGCTGGGATCGTCGGAGGGACCTTCGAAGGCCACGAGCGAGGCCTCCTCAGCGAGCTGGCGATGCTCTGTGCCGTCGGGCCTGCGGGTCATGAGGTCGAAGCGCAGCCGCACGAGCAGCAGGGTGGTGCGCCGCTCCACTCCCCGGGTGCGCACCACGCCCGCCCGCCGGGCGACCCGGACTTCCTCGGGTGCATGCGGGTCGAGGGCGGTGTCGAGAACGAACGATGTGAGGCCCTCAACCACCGGGTGGGTGCGGGAGAGGTGGAACTCGCCATCCCCCACGCGGAGGTCGAAGCGGCCTCGGATGGTGTCGCGGTCGAGCCCGAGCACGTCGCGCAGCGCCTGGGGAGTCTCGCGCAGCTCGGCTTCAAGCGCCCCGTCGCGGATGGCGACGGCAGCCCCGAGGGCGTGGAGGGCGTCCTGGGTGAAGCGGGCCACGTCCTCGGGTCCGCCCAGGGTGCGGCGGTGAGCCTGGAGCTCGGCGGCCACCTCGTCGGCCTTGATCCCCTCCTGGGCGAAGATCGAGCGGGAGCGCCGCTCCCGCTCGGCGGCCCGATCCCAGCGTCGGTGGAACTCGGTCCGCTTGGGCGCGATGACCTCCGTCTCGAAAAGCTGCAGCTTGGCCTCGATGACATCGTCCGGCCTGCCTCGGAGGAGTAGACCTTCGAGAATAGCCTCCAGGACGCTTTCGCTCTCCGGGACGGGCACGCTCACGCCGAGGCTCCTGCGGATCTCCCGGTGCTTGCGCAGGAGCACGTCAAGAACGATCCCGTCGACGGGGTTGTCCGCCCCATAGACCATCACCGTGCGGACTAGCCGGCGCCGCTGGCCGAATCGGTCCACGCGGCCTTCCCGCTGCTCGTGACGAGTGGGGTTCCAGGCGAGGTCGTAGTGGAGGACAGCGTCGAAGTGGTCCTGGAGGTTAATCCCCTCCGACAGGCAGTCGGTGGCGACGAGCACCCGCCGGGGATGCGTAGCGAGCTCGGTCACACGCTGCTCGCGGTCGGTGTGAGGGAGCCGGCCCGTCACGGCCTCCACCTCCACCCCGGGGAGCGCCTCGCGCAGGGCCGCTGCTACGTACTCGGCCGTCTCGATGAACTTGCAGAAGACGACGGGGTAGAAGCCGTCCTCGCGGAGGCCGCGGACGAGCTCAATGCCCTTAGCGAGCTTTCGGTCGGCCTGCCTTCGCAGGGCGTCCGCGGCGCGGGCCAGCTCCAGCAAGCGGCGCCTCTCCGGTGACGTCGGGGCCTCGTCCTCTGCGTCGGCTCCCGGGGTGACGTCCGTCGCCTCGGCGGTTTCATCGGTGAGATCCATGACCGTGCGGCGGCCAAGTTCGTCGGCCTCCTCGGGGGTAGAGGTGTGTGACCCCTGGGCCCGCTCGCGCAGGGTGCCAGCGGCCGCCGCCGGGCTCGACCCCACCGCCCGGAGCAAGCCGAGGGCCGCCCACCAGCGCACCCGCTGACGGTGGGCACCGCCTGAGGGGTCGCGGACCCTCTCGCGGCACCAGCGCAGCACCCGCTGGAAGAAGTCCTTGTACTCGGCCGAGAGGGTATAGGTCTCCTCCCTAGCCTCCCGATTCGGAAACGGAGTTTCGGTGGTGAGGTAGTGCTCGACGTCGGCGCGCCTGCGCTGGACGAAGTGGCGGGCCAGGCGCTGCCGCTCTGCCCGCCGGGCCTCGGGGGAGAGGTCCTCCGGGATGGTGGCCAGCGAGCGGTCGAGGAAGCTGAGGAGGTTCCGGAAAGCGTCTTGCTTCCCCGAGTGGGGCGTGGCCGTCACGAGGATCAGGTGGCGGCGGGGGTCCTCGGCGATCTTCGCGACGAGGCGGTACCGCAGGTGGGCGCCGCGTCCTCCCGACTGGTCGGCGCACTCGTGGGCCTCGTCAACGATGACCAGATCGGGGCAGGTCCGAACGAACTCCTGCCAGCGCCGCTCGGACTTGATGAAGTCCGTGGAGACCACGACGAAGGGATAGTGCTCGAACAGGCTCTCGCCGAGCCCAAGACTTCGCTCCAGGCCCGTCGTAGTGCCGGCCAGGACCGCCTCGGCCGCGATGTGGAACTTCTCCTTAAGCTCCCGCCGCCACTGCTCGGCCAGGTGCGGGGGGCAGAGGACGGCAAGCCGCTGCACCTCCCCGCGGTCCAGAAGCTCTCGCGCCACGAGGGCCGCCTCGACGGTCTTTCCCACTCCGACGTCGTCGGCGATAAGCAGACGGACGGGGTCGAGTTTAAGGGCCATGAGAAGCGGGACAAGCTGGTAAGGCCGAGGTTCTACGGCAATACGGGCGAGACAGCGCAGTGGCGTGGTGGTCTCGCGGAAGCCCAAGCGGAGCGCGTCGTGCAGCAGGCGCGCGGAGAGGAAGTCTCCGAGGTCCGAGGGGTCAGGCGGGAGGAAGGTGGCCGGCTCGACATGCTCCAACAGAAGGTAGATCCCGGTGACCTCGTCCTCGGTGCCGCCTAGGGGCCGGACGACGAGGACCTCGGGGTCGGACCGGGGGAGCACGACCCAATCCCGGCCCCGCGCCCGCACCAGTGAGCCTACCGGGAAGGCTTCCCGAAAAGGCTGGGCCATTGGTCGATCACCTCCTCCCAGGCGGCCTCGTTGGGACCAAAGCGGATCACGGTGTAGCCGAGGTCCTCCAGGCGCTCGGCGGCCCGCGCGTCGCGGATAGCCACGTCCGGGTAATCGTGGACGGGTCCGTCGACAAAGACCGCTACCCGGTCGGCGTCGTAGACGAAATCCGGGCGCGCGCGGGCGTCTTGGATGAGCACCTGGGCCCGCGAAGGGAGCAAAAGGCCCCTAGCGTCGAGGAACCGGAGCCACCGCCGCTCGAGCTCCGTCTGACAGGAACGAAGCAGCGCCTCCAGGTGGTCGGCGCGGGGGCCAGGGCCGGGCGACGGCTCACAGCGAGCCCGGGCGATCTTCATGAGGACATCCCGTACGAGGCGACGGTCCAAAAGCCGGTGGTCCGGCTGGTTGGTGTAGCTCATCAGGCAGTCGTAGCAGGCGGCCTCACAGTCCTCGCGGGCCCGCGGGGCGCGGCGGCGGTCCTCGCCGGTCTCGGGGTCGAAGTGGCAGAGCGCGAGCGCGGCCCGAGCGACCCGGGGCAGGGCCTCGGGTTCTGTGACGAGCCTCCGGAGTACCCCGGCCCCGCCCTCGGCGGCCTCGTAGAAGAGCAGCAGCCGGCGGCGCTCAGGGGTGGGCAGGGGCTCGACGGCCAGCTCCTGCTCCTCCAGTTGGAATTCGACCTGGATGGCCTTCATGAGGGCAGCACCCAGAGAGGCCATGGTTTCCTCCGAGAGCTCGCTGGCAGGTTCGAAGAGCAGCGCGTTGCGGCGGTCCTCCACGAAGGGGACGACCCGCTCTGTCGCTGTGGCGGCATCCTCGTCCTCGGTCGGCTCCTTGGCCTCGTGCTGCTGCCAGATCCCCCGCTCCGTGTCGAGGAGGAAGCCCAGGCGGTCAGGGTTGCTCCGCCGGGCCCAGCCCAGATTGATCCGCCACAGGGTGGCCGCACCGCTGTAGGTCAGAGTAGCCAGGGGCTCGCCGTCGAGAACGACGCGGGCAGACCTGGCGCGTGGCCTGCCGTTCTCCTCGGCAAAGCGCACCCCCGTGCGGATCTCGTAGCCGATGCGCAGCCGCTCTTCCTCGTCGGAGCTGATGCGGTCTCGCCGCCTGGTGGAGACGTTCTGGAGGCGGAAGAGGCGCTCGACGGGAGCGGGGAGCACCGCGCCGCAGCGCTCGCAGAGGTCGGGCCCGGGGGACTCGAGGATAGGGTGGAGGTAGCCGCATGCCCCGCACTGCTTTGCGGTGTGGGTCACGAGCCGCCCTTCGCCCGTCCGCTCGGGCGGCAGCAGCACGCGGTGGATCACGTACCGCGATCCCTCGTGGTAGACGATCCCGCGAGGCCCGAACTCGGAGATCGCCAGGAAGCGGGGGCGCGAGAGAAACTCGTCGCGACCCCTGGTGCCCCGGCGACCCGGGATGAAGGCCGAGAGCGGCAGGCGCGGGAAGTTGTAGCCAGGCAGGAACCCCTCGCTCGCGAAGTACCGGTAGCTGTAGAAGTCCGACTGGTAGGGCCGGGCGCCCTCGACGTCGGCCCGGAGGAGCTCAAGCTGCGACTCGGCCTCGGCCCGCAGGCGCTTGGCGCGGTCGCGGTCCTTGGGACTCCGGGAGGCATCTCCGATGACCCGATTCTGCTCCTCGCGGGTCTTGAGGGCCGCTCGATACAGGGTACGCCATCGGTTACAGGACTGGTCAAAGGCCCCGAGGGCCCCGTCGAGGACCCGGTCAAGCCAGTCCGGGTGGTACCAGTCGGCTTCCTCGAGTCCGCGGATGCTACGGAGGATGCGGCGGCACCGCTCGTGGGCGCGCTCACGCGCCTCGGGTCTGGCAAGCGCGTCACGCAGGGAGGGGCGGATCTGCAGCGTGGGATTTTCGCCCTCGGTGTCGAGGACATCGGCGAGGGACGAACGCAGGTCCACCCCGGTCTCGGCAAGCCAGACGGCGTGGACGTGGGCTCGGAGAAGATCTTCGTTGGTGAGGTCGAGCTGGGGCGGCTGGACCTGGCCCGACACCATCTCCTCGGGACGGCGGAAGAAGTACTGATCGTGGGAGCTTTTGGCGGCACAGTACGTGAACACGAGGGCCGGCTGGCCGCTCCGGCCCGCGCGCCCGCTCCGCTGGGCGTAGTTGGCGGGTGTCGGAGGGACGTTCCGCAGGTTCACCACGTTGAGATCGGCGATGTCGATGCCGAGCTCCATCGTGGGGGAGCAGAACAGAATAGGCAACCGGCCCTCCCGGAAGTCCTTCTCGCGCTGCTCGCGGACCTCCGCCTGAACTTGGGCGGTGTGCTCCCGGGCCTCGACGCCGACCATGGTCCCCGCCACCCCGGTGTAGAGGTCAACGAAATACGGGTTCGCCTGGCGGCCCGTCGCGGCGCGGACCGTGACCCGCCGCAGGGGGTCCTGGTAGGGCCTGCTCCCGTCACCTGCTTTCCAGATCATGCAGGCTGCCAGCAACTGGTACCCGGGGACGTCGCGGAGCGGCTGGTCGACCGCCGCCACCAGGCCGCCCTCTCTCAAGGCCGCGAAGAGATCGCGGATGATCCGCTCGGTATCCTCAAGCCGAAGCTGAGTCCGGTTTCCAGGGAAGGTGCTCGGGCGGCGGAGGTACTGACCAAACAGGCTCCTGGGGGAAACAAAGAGATGTCCCCCGTAGTCCTCCTTGCGGCGCGGGCGCGGGTAGGCGACAGCCGCGCTCACAAGCCGTTCGTCCTCGTCGAAGGCCCATGGCGGGGCGAGGTACTGGCTGGAGCGTTGGCGGAGTCCGTCCTGGTAGACAGGGTCGAGGTAGTCCACCTTGATGGCCAGCTCGCGGCGTAGCAAATCCAGGAGCGTTCGAGCCGCCTCTTGCCGCTCCTCGGGCCTGGCTCCGGTCAGGACAGGATGCAGGCCGCGCCAGATGTCCTCCGCTGCGCACACCTCGTCGAGGGAGAGGTACTCGATCCTGAGGAGGTCGCACTGCTCGAGATTGGGGGCTGTCAGGCGCCACCCGCGCTCCAGATCCCGATAGAGGCGGTAGCCGAGGACGTCTCGGAGGGCCCTGTCCGTCTCCTCGCGGAACGCGAACCGGACCGAGGGGTCGCGCGCGTAGCCCTCGATGGGGAGCGCCAGTGCTTCGAAGACACGCTGCGTGAGCTCGTCGTGACGGATTCCTGGGGCGGCGGCCTGCTGGGTTGCGCGGTACAGCGCAGCACGGAGGAGTCCCACCTCCACGAAATCGTTGAAGTGACCGGCCTGGAGCGAGGCGTCCTGCCGGTTGTCGGTGAAGCTCAAAATATTGCGCGCGGTCGCAGGTAGCTCCTCGTCCTCGGCGAGCCTCCGGATCGCTTCGGCGACGAGGATCGTTGTCGAGGTGGCGCGGCCCCCCTCGCCCACGGTGGCCAATCGCGCGTAGTCGCGCCGCTCTCGACCCTCGTAGGAGACCCCGCAACGCATACAAAAGGGGAGGGGAGCGCGAATAAGCAGGAACGTGGACCCGTCAGGTGTCTCCCGACCATCCGTGCCGATGCGCACCGGGCGAGGGAGCCAGTCCCGGCGGGAATTCCGAAGCTGTCCTGACGCGTCGAACCAATCGCCGGGGATGCGCTCCAAGACGGCCTCAGGCTCCTCAGGCCAGGGATCATCCGGGGCAAGGTAGAGGTATGCACTTCCCTCCTCTCGCTCCCATGGCTCTCGGGGTTCAAAAACCGTGCGCCCTCCATCGTCGCGGATCTCTCGTACCGCGTAGTATTCCTGTCCGCACTCTCGACAAAAGACTAGGGGAATGAGCCATCGCGTCCGATCTCCGGGGACGTACTGCTGCTCACGCAAGGTGAGGTAGCGAGCCTCAGGCGGCTCCAGCGACGCGTAGACCGTATCCCCCCGGGTGAAGAACTGGTGCACGCGGAACGCGAACAGAGGCGCGTCGGTCTCAGGGTCACGCAGCGTGCAGCCCGCCAAAAGCGTCCGCTGGATAGCTTCCGCGCACCGGTCCTCCGAAAGCGCGGTCGGTGTGGCCAGCTTCCGGGCGAGACCGTCCTCGCCCCGGATGGGCCGCGGCCGTGCCCGCCGCCTTTCGTGGCCCACTTCTTCGATGCCGAGGGCGCTCTCGATCCAGCGGGCCAGGGGATCCCGTCGGAAGGCGTCGACGCTCTCGGGGACCGCCCCGTCCTCCACCCGACGCCGGAGCTCCTGGCGGAAGGCAGGGTCGGATGCGTCCCACGCATCGGTCACGCGCCGGAGCGTCTCCACGATGACCGCCCCGCGACGCACCTCCGTACCGAACAGCAAAGTGGCGACCTCAGCGATGCGGGCGCGTTGCTTGCTCAGGTCCTCGACCCCCGCAAGGGTGGCAGAGGTGCCCACGCACTGGAGTTCCCGTGCCTGGCAGGCCTCCCGGACCCGACGAACCAACATCGCCACGTCGGATCCCTGGCGGCCGCGGTAGGTGTGAAGCTCGTCCAGTACCAGGAAGCGGAGACCCCGAGCTGCTTCAACCAGGCCCCGCTCGATGGGCCTGGTGAGGATGAGCTCGAGCATGACGTAGTTAGTGAGCAGGATGTCCGGGGGATTCTTGACGATCTCTTGCCTTTCGGCGTCCGTTTCTTGACCGGTGTAGCGGCGGAAACGGACGGGGCCTCGCCCGTTGGGGAACCCCAGCTCCAGAAACTTGCGGAGCTCGCTAGCCTGGCTGTTGGCGAGGGCGTTCATGGGGTAGACGACGATGGCCCGGATGCCCTTCCCGGGCCCCTCGCGCAGCACGGCGTCCACAATGGGAACGAGGTAAGCAAGACTCTTCCCTGATCCCGTGCCGCTCGTCAGCACGTAGCTCGCGCCCGTCCGTGCCACCCGGATCGCGTCCGCCTGATGCCGGTACAGCCGCAGGGGACGCCCATATGGGTCGGCCTCGCTCTTGATCCGGAAGATTTGTCGGCAGGTTTCGTGGAGCATCCCTTGGTCAACGAGCTCGTCGATGGTCTCCGCCATCTCGAATCCCGGGTTCAGTTGGACCAGAGCCTCCGGCCAGAGGAGGCCCTGCTCGAGCTCATCCTCGACGAGCTGGCAGATTCGCTCGTCGCGAACGGTCAGGAAGCTCCTGACGAAGTCGCTGTACTCCTTGACCAGGCGGTCTCTCAGACGAAAAACGTCCATGGGTTTCCCCATCCGGACCACGTTTCCAAACAGACGATGGCAGGAGCGGAAGGATCCACACCCGTAAGAGGCAGAATATGGTTCCTGTTGGAATTGAGGATCAGAGAGTTGTGGCATCAGAACCCCAAATTGAAATCGGGTTGCCGGGTTATTCTTTAAAGCGTTGGCTCGATAAGGCCATAGAATATAGCCTTCGTAGAGAAGAGATTGAGATAAAAGACGGGCTTGTTCTATTGTCAACCTATTCTCCTTGTTTCAGTTTGCTCTTTATCTAATAGCCTTTCTAAGGCCGTTTGCAGCGAAGGAAGTCTATGGGATAATTGATAATCCTGAGGTCTTTCATAGAGGCTATGATCCAATCGGATCCAAAGGGAATCAGGATAGTATCGAAAAAGTGTTTCTTTCCAGATTTCGTAAGGCATCAGATAGCTGCATTCAGAACTCCAAGGAATAGATCGGACTGTTATTTTGTCTTCAGCTAAAAGATAACAAATTCCACTGAAAAAAAATTTTAAAAAGATTTCTCCTCCTTCTAACGAGGAAAAATAATACCACATAGCCGATTCATGATCATCTCTAATCTCAATGGGTAGATCTACGGTCTGGATCGAATTGATTCGATTTAAAAGCAGCATCTTTTCACACCACAAAATACTATTGAGAGATTCGGGTGGACCAAAACGACGCTCTATCCTTTTTAGTTCCGATAAGCTGTAATCTTTGATTTTCGGCTCTATCATAACCCGTACTTGCAGAAGAGCCGAATCAAGACATTCTTTTCCAAGATAATGGACTTGGACTAAAAAATTTAGAGTAGGAGACAAACATTGCGTTTTGGGAAGGGCTTTTAGGATTTCAAAATTAAGGTGCACTGTTGGTTAGTTTAATTTTTTTTTGGTTTACTATATTGATATTCTTTCAAAATAGTTGAGATTTATACAAGAATTTTATCCTGGAAATTGTCCTTTTTTGCTCAAGTTCTGTCCCTTACAGTAGCGCCAGTTACCCAAGCATCTTTGCCAAAAACAGCTCCTAACCCATTATTTATACAATAAATGGAGTCAGTTATCCAGTTTCTTCCTTTGCCATGCCATTTTTCTCTAATCAAAATGCTTTCTATTCTATTTTTAGGTAAGGGACTTTCTTCAAGGAGATTACGTAAGGTAGAAGCATGACTTTTTTCATCTTTTGCTAATTCTTCAAGCATCTTTACAGGCTTTTTCAGCACCTTTGAACTGTTCTTTTTGTTTTACGTAGTGCAATTCATCCTTTGCTTCAACATATTCCATCCTTCTGACTACATTACCGATACTCAGATTTTGGTTTAACCATTTTTCTAGAATTCTTTTGAATGATTACTTAGTTCATCATCTGAAGTAGCCTGGAATAAACACCCTTAAGCTCTGGTTTCTCTTCTATAAACCTTACAATGAACTTTTGAGTCTCTTCCCGAGAAATCTTCTTGCTCTCTTCTCTAGCCCTCTTTATCTCATCAAGCAACCTGTCATAAAGCTACCTACACGCCTCAAGATATTCCTCAAGAATCTGTTGGGTAGTCTTAGAAGGTTATGTGCCCTGAATCTATAAGAGACTCTCATTTTCCTTGCTCCTCTCCATACTTCTTCAAAACATCTCTAAAAACCTTCGCCTCTCCCAATGCTACCTTATGGAAGGGGATTTCCCGGAGGAGTTAAAAATTCCCTGGGTGTTAAGACTTTTAGTGATGCTTCCACTGAAATTTTCTTTTTAAAATGAATCGCATTCCAAGAAAGAAAATGAGTGATATGGGGAATATAGCTTTCAACTAGAGATATAATTAATGCATCCCCGAAGCTAACTTTTCTGTTTATAACTTCAAAAACCTTTCTTATGGCAAGTTGGGGCAAGGATAACTCCAGTAGTGGGGAAGGTATTATTTCAACATTATATTTATCCGGGAAGTAATGATAAAGCTCTACAATCTGCCTTTCGTTTAGGTTGAAGGAAAGGATCCCACATATTTCCAGGAGGTTGAATACACTTGTAATTCCTGTCTTTTTCTCATACAAGTAATCCAAAAAACTCTTGTTGATCTTATAATCTTTATCCTTTTTATATCGCAAGTCTATTATAAAAACATTGCTATCTACAAAGATTACCTCTTTTTTTCTTTTCTTCTTGACCAACTCTCAGCCTCCTTCCAGTTTATAAAGAAGGGTTCTGTCTTTTCCAAAGTTTCCTCTATGTCTCTCCACGCTTCCTCAAAGGAGCGTAACAGGGGTTGTTGTAGTGATCCTTCAAGATTCGGGGGAGATATGATCGCTATGGGTTTTCCCCTCAAGGTTATCAATATCTTTCCACCTTTAGCCACATATCGTAAAGCGCTACCTGTTTTGTTCTTTAATTCTTTAGCCGTCATTATCTTGATTCCTTCCATGATTTGCCTCTAAGTAGCTATTTCCAAAATATAGTAGCTACTCTTTATGAGAATGTCAAGAAATGTGCTCTAGAGCAGCAAAAGCAGGTGCTGGAACTCTATTGCCCCATAAGGGCTGGACGTTCGAGCTGGTTGCTGAGATTGGTTTTGGTATAAACTCCAACAAGAAAGGCTGCTGTAGGCGATTAAAGGCTAGTTTGGCCGCTGGTCATCACCCATAAAGACCGGCTGCTGCGAGTGCACTGTTGGTTAGTTTAATTTTTTTTCTTTTGGTTTACTATATTGATATTCTTTTAAAGTATTATTCTACCGGAAAATGAGATTTATAAAAGAATTTTATCCTGGAAATTGTCCTTTTTTTGCTCAAGTTCTCTCCATTACTTATGATCCTATGCAAAAAGATCTGGTTGGCTGGGTGCAGTGTGGAGGTAGAAAAAGCAGGATTAGCTTTTCTTTTATACCCGAAATCCAGGTAGATGATTGGGTTATTGTGCAGTTTGGTTTTGCCAAAACCAAAGTCGATTTTGCTAAGTTTTCTGCATATGAAATTCTTTTGCTTAAAGAATTAGCGACTTTTTTACATGAAGGACCTTGGATTGAAGCTGAAGCTTGTTGTTACGGATCTTTCTCTTTGGATCCTCTTCCTCCTTTGTTTTTTTGCCTGGTTTTTTTAATCTTTCTCTTTTCTTTAAGCTGGAAATTTATTTTGAATCTGTAGCTTGGGCACAAGTAATGGATGATCCAATCGATGGGGCCATAGAAAAGCATTCAAAAGATTCAAATAAACCTCCAGGAAGCATTCCGACCATTTCTCTACCTGAAGTTACCGTTAGTGCTCAGACTGTTTCTTCCGAGCCTACTATTTTGCCTACCAGCCGACAGATTTCTTCTTATGGTCCTGAAATGAACATCCTAGAAATTCCTCGCGACATTCGTCCTGTAAGTCAAGAGGAGATGCAAACGGTCATGGCTTTAACTGTAAATGATTTAGCTGCATTTAGCCCTTCGATAAATCCCACTCAAGCGACTGGTAATATTGTTAGTGAACCTATCATCCGGGGCCTGCCAGGAACAGTGTTTCGTAATGGAATGTTAGTGGGCTTTTCAAGTGGGGGGTAATTGGGGTCCTTTAATGAACATGATGGCTTATGATTCTATGGATATAGTGACTGGTCCAGTAAGTATTATATTCGGCCCTCAAGAATTTGCTGGGGGTTACGTTAATGAGCTAACTAAACAGCCTTATTTCGACCGGTTTCATGGAAATGCTGCCTATACTTTTGGCATGTATGGGGATAGCTTTTGGAATGTAGAT
The DNA here is from genome assembly GCF_004421185.1 of Methylacidiphilum sp. Yel. Taxonomy (GTDB): domain Bacteria; phylum Verrucomicrobiota; class Verrucomicrobiia; order Methylacidiphilales; family Methylacidiphilaceae; genus Methylacidiphilum. The sequence continues at coordinate 11,107 of NZ_LXQB01000016.1, read as the reverse complement.
TTAGGAGGACCAGTCGGGAAAACCAAAAAAGCCGCTTTCAGAATAGATTATTTTGGGCAGGCTGGTTATGCACCCTTTAATTACTACGATGGGGCATATATGCAAAGGGAGGCCTTCTATTTGGCTTTTAGTGCCCATCCATGGGAAAATCTTTGGATCGACTGGAATGGAGAAGTGGATCTCAACAATTTTGTTCCTTACGCAGGACTTAATCGACCTAATGCTGCTCTTATCCATGACGGACTTTACCAGACAGGGAGTTGGATTGGATCAATAGGTCCTACAGGAGCTTTTATTCCTGGTCATGTTACCCCGCCTCCTTCGGGAGGATACGTGATAGATTTTGGGCCTGAAGTTCCAATTAGCCGCAGAAACAACATCTTCAATAGTCCTTTGAATTTCACACTTCAAACCTATGGAGTTTTTCAACCGATTATCCGGTTGGAGATTGATGATCGGCTGCGGATTGTTAATAACCTTATGATAGAATATTTTCGAACGGAAATTGGCCAACCGGTGCCCATGGACACCTGGGCTTTTCTGCCTTATGGCTATAATGTAGCCGATCGTCTCGAAGTCATAACTACCTTGGAAGACAATAAAATCAAACAACTGATTGATTCTGGGATGGCTTTTAGATTTTTATCCGATTTGGAATACTTTGGAACATGGCATGGCCCTGCAAATCAGGTGGATATGACCAAGCCTTTTAGTGGAGGACAGGATGATCCTTCTCCTGTTTCTTATGATACAGCGGTTGCCTATGGCAATCCATTTTTAACAGACGTTCCTATTCCTGGATTTCCTGGAGGTTTTTTTAACGTTGATAATTTTCTTTCTACTCAATGTCGTTTTTTTGAAATTTCTCCTTTTTTTCAAGATCAAATTCAGATTGGCACCAAGCTTTCTTTGCTTTTTGGTGGAAGGATGGATTTTTACCATGTTGATGCTAGTCCTCCAGATGGAACGCCAGCCATTCTTCTTGAACCTTTTGAACCCTATGACCGTACTCAACTAACAGCCATATTACCGCAGTTAACATTCAGCTCTTCGTACAGACCTTATCCGTGGATGAGTCTTTATGCAACAGGCTTTTTTGGGCAGACTACTGCTCAATCTCAATTTGGAGCTTTTGCTCCAGAATTCACTGGGGTCTTATTACCATCAGCTTAATGAGTTAGAGGAAATTGGTGTCAAATGCAATTTATTGAACAATCGATTTTTCTTAGCTCTTTCTGTCTATAATCAGACGGGTTTTGTACCTGCTTTTGTTTTACCTAGCGGGATAACTCCAACAGTTTCAGCTACGGTCAGAGGCTTTCAGATCCAAGGAAGTTACCAACCCTGTAAACAGTTGTGGATCAACTTTGGATACAACCTAATTGATGGCTTTGAAAACTGGTCTTCGGATCCTATCGGGCCAACAGTTAACCAACCTTATTCGACCCGTGTGGCAGCATTGTACCATTTGCCTGTTGATCCTATTGTTTCTCTGGCTCCTGGCCTGTATCCTTTCCCGGGATTTCCTTCCAACTATGCTAATTGGATAGCAACATACAAAATGGATAATGGATTTGGTATTTCGCTATGGGCCATTGCGGAGACAGGTCAGTGGTTGGGATTTAATTATGCTTTGCGCACCCCTTCATGGTATACGCTGAATGGTAGATTGTTTTATACAGCAAGAAGATGGGAAGCCAGTCTTTGGATTTATAATCTGACCAACAACCATTATTTGCTGGCAGGAGGAGCTGGATTTACTCCAGCTGCAAGTTTAGATTACGATTATGCCGCTTTGCAAATGCCTTTTTGATTCAGGCAACATTGCAAATCTTTTTTTAATAAATCATTGTCCTTTCTAGAAAAAAAATTTGGGCACTCTGGTTGAATACGGGAGTCTGACTTTATCATTTATTTCAAAAATTATCTGTAGATACCCAAAATTATGAGTGTGTTTCCTGAAATGATTCTTTAAATTCAGTTTTTTTTTCTGTAATATACTTCTCAATTGATCAAGATTTTGATGGCAAACAAAGAAGGCGAGACTTCAGGAAGAAAAGAGCCATTTTGGGGAATTGGCCAGCTAGTTCTCCACTTTTTCGAATTTTTGGAATCGGAGCTAAATTATCTTGGTAGCAAGGCTTGGGCTTTTCTTATTCTTCTCTTAATCAGTTTAATTTTTATTATATTTTCGGCAATTTCTTTTCTTATTGGGTTTTTTTATGGAATATGGGGTCTTTATCTTCTTTTTAGTGCAGGAATAGGAAAAATTGGAGGAGCATTTCTCTGTGGCGCCTTCTTAATGTTATTGTCTGGATTTTTTTTATGGATAATACGAAAAATAGCTCACAAGATTTTAAATTAAGGCTAGAAGAAGCTCAAGCCCGCTTCTTGGAATCTTTAAAGCGGGTTAGTAAAAACTTACCTAATGAAAACCTCCTTTGGATCAGTTTGATCATTGGAATTATTATAGGTCTTCTCTTATATTCTCTCCGGTGGATACTTTCCAAAATGATCCGAATCGGTTTCTTTTATTATATTCTTCATCAATTATGGAACATAATAATTAAAGATAGTCAAGAAACGGATTCCAAGACATCATCAGAGACTCCCAATGGTCCTTCCAGGGAGAACGAATCGCCAGCGGCTAATTAATGCCGTTTTTTCTTTATTATGGTTCCTCGAATATGCTCTATAGGGAGTAACTAGTTTTTCTTAAGAATGCCTAAAAGCTTTTAGAACTGTTTTTAACAATCTTGAAGCTAATCTTCCATAATACATTGATGGTGTAGTGACTGGAACATGGTCTTCTGATGGCGTAATGAAATTACACTAGCAAAAAGTCAAAGACATTAGTTTTATTTGGACTTTGATTTCCCATGTCTTCACTTATCCATCGCTTGAGGCAAAATATTGCGACAAAAAGTGCCATTGGCAATGTGATCTTCAAGACCGGTTGAATGAGGTTTAAAGGTATATTTTTTTAGCTTGCTGTTACCTATGTATGAGGAGCAACACTTTCAGAATGATGGAAAACCTGTTTTCCAAAAACTGAAGCAAATAAGTGAAACTGAATGAGTTTAGAAGGTAAGCTGCTCTTCGACAATTAGTTTGAAAGAAGCTAAAAAGCCGATCTAGGTCTTTTCCACTTATTTTTTTAGCTTATGCCCTGAATCCTTAAAAGGATAGAAAGCTTGAGTGTGGTCGACAAAATCTCCATAGCCACAAATTTCACTTTAGAAAAAAAGAAAATGACCTATACTTTATACTCATATTCTAAACAACCATTGTTTATTGTGGGGAGGATAGACTTATGTGCGAACATTGCGGTTGTCAGCCTGCTTCTCATCAATCAGCTCAGTCAGCAAACCACCATCCGGAATTACTTCATTCTCACCATGATCATAATGATCACAATGAGAAGAAGGCTGAGAAACCAAGAGAGCAGGTGAAACTTCAAATGGATGTTCTTGAAAAAAACAGCCGATTTGCAAAGGCGAACCGCTCTTTGTTTTCTGCCCGAAAAATTTTGGCTCTAAATGTAATTTCAAGCCCAGGTTCAGGGAAAACCTCTCTTTTAGTGAAAACCATTGAGGCTTTTCAGGGGAAATTCCCTCAAGCGGTCATCGAAGGGGATCAGCAGAGTGAAATAGATGCCCAAAGAATTCGGCAGACTGGTGTTGAAGCGGTACAAATCCAAACAGGCAAAGGATGTCATTTGGATGCCCATACCATTGGTCATGCTCTAGAAGAGATCCCTTTACCTTCGGAGGGGATCGTATGGATTGAAAATGTGGGTAATTTGATTTGTCCTGCTCTTTTTGATTTAGGTGAAACAAAGAGAGTGTTGCTTTTGTCTGTAGCTGAAGGGGATGATAAACCCCTTAAATATCCTGAAGCTTTTTACGGAGCTGATTTATTGGTTTTGACCAAAATCGACTTGCTCCCTTATGTCGACTTTTCAGTGGAAAAATGTATGGATGGTCTTCGAAGGATTCGGCCAGGAATGGAAGTCGTTGCCTTATCAGCAAAAACAGGAGAAGGAATAGAAAAGTGGTTTCATTGGGTTAATCAACAATTGGCCACTATTAGAGGATAAGGATCTAGTTGTTGAATTTTTACCAACTTGATTAGAGGCGTTTTGTGGATTTATCCCCAGAACTTGTGTTGATTACTGGCCTAGTTGCTGGATTCATTCATGCTTTAACAGGACCGGATCATTTGAGCGCCATTGCTCCCTTGGCTATTGAAAGCAGGAAGGCAGCCTGGAAAATTGGTTTGTTCTGGGGCCTAGGACATAGCGGAGGAATCTGGATTTTAGCGGTTATTTTATTTTTTTTTTCGTAATCTCTTCCCGATCGCTCAGCTTTCTCGGTGGTCGGAAAAAGCGGTTGGGATTGTCTTGATTGGGATAGGGATGTGGACCATTCGCCGAGTCTTTCAAAAGAAAATTCATATCCATAGCCATCATCATGAGGGGATAGAACATTGTCATATTCACTACCACGAGGAAACTCCGTCTGTCTCCTCTACTTCCCTCGTACACGAGCATAGTCCACATTATCATACCCATGCATCCCTAGGGATAGGGTTGTTGCATGGTGTTGCGGGATCCAACCATTTTCTCGGTGCCCTTCCCGTTTTGGCATTTCCCACTCAAACACTTGCAGCCCTTTATGTTTTAGGATTTGGGGTAGGAGCTATATTGGGAATGATCGTTTTTTCATTCTTTTTATCCAGGATGGTTTTTAGTCGACTATTAGATACGCAAAGGAAAGGGAAATGGTTAAATATCTGTTTTGGCAGTTTGGCTATAGGAGTGGGTTTGTTCTGGTTGTTTGGAGGAGGAGAATGAAGCTAAAAAGCTCAGCCTTTCGTTTACGACCTAGCTGATGTCAAAGCACCTGTAATGAAAAAAGCCTTACGCATTCATTTAAAAGGCAAAGTTCAAGGAGTTGGTTTTCGGCCTTTTGTTTACAGGCTTGCTCAAAGACTTGCACTGCAAGGCTGGGTCAACAATACGACAAGTGGAGTCCACATCCATGTCGAGGGGCCTCAAGAAAATGTTGAAACTTTTTGTCGTGATCTCATCGATCAAGCTCCGTCTATTGCATTTATCAGTTCGTCGGTCTTCGAACAAACAGAAATCAAAAATTATGAGTATTTTACCATCGAACAAAGTCAAGAAGAAGGTAAACCATCGGTCCTTCTTTTGCCTGATCTTGATCTTTGTGAGGATTGCCTGGTGGAGCTTCGTTCTCCAACCAATCGGCGCTTTGGTTATCCTTTCATAACCTGTACGCAATGCGGGCCACGTTTCTCCATCACCCTTTCGTTACCGTATGACAGGCAGAGAACGACGATGGTTTCTTTTAAGATGTGTTATGAATGCCAAAGGGAATATGAGGAGCCACTGGATCGCCGATTTTATTCTCAAACCAATTCATGCAAAGACTGCGGGATAACCCTAAGACTTTATGATAAACAAAGAAATGAATTGGGCTGCAATCAGGCTGCGCTTGACGAAGCGGCAAAGGCAATCTTAGCAGGAGAAATTGTCGCTGTGAAGGGTATCGGAGGCTTTTTACTTATTGCAGACGGCTACAGCGATCGGACTGTCTTGCGCCTGAGAGAAAGCAAAAAAAGGGCTCATAAACCTTTTGCCTTAATGTTTCAAGACCTTAAGACTGTCAAAGAACATACTGAAATTTCCGATGAAGAAGAAAGGTGGCTGACATCCCGTCAAAAGCCAATTATGCTCCTAAGGAAAAAAATAAACCTCTCTTTGGTCCTTTCTGAGCACATTGCACCTTTGCAAGATACTCTTGGGATCATGCTTGCTTATGCTCCCTTGTACGTTTTGCTTCTTGATCTCATCCAACATCCAGTGGTAGCAACCAGCGCGAACATTTCCGGCTCTCCCATACTAACTACAGAGGAAGAAGTATTCTCTCAACTCCAAGGGGTAGTTGATAAAGTTCTTAGTCATAACAGAGACATTGCTGTTCCTCAGGATGATTCCGTCATGGCATGTTCCCCTGTGACGAAGACGCCGATTTTGCTCCGAAGAAGTCGTTCTTTTGCTCCTTTTTATAGTTTAGACTCTTACGAAATTTCACAGTCAGCTTCTCTGTTGGCTTTGGGATCGGATCTCAAAGCTACTTTCAGTCTTTGTCACGAATCAAACCTGTATGTTTCTCAATATTTAGGTGATCTGGGCAACTGGAATGCTTATGAAACTTATCAGAAAGTCCTGTCTCATTTTACAAAACTTTTTGATTTTATACCCACAGCTCTCGCTGTGGACCTTCATCCTCGGTATCATTCGACTGAATTGGGGTTGGAGATTTCAAAGAATTATAAACTCAACCCTGTTTTTATACAGCATCATAAAGCCCATTTTTGGGCGGTTTTAGCCGAAAACGACCTTCTTTGGCAACAGCAGCCTGTATTGGGTGTCGTGTGGGATGGGACTGGATATGGGGAAGACGGAAGAATTTGGGGGGGAGAATTTTTTCTTTTTCAAAGGGATCAAGAAATGAAGAGGCTAGCTCATTTCGAATATTTCCCTCTTCTCTTAGCCGACAAGGGCATTAAAGAACCGCGTATTTCTGCTCTTGGCTTGTGGTCATCACAGGTTGGAACATTAGATGAACTGAATTTTTTAAGACCGAAGTTTTCAGCTCTTGAATGGAGAACCTATCTGAAGATGATTGAAGCAAGAAAATATGTTTTAAGTTCAAGTGTTGGCAGAATTTTTGATGGAGTAGCCTCGATACTTGGTCTTTGCGATTATACTACTTTTGAAGGTCAAGCAGCCATGGAGTTGCAAAAACAAGCTACCCGGTACGCTTTATCTGCAGGTCTTTGGAACAACATGCAGGCAATAAAAAATTGGAAAGTTCCTGAGGCTAAGCTTTATAACAGTGTGGTTCAACTAGGTCAGTTGATCCGATGGATGAGGCAGATGGCAGAAGATAAAAGACCGAAGGAGGAGATCGCTTTTGGACTACACTATTGGCTAGCCCTGCTGGTCGGAAGACTAGCCAACGAGTTTAGAGTGCGGAAAATAGCTTTTTCTGGCGGAGTCTTTCAAAATGGCTTATTAGTTGACCTTTTGAAGCTTTTGTGGGGAGACAAATTTGAACTCTATTTTCATACGGCTCTCTGTCCCAATGACGAAAATATCAGTTTTGGTCAGCTCATTGCCCTTGCTTATGAAAATCACTGGATAAAGAAAAAGCTCTGAAGCCTTCTTTACTTGGCATTGACATCAATGAGAAAAAGAATAGCCTACAAAAGGATATGTGTTTAGCAATTCCTGGAAAAATAGTTGAAATGGATCCTTATGATCAAATGCCTTTTATTCAAACAGCTCTTGTTGAGGTTTCTTCAGTGAGGAGGAGGATCAACATTGAATTAATAAAGGACGAAGAGCCGAAACCAGGGGATTGGGTATTAATTCATGTCGGATTTGCATTGGCGAAAATATCTGAACGTGAAGCTCAGGATCAGTTGCGGATTCTTTCCATGCTTGGAGAAGATAAACAGGCAATGGAAGAGCTTCAAGGTTATTCTATGGAAGAAGAAAAAAAAACATAAAAGATACTTCTTTGAAGGATCTGATTTAGATGCAATATGTAGATGAATTTCGGGACAGTCGACTTATTAAAAAGACAATAGAAACGATTCAACAGCTAGCTGATCCTACGGTACATTACCGGATCATGGAAGTCTGCGGGGGCCATACTTTTTCTATTTACCGATTTGGCCTACATGCTCTTATTCCTTCAAATGTTGAATTGATCCATGGTCCAGGATGTCCTGTATGTGTATTGCCGATGGGAAGAATTGACGAGGGGCTGAGAATTGCTGAAGATCCAAAAGTGATTTTAACCGCTTTTGGGGATATGATGCGAGTGCCAGGTCAAACAGGCAGTCCTTTGGTCCTGAAAGCAAAAGGCAGAGACATTCGAATGGTGTATTCCCCATTAGACAGCCTGAAGCTGGCTAAAGAACATCCTAAAAAAGAGGTTGTTTTTTTTGCAATTGGTTTTGAAACTACAGCTCCTGCAACGGCTCTAACGCTTTTAAAGGCACAGGAATGGGGAATAAAAAACTTTTCTGTATTTTGTAACCATGTGTTGATTCTGCCTGCCATTCGAGCGATTCTAGATTCGCCAGATATGCGACTTGATGGGTTTATTGGTCCTGGTCATGTGTCTACAGTGATTGGGTGTCGGCCATATGCATTTGTTGCTCAAAATTATAAGAAACCAATAGTGATTTCAGGTTTTGAACCTTTAGATATTTTAGAATCCATTCTACGAATCTTGCGCCAGTTAAAAGAAAAAAAGAGCGAGGTGGAAAATCAGTATGGCCGCGTTGTTCCTTGGGAAGGTAATCGCACAGCGTTGAAGCTGCTTGAACGGGTTTTTGAGCTTCGTTCGTATTTCGAATGGCGCGGACTGGGATTCATAGCTCAGTCAGCCCTTAAAATTAAAAAGGAATTTTCTTATTGGGATGCTGAACTGCGTTTTGGCACTCAAGGCATTACTCTTACTGATCCAAAAGCAGCACAGTGTGGAGAAGTCCTTAAAGGAGTGCTTAAGCCTTATCAGTGTAAGCTTTTTGGAAGAAGCTGCAATCCAGAACATCCAGTAGGAGCCTTGATGGTCTCTTCTGAAGGAGCGTGTGCAGCCTACTTCCATCACGTCTATCAGAAAACAGAGCTCTAGGCAGAGGGACAAGTGGGCTTTCAAGTTAATTAGGTTTTGCCTTAGAATTGGAAAATGAAACTGGAACAGTGCATAGAACTGGCTCATGGAGCGGGAGGTAAATCGAGTAGGAGGTTAATTGAACAGGTGATATTGGCTGAATGCAGGAACCCACTTTTAGAGCCTCTTGCTGACGCTGCGATTATCGAATGGGATAAAACCAGGTATGCGCTCACAACAGACAGTTATGTGGTCAGCCCCTTAGCCTTTCCGGGTGGGTCCATTGGTGAACTTGCGGTCAACGGGACTGTGAATGACTTGGCCGTTTCGGGAGCAAAGCCGCTTGTTATTTTATCCAGTTGGATTCTGGAAGCAGGGCTGTCGATGGAGGTTTTTCAACGGGAAGTCAAAGCCATGGCTCGGGCTGCAAAAGCTGCCTCGGTTATTATTGCTGGTGGGGATACAAAAGTCGTTGAGCACGGAAAAGGAGACGGGCTTTATATTACAACGACTGGGTATGGGCTTGTGGAACCAGGGGTGAATTTAGATCCTCATAGAGTGGAAGTTGGAGATAAAATTTTACTTTCAGGTCCTATCGGTGACCATGGGATTACAGTTCTTTTAGCCAGGGGAGAAATAGAACTGGAAGCAACTCTTAAAACAGATAGCCGCCCTCTTTGGCCAATGATTGAACCCATGATTAGATTGGAGCCTTCGGCTATCAAGTGGATGCGGGATCCGACAAGGGGAGGCTTGGCTTCCGTCCTTAATGAACTTGCCCATGACATTGGCTTTGGCGTTATGATCGAAGAGGAGTTGATCCCAATTCGTCAAGAAGTTCGGGGAGCTTGTGAGATCTTGGGTCTGGATCCTCTGCACATAGCTTCTGAAGGGCAATTTGTTGCTGTTGTGGATCAGAAGAAGGCCGTTGATTTTCAAAAGCTGCTAAATGACATTCCTGGAGGAGAAGAAGCCAGAATTATTGGGGTAATTTCGGACAAACCTTCTGGGAAAGTGGTTACTCTTTCTGCATATGGCGGGAGTCGGATGGTTGATATGCTTGTAGGAGATCCCTTGCCAAGGATATGTTAAGGAAAGAAAAAATAACAAAAGAGCTTAATTGGATAAGGCAACGGGTTGAGAAGCGGAACGGGCTCTCAACCCTGTTTTTCCAAAAAGAAGCTTTATCATTGGCTACAATCTGCCAGCAGATTGCTAGCCGGTTTTTGAATGGAGGTAGAATTTTGGCTTTTGGTCGAGGCTCTTCTCAAACGGATGCACAGCATGTTTCGGTAGAGTTTGTCCATCCTGTAATCGTTGGCAAACGAGCGCTGCCGGCTTTAGATATCTCAGCGGATTTTTTTAATTGGCTTAAGGCCATCTGCAAGGCTAATGATATTGTTTTTGGATTCAGTGGAATTGAAGGAGATGTTTTAGTTGAAAAGGCCATTGATCTAGCAATGGGAAGGGGGGCTTTGACTTTAGCGCTCCCTGGAAAGAAAGGAAGTTATTTTATAGAGAATCCTTCTGAAGATCCTTTTATATTTCAAGAGATCGTCGAAATCCTTTATCACACCTTATGGGAAACAGTGCATCTTTTTTTTGAACACCGTCAGTTGGGACAATCAGGAGGAGAAGCACAGTTTCTCTATCCCTTTTTGGGTATGGATGGACAGCCAGAGGCAGGGATTATTGAGGAAGTAAGTTGGTCAATACAAGAAAAAGCCAAAGAAGATGAAAGATTAAGATTAAAGTTGGTAGAAGAAGAGGGCGAAAAGATTCTTCAGGCAGCAAAACTACTTAAAGAAAAAGGTCAACAGGGGGCTAAAATTATTCTCTTTGGCAATGGAGGATCAGCTACGGATGCCAATGACTTTGCTTTAGACCTACTGAATATCTCTCTAGAATGGCCCAAACCTTTAACTGCCTATTCATTATCTATAGAACCAGCGGTGCTCTCTGCCCTGGCAAATGATGTGGGAGCAGAAGTCATTTTTTCGCGTCAATTGATGGCCCATTTGGAATCTGGGGATGTAGTCATTGGAATTTCGACCAGTGGGGGATCACGCAATGTTTTGGCCTGTTTTGAGGAAGCAAGGAAAAAGGGGCTTTCTACTATTGCCATTTTGGGATACGATGGAGGGGAGATCGTTCGCAGGGGGCTTGCTGACCTATCCATTATCGTTCGTTCTGATTACATTCCTCGAATCCAAGAAGTGCAGGCTACCGTTTACCATTTGATCTGTGAGCTTTTAATGGAAAAGGAACCATTGACATCCTCCCCATGCCTAAAGGCAGGGGATTCCTGGAGATAACTGACCAGATTTAGCCAGGGCAAGCTCTCCGATGAGGGTGTTGAGGTTTTGATAGACCCTGACACTCTCATCGGC